>CATZYY010000005.1 GCA_958426425.1 uncultured Oscillospiraceae bacterium
TCAGGCCCCGCCACCCTGACCGCCAAATGCGGCGATGTGAGCAAGCAGTTTGAAATCTACCTCGTCAACAAGCCGGACACCGGGGTGACCATCACTGACGCACCCACGGAAGTGGTCATGGGCGAAGGTGAAAACTACTTCGAGTTGCATGCCCAAACCGAGTGCACTTCGTCCGATAGCGCGTATTGGGGGTGGAGCAGCAGTGACCCTGATGTGCTGGACATGCTAAACTACTCAACAAGTGGCCAAACAGTAGCCTTCACGGTCAGGGTTAATGGCCCCGGCATCGCCACCATCACCGTCACCTATGAGGATGATGAGTACTACGGTCAGGACAGCGTGGAGATCACCGTCCTGAAGCAGCCCACCCTGAGCGATTTCACCTACGACCTGCCTCAGAGCGTTGAGTACGACGGAAGTAAGCACGTTGTCACCGTCACTCCCAAGGACGGGATCACCGGCATGGGTGCGTATACCGTCCTCTACAACGGCGGTGAGGATGAGCCCGTCAACGTGGGCACCTATGACGTGACCCTCCGGGTGGCGAAGGGCGATACGTACGCCGCCGCCGACCTGGATCTGGGCAGCTTCACCATCGACAAGGCGACACCTGCCATTACAGTAGATAACAGCCTGACCATGGTCAAGGGCACCACCCGGCGCTTGAGCCCCACCACCACGCCCGCCGGCCTGCCTCTGGAGTACACCAGCAGCAAGCCCAGCGTCGCCGAGGTGAGCGATGACGGCACCATCACCGCCGTGGCGGAAGGCACCGCCGTCATCACCGTCTCCTACGCCGGGGACAACAACCACGAACCCGCCACCGCCACCGTCAACGTCACCGTCACCGACAAGAATCCGGTGACCGTGACCTTCAACAACGCGGATGATCAAACCTACGTTCCCGAGGGCTACGCCCTGGGCGCGCAGTTCACCGCAGCCACCGCGGCCAACACGGCCACCGGCGGCACCATCACTTACATCTACAACGGTGAGACCTACGCCACCCTGGAGGACCTCAAGGAGGTCGTGTATAACGCGGGCACCTACACCGTCACCGCCGTCTACGAAAGCGAGACCGAGTACGGCGAGGCCAAGGCCACCTTTACCATTGAGCCCAAGGACATCTCCACCAGCGGGAGTGTCACTTTGAGCAGCGCCTCCGTGACCTACACCGGCACCCAGGCGCCTGTCTCTGTCACAAGCGTGGTGATGGACGGCCACACCCTGACGGCTTCCACCGACTACACGGTGTCCATCCCCACGGCCATCAATGCGGACACCTACACCGTCACCGTCACCGGCCAGGGCAACTACACCGGCACCGCCACCGCCGACTTTACCATCACCAAGGCGGAGGCCAGCGCGGCCATGACCACAGTCTCCGCCGATGCCCGCTACGGCACCACCGGCACTGTGGCCCTCGACCTGGCCGGCGGCACCGCGGGAACGATTACCGTGAGCGACGCGAGCAATGTCCTGAACGGCACTCCCGCTCTGAGCAACGGCGTGCTGTCCTTCGTCTTTGTGGACAGTGAGGCCAATGTAGACAAGACCGCCACCATCACCATCCCCGTGACCGGCGCCCCCAACTACAACGACTACACCATCACCGTCACCGTGACGGTCGTAGACAAGTTCCTGCCGGTCCTGACCGTAAAGGACATCACCACCACCTACACCGGCAGCCCCGTGTCCGCCAGCCTCATCCGCGGCACCGCTGTCTATGAGGGCGCGACCGTGAAGGGCACCTGGGGTTGGACTTCCACGGTTCCCACCAACGCGGGGACACATTCTGTGTCCGTGACCTTCACACCGGAGAACACGGATATCTATGCCAATGCCACCGCCACCGTCACCGTTACCATCAACAAGGCCACTCCCGCCGGCTCCCCCGGCTACACATCCATCAAGGAGCCCGGCAAGACCCTGAAGGACGCGGCCCTGACCATGGGCAGCTTCAAGGTGGACGGCGAGATCAAGTGGGAAGACAGCGAGGACACTGTGGTTCAGGCCAACGTTTCCTACAAGTGGACCTTCACGCCCGACGACGCGGCCAACTACAACGTTGTCACCGGCAGCCTGACGCCCTACCGTGTGTCCTCCGACAACGACAGCGGCTCCAGCAGCTCCGGCGTGTCGAAGCCCTCCACCTCCGGCGGCACCACCACCGTCACCACCGGCGTGACCCCGGAGCTGTCCGGCACCACCGCCAGCGCCTCCGTCAGCTCCTCCGACCTGAACAAGGCCGTGGAGAGCGCCCTAGAGACCGCCAAGGACAAGGGCACCGCCCCTGCCGTGGAAATCGCCATCAGCACGCCCAAGCGCAGCGACACCCTGGAGGTCACCCTTCCCGCCAATGCCCTGGAGGACCTGGGCAGCGACCGGGAGGCCACCCTCACCATCACCTCCGGCGTGGCCGACGTGACGCTGGACTCCGACGCCATCACCGCCGTGGCCGATCAGGCCGGCAGCAAGGTCACCCTCACCGTGGCCCCGGTCAAGAACTCTGACCTGAACAAGCTCCAGCGTGAGGCCGTGGGCGACTCCCCGGTTCTGAGCCTGACTCTGGTCAGCGGCAGCAAGGTCATCTCCGACTTCCGCGGCGGCACCGCCACGGTCACGGTTTCCTACGACCTGCCCAAGGGCGTGGACGCCGAGGATGTGGTGGTCTGGTTCATGGACGACTACGGCAACATCACGCCCTGCGACACCACCTACAACAGCCGCACCGGCATGCTCACCTTCGAGACCAAGCACTTCTCCCTGTATGTGGTGGGCACCAAGTCCGCGGCGACCACCTGGCCCTTCACCGATGTGGACGAGAGCCACTGGGCCCGTACGGAGATCGCCTGGGCCTATGAAAACGGCTACATGAACGGCATCTCCGCCGCCACCTTCAGCCCCAGCGGCACCGTCTCCCGCCAGCAGGTGTGGATGATCCTGGCCCGTATGGCTGGAGCTAATCCCGCCAACATGGCCGAGGCCAAGGCCTGGTCCGTGGCCAACGGCATCTCCGACGGGTCCAATCCCGGCGGCGCCGTGACCCGGCAGCAGCTGGTGGCCCTGCTGTACCGCTTTGCGGCCCAGTACGGCTATGACACCACCGCCAAGGCCGACCTGTCCAGCTATCCCGACGCGGCCTCTCTGGCCTCTTACGCTACCGACGCCATGGCCTGGTCCGTGGCCAACGGTATCATCGGCGGCACCACCCAGGGCACCCTGAACCCGACCGGCACCGCCAACCGGGGTCAGTTCGCGGCCATCCTGTGGCGGTTCTATCAGACCACCGCCGTGTAAGCGCATATTTCCAAACGGCAAGAGCGCCGGAGGCCAATGCCTCCGGCGCTCTTGTTCCGCCCAAAATCAAAAAGGGCGCCCCCAGGGCGCCCTTGACAAAAGAAAGCGTATACAGTGTGTCAATGATACCTGTATTGAATTTGGAAAGAGGCTTGTGATAGCTGCTCCTGGGCCAGGGACTGATGCCGGGGACTCAGCGTGAGAAGGGTGAGCCAGGGACATTCCAGCAGGGGGGAGAGGTCCGACAGAGGGTCCTGTCGCAGGTCCACCTCCGTCAAAGCGGGCAGATCCGGCAGAAAGGACAGGTCGCTGAGCCCCGTCTCCCCCAAATTTAGAAACCGCAGACTGGCCAGCTGGGTTAAGGCCTCAGGATGGACCAGCGTGCAGCCATACAGATCCAGATCCTGAAGCCGCTGGAAACCGGTGAACCGCGACAGGTCCACACCTGAAGTGGAGTAGAGCCGCAGCTCCTCCAGATTTGTCAGACCGGACAGGGTTTCTGCCGCCCCGCCGGGCAGCTGCCCTACGATTAGATGGGCGAGGGAGGGGCAGTTCTCCAGAGGCGTGAAGTCCGTTATCCACGTATCCCGGATGCTCAGCCATTCAATGGCCGTACCAGCCAGAACTTCCACTGAGGTAATGCCGGTGGCGTCCAGGTTGATCTCCCGCAAGGCGGGAAGCTGTGACAGCACATCCGCGGAGCGCACGGGATTTTCCCCCAAATCCAGCACTCGCAGAGACTGACAGCCTGCCAGTGGAGTCAGATCCGTGATCTGGTTGCCTGTGAGGCTGAGATACTCCAGGGGCAGTCCCGCCAGGGAAGAAAGGTCGGTGATTTGCTGGTAGTCCAGAATCAGCACCCGCAGATTGGGGCACTGCGCCAAAATTTCCAGGTCGCCGGAGCAGATGTCTCCGTCGTCCAGATTCCGCCAATTGGGGTCATGGTTGGTGCCGCGTGTCGCCTCATGGGCCGGAAGAGTCTCCGCCAGCATCTGACCGCATACCAGCAGCTGCTCCACCTCCCCCAGCCGCTCCGCCGGAACGGGTTCGCCTGCCTTCAGGCCCAGTTCCCGCCGCAGGGCGGCCGCCAGCAGGTCCGAAGTCCCCGTGACCTGGGCGGAGTCGGTTTGGGAAACAGATGCCGCCTGGGTAAGCCCGTCGGCCTGCGGGAGGGAGGCGCCCTCCGTGGAACCGGGGGGATTCCACAGGGCGGCGGTCAGCGCCGCGGCGCACAGCAGCACCGCCGCTCCGGCAAGGATGTATGCGGGCCGCATCCGCAGGGCCAGCAGGACAGCCCAGGCGGAGGGATAGCGGTCCTTGGGGTCAAAGGCGGTGCAGCGCCGGATGGCCCGTAACAAAAACCGCGGTCCTTTCGGGCAGGCCGCGGGGGCAAAGCTGCCGGTCAGCAGAAAACGCAGCAGCACGCCCAGACTGTAAATGTCTGAGCGCTGGTCTGTCTGCTGGTAGCCGAACTGCTCCGGCGGTGCTGTGGCCTCGGTGCCGAGAAACACGGTGTCTCCAGTCTGATTGGGCCGGTAGCGCCGGGCGGCACCCAGGTCGATGAGATGGCAGCGTCCGGCGGGGTCCAGCACCACGTTTTGGGGTTTGACATCCCGACAGATCACAGGGGGATTGTGACTGTGGAGGTCCTGGAGCACCTGGCACATGGAGATGGCGGTGGCTCTGACCTGCTCTGGGGCCAGAGGGCCCCGGGCCGTGACCCACTCGTAAAGGCTGATGCCCTCTACGTACTCCCGCACCAGATACTCCAGCCCATCTGCCTCCAGATAGGTCAGAGGCCGGGGGATCTGGGGATGGCGGAGCTCCCGCAGAAGATCGTATTCCTGCCGCAGGGTATCCTCCCGGCCAGTGGGCTGAATTTTCAGCACGGCCAGCCAGCCGGCCTGATCCTGAACCAGGTACACCCTCCGCTCCCCATCTTTCAGACAGGAGACGGGGGAGTACTGGGCAATCAATCCCTCCGGCAGGGTCAGGCAGTCCAGCGCCTGGGTGCGGTATTCCTGCAGGAACTGCTCTCTCAGCTCCATCTCAGGCCTCCCCGGCGTAAAGGCTCCGCTCCGGCAGGGAGGAGAGCAGACTCTCAGTTTCCAGAAGGGACAGACTTTGATTCAAGGCAAAGATCACCGCCGCGTCCCGGCGGAGCCGGGGATAGAGGGCGGCGCACCCCCCCAGGGTCAAGAGCCGCTGAGCCTCCTCCACGGACAGGTGGAGAGCCAAGGCGGTGCGCAGCAGGATATCTCTGCCTGGAATCCGTTCACCCCGCAGGATCTGGTAGCCATAAGAGCGGCTGATGTCCGTCGCAGTGATCCAGTCTGAAGCAGAGATGTCTGCTCGGTCCAGCAGATTCCGCAGAGCCTGGGCGCAGCTGGGAGCGGTTAATGGCTGGTCCAAAAGGGCTCTGCCGCCGGGGCTGCAAAGCTTTTGAAATAGTTTACTGGTGGTTTCCCCCATAGTTCTTCTCCCCCTTTTATGATGCCATTATAGCGGAAGGCTGGGGAAAAGCAAAGAGGTTCTTTTTGCCGCGAGTGCCACAGAAAAATGGGAAATTAAACCACACATGGATAAAAATAAATTTTATAAATTTGCAAAAAATATACAGCAATTTACTTGACATTAATGAAAGAGGTTGCTATAATGCAAACTGTGAGAGTGCCTTTCCAGCAGGCATGAGACAAGTGGTTCTATTTATATTGCAAGGGGGTACCCCCTTGCGGCGGTGTGTGCCCGTCTGTCTGGGAGTATACCCGGAGCGCTTTCTCACAAGGGATCACAAAAATTGATACATAGGAGGAACGGACATGAAGAAAACGCGAACACGGATCGGGAGCATTTTGCTGGCGCTTGCCCTGGTCCTGACTCTGCTGCCGGCCACGGCGCTGGCGGCAGAGATACCCGTAGTGGGAGGAGAATTAGAAGCAGGTACGTATACCCTGACGGAAAATACTGAACTTGCCCTGCCGTTAGTCGTCCCGGCTAATGCGGATGTCACCATTGATCTTGCTGGATATACATTGGACTTTAGCGCCTGTGGGGCTAATTGTATAGAAGTCTATGGGGCGCTGACCATTGAGGACAGTTCCGCGGCAGAAAATGGAATGATTCTTGGAAAGAAATGCATAGTTATAGACGCGGGCAGATTTACATTGGAGAGCGGAACCATCGAAATTACCGATGATTACGGTCTTTATGCTAAGAATGATGGAGAGATCGTTGTCAATGGAGGGGAAATTACCTCTTTTTACGCTCCCCTTTCGGGAAATAACACCACCGGCGACATGAATTTTGAAATCAACGCAGGTGTTTTGACGGCAACATACGGCCCCGCGATTTATATGCCCGGTCAGGTAGAACTGACCATTACTGGGGGAACGCTGAATGGCGGAATTTCCCTGCGTATGGGACAAGTTGAGATTTCCGGCGGAACCATCAATGCAATGACAAGCGGCAGTGACGATCCCAAAGATTATTATGATTACAGCGGAAACGCGTGGCTTCCGGATGCATTGTATGTGTTTAACGGCACGTACACTTCTGGTAATGCAACTTATGGAAACTCACTCAATATGACCATTACAGGCGGAACCTTTGAGTGCGAAAATTCTCAGGGCAGCGCCATTGCAATCTATGATTTGGGTAAAGTGCAGCAGAATTCTTGTGTCCAGATTTCCGGCGATGCGGAATTGACGACCAAAGCATCTGCCCGTTCGGCCTATCAGGTTTTGGATCTGGATGATATTGGCGTGACAGACCCCAAAACCGGCTATGGAACGTACAGTGGCTCTGTTGAGTCTTCCATTACTGGGGGAACCTTCTCCAGCGATGTCAGCGAGTATGTGGCTGACGGTTATGAGATCGTTCCCCAGGGCGACCAGTGGGTCGTGGGCACGCTGGACGAGCTGGCCGTAGCCGAGGTGGGAGAGCAGAAATACACCTCTCTGACAGCTGCAATGAACGATGCACTGGACGGCGAGACTGTAACACTGCTTGCGGATTCCACCAGAAATAAAAAAGTTACGATTTCTGATGGCAGGAAGCTGATTCTTGATATGAATGGCTTTGATGCTGGATTTGCGCTGAATCAAAATATTAGTATATACCAGGGAAATTTGAATATCATTGGCAGTGGTAAGCTGTATGAAGAACAGCCTTATTTCGCTCCGGTTTTACTTTATGGATCCAATGATCCTGCAGATAGTGAATATACCACCATTACTGTTGGGAAAAATGTCACGCTAGAGGGATGGTCCGGCCTCTTCATTGATAAGCTGAGTGCTAACAGCAACGGTGCCAACGCATTTGGCCTGGTTGCAAATGTCTATGGTACCTTGAAGAGTGTGAAAGATATTTACGGTTACGGCGGACATGCGCTTTACATCAACGGAACAATCTCAGCCACCGAAGGCAATGTGCCTCAGATTGTTCTTGACAGCGCCACGTTGGACACTGAGCTGGGCAACGGTATGTACCTGGCCGGCTATGCCGAAACTACCATTGATGATTCTGTGATTGATAGCTCCTCTGAAAACAGTACTGGTATTGAAATCCGAGCTGGCAAGCTCACCATCAACGGTAACACCACTGTAAAGGGCGGGACAGGAAAGACAGATATCGCACCGAACGGTAACGGTTCTACCACCAATAATGTGGCGCTGGCGGTTGTGCAGCATACAACAAAACTGCCCATTTCTGTGACTGTCAATAACGGCACTCTTGTGGGTGGTGCCGCCTTGTTCGAGCAAAACGCTCAAAACAATGACGAAGATGCAATCGCAAAGATCACGCTTGCAGTCGCCGGCGGCAGCTTTAGCGGCCAGGTGTACAGCGAAAACAAGAGTGGATTTATCACCGGCGGCTATTTCACCTCTGATCCCACGGATTATGTGGCTTCCGGCTACGCCGTCGATGTCAGCAACAAGGCAGGTTACACCTACAAGGTGATCGAGGCTGGAGAAAATACCACCGTAACCAGACCCTCTGTGGAGGAGCCCAAGGTAGAGGTGGGTGGCGATATTGCCCAAGATGATCAAACGACTGTGAAAGACGCCGTGAAGGAGACAGAGGTGGCCGAAATTGCCGCCGCTGCTGTCAATCAGGCTAACAAGCTGTCCGAGAGCACCAAGAATGCCGCCGCCAATCAGCTGAAGAAGGAGATCGAAGTTGGGGAAGGCGCAGTCATCACCATCTTTGTTCAGACCTACCTGGATATCAAGCCCACTGCTTACGACAAAGTTAAGAAGACCCTTACTCTCGACATCACTCCTATGTACCAACTGGTGGCCTCCACTGCCAACAAGGCAGATGACGTGCAGACGGAGGGTGAAAACCCGAATGCCGTGAAATACGGAGATCCCAAGGAGCTGACCATCTCCGGCGAGACCGAGGTTTCCATCACCTTGCCCAACGGATTCCTGTCCGGTTCTCAGAACGTCTACGTCAAACACAGCAAGGACGGCCGCTTTGTGGCCTACCACGAGGCCACCATTGCGGGCAATGTCCTGACCTTCCTGAACGACAAGGGCTTCTCCACCTTTGAGATTACGGAGGATAACCGCAGTGCCACCGTGAAGTTTGGCAGTGATGAACAGGTGTATACGCCTGTCAACGTGGGCGATGCTCTGCCCACTGCCACCGCCCCCTCCGGTCAGCGCTTTGCGGGCTGGACCTTCGAGGGTATCGAGGGCACCTTCACTACCCTCACCGATGACCTGCTGACCGCTCTGGCAGAAAAGGAAGGTACCATCACCGCCACCGCTTCCTTCGTGGACGCTGCCAGCGGCGGCTCCGGATCTTCTGATGCGGAGGGCAGCATCATCTCCGTGTCCAGCGCCTCCCACGGCACCGTCCGGGTCAACCCCGGTCGGGCGGAAAAGGGAGATGAGGTCACCGTTACCGCCATTCCCGACGAGGGCTACGTGCTCCAGAGCCTGACCGTCACCGACAAGGACGGCGACACCGTCCGCGTCAGCAGCGAGGGCCGTGACAAGTACACCTTCACCATGCCCGGCAGCACCGTCACCGTCAAGGCCGTGTTTGCCCGGGAGGGCAGTGCCGTCGTGACCCCGGAGATCTCCTTCACCGATGTGGCGGAGAGCTTCTGGGCCTACAATGAGATTCAGTGGGCCGCCGAGAACGGCTACATGACCGGCACCACGGCCACCACCTTCAATCCGGGCGGCACCGTCACCCGGCAGCAGGTGTGGATGATCCTGGCCCGGATGGCCGGGTCCAACCCCGCCGACATGGCCGCCGCCAAGGCCTGGGCCGTCAATAACGGCATCTCCGACGGCACCAATCCCGGCGGCGCCGTGACCCGGCAGCAGCTGGTGGCCCTGCTGTACCGCTTCGCCGGTCAGTACGGCTACGACGTATCCGCCAAGGCGGACCTGAGCGGCTATCCCGACGTGGCCTCCCTGGCCTCCTACGCTGCCGACGCCATGGCCTGGTCCGTGGCCAACGGCATCATCGGCGGCACCACGGCAGGCACCCTGAACCCGGCGGGCACTGCCAACCGGGCCCAGTTCGCCGTGATCCTGTGGCGGTTCTATCAGACCACCGCTGTCTGAGCGTGTCTGGAGAAATCCTCCTGACGGGGGACGGCTCCGTTGAGCATTTCCCGTAAAAGCCAACTGCGACAAGCGCCCCCTGGTGCAGAGATCTCTGCACCAGGGGGCGCTGTGATGTCGGGAAACAAATGAGCACCATGCGCAAGGGCCGCTGGTGCCATCCGGGTCACACGGTTCCGTGGCGCACGGTGCCGTTCAAAACGTTCAATCAGGCAGCTTGGCTGGACCCAGAATTAAAGCGCTGCCGTTCGTGAAAACCCGATACGCGGAACGATCCTCTGCCCCGCTTCCTCAGGCCGGACGGCGGTTGTTTTGTTATTTTCTGAAAATATTTGTTTCGGGATTGTAGTTTCTTGCTCCGTTGGTCCGCTGTTATAATCGGAAGCTGTCAGGCTCCGGGAGGTATTCGCGTAACCGCTCGGGGGACCTGCTGATTTCAACTTGACAGAAAGGACTACCCAACATGAAAAAATTTTTGATGCTCACCGTTTCCGTGATCTGCCTGCTGGCTGTACTGACCGCCTGTTCCCAAAAGGGCGCGGAGGCAGCCAGCGACAAGACTGACGACGAAACGCAGACCATCAGCGGAACGGTGAATCGCGTGGACGACTATCTGGTGCTGCTGGATGACGATGGGGAATACCGTTTGTTTGACTTTGGAGAAGATGTGGATTCCGCCTCCCTGGAGGAGGGCGACGGCGTAACCGTCACATATACAGGTGCTCTGGACAGCGAGGACCCGCTCCCGGTGGCTGTCGCCATCGAGAAGGCGAACTAATTTCGATTGACTGGGGTGGATTGCCTGGGTCATAGCGGTTCCCCATAAAGGCACTTGCTCAAGCGGGAAAAAGCTGAGTTGTAAGGAAGAACCTGATTGACAGGCGAATATGGCCTTGGACAAATGACCCCAAAAACTTCGGCAGCAAGAAAAGCAGCATTCCAAAAGCGGCTGCAGCAGAGCAGGCGTTTCGCAGGGAAAGCCGGTCCGCCCGCAGCGGGCGGGACAGTTTGCGTGCTGGCGGCGCCTGCATGGAAAATCGTGAACAGCGGAGGCTGAGGACATTGCCCTCAGTCTCCGCTGTTTTGGGTATAGATGTCATCCATTCTTGCCGGGAATCACCCTCAAAGTGTCGGCGGTGAGGCGGGTGGTGCCGGTCGGCCTTTCCCTGAGGTCACCGTCCTCCTCCAGCAAAGGAAGGATATGCCCTGTCTCACCGCCGGCAAAGGCTTCCGCGCGCTCCGGGACTTCCGGGGTGATCCAGCCGCTGCCAGCCTGCTGGAGGAAAAATGCTTATGCTTCCTCCAGGCTCCGGAAGGAGACAAAGTGCCAGGACCCCCTGTCGTCTATCTCCCGCAGGGTCAGCTCGATGGTGCGGTCCCCGGTCTCCTGGTACAGCCGGATCAGGTCCCCCTCCCGATACCCCCAGGTGACGGTCAGTGCCGGCAGGCCGTTGTCTGAAGTGTAGTTGTAGTAGGTATCGTACTCCGGCAGATAGGCCACGGCGGAGGTGTCCAGATCCGCCGTGGAGATGCCGGCATATTCCTCCAGGGCCAGATCCACCAGCCGCCGGGGATACCTGTGAACCGGCACCGGATTGTCCGCCAAAGTCCCTACCCAGTCAAAGGGCCAAATCTCCACGCCCTTGAGCGCCTGGAACTCCGCCTCACTGGTCTGACTGCCGTCCCCAGGGAAGTACCGCAGGAACTCCTCAAAATCCAGCTCCGTCACGTCGTTATAGAAGGAGGTCAAAAAGCAACAGAGGACGTTGTAGCCAATGGAATTTCCCTGCTTGTCATAGACCATGGGCTGGAAGGACTCGCTGAACCGGGCCGCCTCCTCGTCGCTCAGCAGCTCCGCGCCCCGCTGGACGGCCTGACCCCTGCGGATGAAGGCGTCCACATCCTCCCGGCGGATATCGATGAAGTCCTCTCCGCAGTTCAGGTACATATACAGCGGTTCCTCCTGGTCCGGCCTTCCGCCGCCGATGCTGAGGGAAAAGGTCCCGTCTATGGGATAGACCCGGATGTAGAGGCCGGAGCCGGTCTCAATGTACTCGTAGTTCTCAAAGTCCGCCCAGGACAGCATCTCGCCCTTCTGCTCCGCCAGTTCCCGCACGTCCTCCAGGGTCAGCCGGGGATTGGCTGTGATGCGCTGATCCAGTGTAAAGCTCTCCGCCATCAGGTCCAGCACTTGGGGCTGTATGGCGATCTCCGGATTGTCGGTGATGCGGCTGGGATCATAGTCGGTGGTCACCCGCAGGCAGCCGCTTCCGGCTTCATAGAGACGGCATCGGATATTTCCATCGGGATAGGACCACGCCTGCCCGTCCTCCGAAACGAAACCCTGGCCCTCCAGGGCGTCCTGCTGATCTTCCAGAGAGGCGTCCAACTGTTCCACCAGCAGCGTGGCGCCGGTGCCGTAGGCGGAGGCCCACTGCCACTGGGTGTCCGGGTCCTCCGTCAGGACCTGTTCCCAAGTTGACTCTGGAGTATAGAGGTACCAGCCGTCCCCGTCATAACGGTGGACGGGGAAATTGCCGCGGGAGGCACCCTCCGGATAGGTGATCTCATCGATCCAGTCCTCCACATACAGCGGCAGGTCCAGGCCGTATTCCGCCACATACCAGTCGTAGAGGGCCTCCTCATAGCTGTGGTGGTAGCCGAAGAAGTCGGTGTGCTCCGGGGCGGTTTTCTTCCAGAGAATTTCGTAACGGCCATCATCGTTGCGGCAACGGACCACCAGCAGGTCGCTCTGGTCAAAGTTGCAGAATCCGTCCTCCAGTACGCCTCCGCCGCCGGCAATAAAGATTAAATGATTTTGGGCATTGGTGGGCTTGATTTCCCAGGAGAATACCCAGGCCTCCAGTCTGCCCTCCGGGTCCAGACCCTCCAGCGAACCCAGGAAAGTCACCGTTCCCCGAGCGTCCTCCACCGTGTCCGTGACGGTCTGGCCGGTATAGGCACCGTTTCCATCGGCAATGGCGTAAGTGACGGTGTTGCCGTCTATGATCTCCCGGACCCGGGCCTGGGCGTAGTCCTCCATGCTGGCGTACCGGCCAGTTTGGCTATCTGCCGGGCTGTCCGGGGGATTCACCGCGCAGGCGGCAAACACTGCGGCGCAGACCGCCGCTCCCGCCAGCACCGCCCACAGCCGGGGCCGCTTCCACCGCAGCACGTTCTTCACCCGCTCCCGGGTGTCCCCCTCGCCGAAGGCCAACGGCGCCCCGGCGATGATCTTCCGCCCTGTGGCAAGACGCAGGAGAGACGCGGAGTAGTCTGCCCGGACGGTCTCGCCCAGCTTCTTCATCACCGCCTCGTCGCAGCTCATCTCCATGTCCCTGCCCAGCAGCACGAAGGTGAGCCACACCAGCGGGTTGAACCAGTGGACGCACAACACCAGGAACGCCAGCAGCTTCACGGCGTGGTCCAGCCGCCGGATGTGGTGGCGCTCATGGAGCAGGATGTAGCCCCGCTCCCCCTCCGGCAGGGCGGAGGGCAGATAGATCTTCGGCCGGAACAGACCCAGCACGAAGGGCGTGTCGATGTGGTCCGCCAGGTACACGCCCCTCTCCAGGGGCACCGCCCCCACCAGCCGCCGGCGCAGCCGGACCAGGGACACCAGGCCCCAGATCACCATGGCGGCTGCGCCCGTCATCCAAATGATGGTGGCAATGGCCATGGGGGCCTCCAGGGGGTCGGCCACAGTCTGCTCCTCCCCTTGGGGCAGGACCGCTGTGACGGCCTCGCCGATCCCGGGGACCGGCAGGTCCACCGTAGGGGCCGGGGCATGGACCACGTCCCGGGGCACGTAGGCCGCCGCGCTGGTGTGGGCCGTGACCTCCGTCACCGGCGTGTCCAGCAGGCCCATCAGGGAGATGTCCGCCGTCAGCGACACCGGGCACAGCAGCCGGAACAGCACCACCAGCCACAATGCGTAGGAACAGATCCGGGGCGCCCGCCGCAGGGCAAGCCGCACAAACAAAACCAGCACGATCACCACGCTGCCGGTCAAAGTCATGTTCAGAATGATGGGCAGCAGCTCATAAGCGAGGAAGTCTCCCATGGTTCACCCCTCCCGGCTCTGGTCGATCAGCTTTTGCAGCTGATGAATTTCCTCCTCCGACAGCTTCTTTCGGCTGGTAAAGGCGGCGAGGAACGCCGGCAATGACCCGTCGAAGGTCTCCTCCACGAACCGCTCGCTCTGCATGGCATGGAATTCCTCCCGGGAGACCACGGCGGTGACGGTGCCGCCGTCGTTGCGGAACAGTCCACGGTCGCAGAGCTTTTTCAGCACTGTGTAGGTGGTGGACTTCTTCCACGATAGTTCCTCCTGGCACAGCCTCACCAGTTCCCCGGAGGAGAGCGGTTCGTGGCTCCAGATCAATTCCGCGAAGCGGCTCTCGATGATACCCAGTTTTGTATCTTCCATAGCAATCTCCTCTGCGGTCTATTTATAATAGACTCCTACTAATTGAAGTCTATCACAAATAGACTTGCTCTGTCAAGACCCGCTGCACGGGCCATATCAATGCTTTCCGCATTTGCGCGGCATAGGAGGGGGAATGGAATTGGCCGTTTCGCGGCGCAGAATTGCTTTGCCATATCCGCGTTTACGGACTTGAGATCTTTGATGTGGGGCGCAACAAAAATGTTATTCCGCCACATTTCTGGTAGACAGATAAGGGGTGCAACGGACCCTTGTCCGGCGGCGATTGACTATCCGCCGCATTCCGGATACAATGGCTGTGAAGGCAAAGGAGGGGTCATCCATGGTGGAGTATATCAAGAGTGATCTGTACCGATATATGGGGAGGCTGAGCATCGGAGCCTTTTGTATTGCCTGGTTCAAGCACCAGACCTTTCGCCACCAGGTGTATATGCGGATGTGCAATGCGGACTGGTGCATCCGATACCTGGGATTCGTGCTGTATTACATCAGCCGCATATTACACAGCAACCTTCAAATCAGCTACAAGTGCAAAATCGGCTACGGCCTGTATATCGGCCATGTTCCAGTGCTGGTGAACAGCGCCGTTACCATCGGCAACAACGTCAATCTCAGTCAGTTTACCTCCATCGGAACCAATACGGGCCGAGGCGCCACCATTGGCGACAACGTGTACATCGGTCCCGGTGTCTGCGTGGTGGAGGATGTGGTCATCGGCGATTACGCCACCATCGGGGCGGGCAGTGTGGTGACGAAGGACATCCCCGCCGGCGCCACAGCGGCCGGCAACTACGCCAAGGTGCTGAACTTTAATAATCCTGGCCGTTTTATACAGAATCCCTGGAAAATTCAAAGACCGGCTTCGGATGAGAAAGCGCCGGAATCCCAGGGGAAAGCAGGCATATCTACATAAAAAAGGAAATTCCCCCTGGCACTCTTGACAAAGGAATTTCACGCCAGTATAATTTAATATACTAGGGTACGTCTGTTTCGTCTGGGGCTTTCGTGGGAAAAAAGCTCGTTCCGGCCGAGGCAGACAATCGTGAATATTTTGGGAATGGAACGCAATGAAACAGTGTACTTATTTGGGCGCTTGTACACTGTTGAGCAAGTAGCGCAACCGACCTATTGACAGCGACGGATTTTCACCGCTGTAAATAGGCCGGTTTTTTTTTGCTGCGGCGGCTGTGAAACTGCGGGAGAGAGGTCAGGGGGAGTGCTGTGTATATTGACGTGTGTGAGACAGACCAGGAGACCAACGAGCGGCTCAAGCAGTTGTTGGAGCGGTCCATGGCCCGCTACTGGAAGTGCAAGCGGATTTTTGACCTGGTTGTGTGCAGCGTGGCGCTGCTGGTGCTGCTGCCATTCATGCTGCTGGTTGCGGTGATTATTGTGGTGGACGATCCCCACGGCAGTCCGATTTTCAAGCAAAAGCGCATCGGCCGCCATGGAGTTCCCTTTGATTTGTTCAAATTCCGCACTATGGTGGTCAACGCCGAAGCACTCAAGGGGCAGCTGGCATCCCAGAATGAGATGGATGGGCCTGTATTCAAAATGGCCAACGATCCACGGGTGACGCGGGTGGGCCGCTTTCTCCGGCGCACCAGTATTGATGAGCTGCCGCAGCTGATTAACGTGCTGCGGGGAGAGATGAGCATGGTGGGGCCTCGTCCTCCGCTGCCCAACGAGGTGGAGGCGTATACCGATTACCAGAGACTGCGGCTGATTGTGACGCCGGGGCTTACCTGCACCTGGCAGACCCATTCCAACCGCAACAGCATTTCCTTCCAGCAGTGGGTGGAAATGGATTTGAACTACATCCAGAACCGAACCATCTGGCTGGACATTAAGTTAATTTTAAAGACGCCCCGTGTGATGCTCCACAAGGACGGACAGTGACCGCGGGAGAAAGGGAAACACCTATGCGCCTAGCTATGATCGGACACAAAGATTTCCCCTCCCGCTCCGGCGGCGTGGAGGTTGTGGTGTTTGAGCTGTCCACCCGCCTTGCCCAGCGGGGGCACAGTGTGACGGTTTACAACCGGGGACGCCGCGCCGGAGACAATCAGGGAAGTGTTCAGGGTGTGGCCTATGTGCGCACGGCCACTTCCCAGCGGCAGAGCCTGAATGCGCTGCTCTATTCCATCACAGCCACATTGCAGGCGCTTCCCCAAAAATACGACCTGATCCACTATCATGCGCTGGGCCCCTCGGTGATGCTGCTGCTGCCCCATCTTCGGGGGATTCCCACAGTGGCCACCGTTCACGGCCTGGATTGGCAGAGGGCCAAGTGGAACCGCTTGGGGGCCGCCTATTTGAAACTGGGAGAGCGGATCATTGCCCGGTACGCCGATGAGGTGATTGTGCTGTCCCGGGATGTACAATCCTATTTTTGGAACACCTACGGGCGCAGTACAAACCTCATAGAAAACGCAGTGACGCCCATTGAAACAGCGCCTTGCTGCGAAATCCGGCGGCAGTTTGGACTGGAGCGCCATGAATATGTGCTGTATCTTGCTCGTATTGTACCGGAGAAGGGCCTGCACCACCTGATCCGCGCTTTCCGGCGCTGTGAGGGGCCCTATCGGCTGGCCGTTGCCGGGGAGCTGCCCGACAACGACTATGGACGGGAGATCCGCCGACTGGCAGACGGGTGTGACCGGATTGTTTTTACCGGCTTTGTTCAGGGGCAGGTTTTGCAGGAGCTGTACAGCAACTGCGCCCTGTACGTGCTGCCAAGCCATGTGGAGGGAATGGCCCTGACGCTGCTGGAGGCCATGTCCGCCGGCGCCAGATGCCTGACCAGCGATATTCCGGAGAACACGGATGTGCTGGGGGAGTTTGGGACGTTCTTTATCAGCGGCGACGAGGAATCCCTGTACCAGGCGCTGTCCTCGCTGTTGTCTCAGCCTGCGGAAAATCCCAGAGCGGAAGAACAGCGGCAGTTGATCCGGCGGCAGTACAGCTATGACACCATGGTGGAAAAGACCCTGGCCGTTTACGAGAAGGCGCGCAGACGGCAGCATACCCGGAATAAAACGTGACGGGGAGGAACATACGGCATATGAAAACAGATAGTAAACCCCGCGGTACATCCTACATTCTCACACCCATCTGGCAGGTAATCTATAACAAGCTTGCTCAGCGGCTTCCCGACGAGGCCATGCGGGAATGGGTAGATCACTTTGAGCTGGTCTCACTAACTGGAAAGAAAATGGTGATTCTGTCACGCAGCAACGCCGATGCGCGTTTTTTCCAGGCCAAATACGGCGACATCCTCAATGAATGCGTTTCATTGACACTGGGCCACAGCATTCAGATCACGTTCAAACAAGAGACCGTTTCTACCCGCAAGCGGGCGGGATTGGCGCGACGCATAGCGCTGCTGGCGGTATGTCTGCTTTTGATCGCGGCGGCGGCCCTGGTGGCGATCCTGGGCGGCAGCTTTCTCATCAACCGCAATTTCCGGGAGACCTTTTACCAGGTCAGCTCTGGAAAGGTGGATCGGAACCTGCGGGTGATTCAGATTTCTGATTTGCATTCGTCTGTTTTTGACGGTGACAATGACAGGCTGGTTCAGAGAATCCAGGCCCTGTCCCCGGATCTCATTGCAATGACGGGAGATTGCGTGGAGCAGAACGACGACAGCTATGATGTTACCCTGGAGCTGTGCACCCAGCTGGTGGAGATCGCGCCGGTGTTCTACATCTATGGAAATGATGAAAACAGCCGGGTATACGGCATGGATATGACGCTGGATTCCCTGGACGCCCAGTGGGGAACCGGGGAGGACGCACGAGATACATCAGCGTTCCGTTCGGTTCAGGATCCCCTGCGGGAGGCTCTGGAGAATGTGGGTGTGACGGTACTGCTCAATGAGAGCGCCACAGTGGAGGTTCAGGGATGCCAGGTAGATGTCTATGGCGTGCTCACCTCCAACCCCTCTGCATTCTGGCCTTATGCCGGGGAGAGCTATGGGACCTTTGCTGAGGAAAATTCCCGAAATTTCAAGCTGCTGCTGTGCCACGAGCCATACATATTTGAGACCTATGGCGACACCGCCAGCTGGGCGGATCTGACGCTGTGCGGGCATACCCACGGCGGTGTGATCCGGCTGCCCTATCTGGGCGGAGTGTACGAGCACAGCCACGGCCTGCTGCCTGAACTTCAGTCTGACACGCTGATTTACGGATTGTATGAACTGTCCAATCGTCCGCTGATCGTCAGCAGCGGCCTGAGCAACCGCGGAATGATTCGTGTAAACAACCAGCCCGAACTGGTGATCGTGGATGTGAACCGCTACTAAATCGCCGGGGAAGAAGGGAGGAGGACCATTTTGAAGAACTCTGTGCTGACCAACCCAGTCGTCGTCAGCGGCGTTGTGCTGTACGGCTTGCTGATGCTGACGGCGGTGCTGCTGGTCATCGGTCTGGTGCGGCTGCGGCGGCGGGCCAAGGAAAACGTGCGCAGCGAATTCAAGCAGATGCTGCTCAAGCAAAGACGGTTCCGGGCCTGGACGCTGCTGGCCGCCATGGGATTCATGCTGGCTTTTACACTGGCCTTTTGGGTACGGTCCGGAAAGACGGTCAGTGCCATTATCAGCCTAAACTACACCGAGGCCTCCAGCGGGCAAAATGCCAATGGGACCCGCTATAATATGGGGGAGATCATCAGCCTGGAGGTGTTGGAGCGAGCCATTGAAAAGGGCGCGCTGGAGGATGTAACTGCCAGCCAGCTGGCCAGTTGCCTGACTGTGGAGCCCCTGGTCCAGGGTAATTCCTATAGTGAGGATGGCTATCATATCGCCACAGAATTCCTGGTGACATACGAAGCTGACAGCCATACCGCCCATCTGAACGCGGAAAATGTCATTGTGCTGGTTGCAAATGCCTACAAGGAGTTTTATATCGACCAGTATGCAGATGATTTCAGCGTTTTGGATCTGGATCTGGACCAAAGCAAACTGGAGAGCCTGGACTACCTGGATATCGTGACTTACCTGGAGCAGCAGGCCTACAAAGTGGAAAATTACATGTACAGCCTGATGAATGAGAACTCCAGCTTCATCTCCTCCAGCGGAGATACCTTCAGCTCCCTGGCCAGCAAGGTGCAGACCCTGTCGAAGGTCCAGATCCAGGAGGGCCTGGAGTCCTATATTCTCCACAATGGTGTCTCCAAGGACCCGGACGGCTATGTGGGACGGCTGGAATATGAAGACAAGCTGCTGGATTACGATATGCAGAGGGCCACGGCCTCCTTTGAGGTGCGCAATGAGGCTATCGCCATGTACGACGAGGAAATGACCCGCGTGGTTCTGGTCCCCACCTGGGACAATGAGGGGAAATACTACATGGGACGCACAAAGGTCGGGATTGACGACCTGTCCGTTCAGGCGGAGGAATACAGCCAGCAGGCCGCGTCGTACCTGAAGGACATTGAGAAAAACCGCACGGTGATTTCCTCTATGGACGGCTCCACCCACATTGGTACGGACGAGACTGCGGAGCAGATGATAGCGGGTATTTGCCAGACCCTGGACGGATACGCCAAAGCGGCCAAGGCCGCCGGACAGGAGTATTCGGAGACCCAGATGAATCGCTGCATGTCCACCACGCTGGATAAGAGTTCCTTTGTTGTCAAGGCGGTCATTTGCCTGCTGGGGGCGTTTGTGTTTTACGGTGTGTTGAACTTGTTTGCCGTGTCAAACGGGCTCGGCAAACGGAAGGGCTCCGAGCTTCCCCGGATTCCGGAACAGCAGCCGGAAGGCAAGGACGAGGCCTTTATGACGGCGTCTGTATAATGACAGAGGAGGGAAACTGTGAAGGCATTTGAGCTATCACGTTATATCAAAAAATGGCTCCCGCTGATTGTGGCCCTGTGTGTGGGATTGACGGTGGCCTCCTATCTGTTTTTGAGCTCCTCTCGCAAATACGTGGCGTCTGCGGTGATTCACTACAATGACGCCAGCGCGGAGCTGGGCCAGACACCTTCCGGCGCGGACCTGGATGTGAACGAGATCAAGTCGTCGGCCATTTTGTCCAGGGTCCTGCACAAGCTGTCGTTGGAAGACACCTACTCCGTGGATGATCTGATTTCCAGGGTGACGATCTCTGAAGTGGTCGACGCCGATGAGGAGGCCAGGAAAGAGGCCCTTTTGGATGAGGGTGAGGAGTATGAATACGAGCCTACCACGTACATCGTTTCCTTCGCTGCGGACAATAGCGAGGGAGAGGCTTTTTCCAGGCAGGTGCTGGACGAGATTCTGGACCAGTACTTTGCCCAGTACAGTGAAAAGTACGTCAACTCGGCTACCATTAATAACTCCCTCAGCAAGCTCTATGAGGATCATTATGATTACATCGAGATGATGGAAATCATCGATGAAAATATCAGCAGCGCCATTACGGCATTGTATCAGCGGATCAATTACCAGAGCGCGTTCCGCTCCTCCACCACAGGTCTGTCGTTTTCCGACTTGGTGGGAAGATTCGAGCTGCTTCAGCAGGTCAATGTGTCGGAGCTGTTTTCCACCATTTTTGAAAATCAGATCACCAAGGACCGGGAACTGCTGGTGGCCGATTACTCCACCCGCATCCAGAACAACGACATCGAGAATCTGGCCAGTGCGGAGCAGCTGGAAGATGTGGTGCGCCTGATTGACGCGTATGTGGAAAAAATGCGGGAATCCGGCAACACCAACATCACCTACGAGTACATTCTGGATGATGTCTACGGAAAGGATCTGACGGACGGAACCGGAAACCTTGTGGGGCAGGGGGACCAGACCGTTACCTATGACGAACTGATCTTTTCCTGGCGGGACCACAGTGAGAGCCGGGAATACGCGGTCATTGATTCCGCTTATTGCAGCTATATCATTGACACCTTTACCAAATGCACCGGAGCCTGCGCTGCGGCAGAGGGACAGGAACCTGCCTGTGCCCACGCCAGCGTCACTTGCTCAGAGCTGAACAATCCGGCGTATGAGACTCTGGTGGCCCAGACAGAGCAGAAGATCCAGGTGCTGGTGGAGGAACTGACGGAGCTGTACGACCAGGTGTATGCCACCAACGACGAGTACAACGAATATCAGGGCGCCCAGAGTATTTCCGTCCTGTCCACCGTGGCGGTGGACGCCGATATCAACGTGGCGCTGTACACAGCTCTGGCGGCAGTCTTTTTGCTGATCGTGTGCTGCTGCGGCGCAGTGCTGCTGGGACGGCTGAACGATATCGTTCAGTATATCTTCTACACCGATCACATGACCGGCCTCAACAACCGCACGGCTTTCGACGGTTATCTGAAGGCACGGGACCGCAGAATTCTGGATGATGGAACGGTGTGCGCCTCCATCGCTATTCACAATCAGCAGGACATCAACCGGAAGTTCGGCAGGGATGCCGGCGACGAACTCATCAAGTTCTTTGCCCGCACCCTCAAGGAGGTATTTCACAAGACGGAGGCCTATCTGGTCTACAATGGGAATGCCCAGTTCTTCGTCATTACGGAGAAGACCGACTACGTCACTGTAGAGTATATGCTTCATCGGTTCCGGCTTCTGGTGGATAACCGGGAACAGCTGCGGGACGGGGAAATCCGTTATGAGATCGGCATGGCCGAGACGTATCGGGATCAGGTCCACCAGATCCGGGGCCTGCTGTCCCGGGCCATGAGCGCCCGCAAGTCGTATACCGCCGCCCCTGGGCCCAAAACCGAAAAAGCGTGACCTTCTCCGAATGATTGGAAGCTGCCGGTACAGGGAAGAAGGAATGATATGCTGGAAAAAACCGTGGAGGGAAAAATCAGGACCGTATATTTCGTGTCCGTGGCGACTTTGATGTACTACCTGCTGCAGGAAGTACTCCAACTGCCCGTGTATTTCACCTTCCGCCATGTGCTGGCTCTGGTGCTGATTGCCTCGGCCTTTGTATGTTTCCTGATCCGACCCAACATCGCCCGGGCCTCCACGGCGGTGAAGGCGGGCATGGTTCTCAGCGCCCAGATGCTGGTGATGCTCACCGCATCGCTTTTGATCTGGTGCGTGGAGCGGACGGAGACCGTGCTGATTTTCCGGGGACTTTCGTATTACTTCTTTTTTATCAATCAAATCTCCGCCGCCTTTGCCGCCATGGCCATGCTGTATGTCTTTGGAGAGCGGGGGCTGTGGTACAATCTGCTGGCTATTCTCACGGCCAATGTGATGATGATCGTCACTATTATGGCCGAGTACGGCGTGGGCACCTATTTCCGGGAGCTGTGGACCCTGATCCGCACCTTCGCCGACGAGACCGGCGCCGTTATCATTCATGCGGAGATTCACGAACTGGCCTTCTGTGTGGGGGCCTATCTGGTGTATTTGCTGCTCTACCCCAGGCGGACCACTTGGTACCTGCTGTTTTTGGGCGTCTCTGGGTTCTGTTTCCTCTCCGCCTTCAAGCGCATTGCCATGGCGGCCATTGCCGCGGCCCTGGCCATGGGATGGCTGCTGCGGCTGCTGGAGAAAAGAGGCCGGCACAAACTGGCATTGAAAATTATGACCGCGGTAATGGCGGCGGCCATTGTGGTGCTGCTGGCCTACGTGGCTGTGGTGAAGCTGGGCGTGTTTACCTGGCTGGAGGAGGCAGGCATCAACACCAGCGGACGGGCGGAGACATACGAGGCGGTGGACGGAATGTACACCTTTTCCCCGGCCTTTCTGGGCAGGGGCATGGGCTACCTCACCTATCAGATCGGACAGGATACCACGCTGAATATGGACACCGTCCACAATGACTTTCTGCAGCTCTACATCGACGTGGGCTTCTGGGGCTATATTTTATGGCTGGCGGCTTTTACCCTGCTGCGAATCCGGTACTTCGGCCGCCGGGGCAACACCGCGGCCGCCATCAACGCCTTTGCCGTTTTGATGTATATGCTGCTGACTTCCTCCACGGACAATACCATGAACTACCCATTGGTCCATACCACCATCGCCATCCTCATCGCGGGCCACGGATTCGACCAGCGGGTGCAGGAGGAGGAAACACGGCTGTTCGGCTATGTGTCGCCGGAAAATCGCTTGAAAGGGGACGGCGGATGAAAATTCTGATGGTAAACAAGTTCCTCTACCCCCGCGGCGGTGCGGAGACTTACATGCTGAAAATCGGGCAGTGTCTCGCCGGACGGGGCCATCAGGTGGAGTATTTCGGCATGTATGACCGGCGCAACACCGTGGGAAACCAGGCGAAGCAGTACACCTTCCACATGGATTTCAGGGGAACTTCCCCCGCCCGGTTCCTCTATCCATTCAAAATTCTCTACTCTCTGGAGGCGCGGCGCAAAATGACCGCCGTTCTGGAAGCGTTTGACCCAGATGTGGTGCATCTCAACAACATCAACTTCCAGCTGACGCCGTCGGTCATCGACGCCGCCAAAAAGGGGCGGGCCCTGGTGGTGCAGACAGTCCATGACTATCAGATGATCTGCCCCAATCACCTGCTCTACAATTTGCAGGAGGAGACGGTGTGTCAGCGGTGCGTGGACGGCAGCCCGTGGAACTGCGCCAAATTCCGCTGCATTCACGGATCCAGGGTCAAGAGCGTCCTGGGCGCCCTGGAGTCCTGCATCTCCTGGGGCAGGCACAGCTACGAAAAGGTGGATGTCTATCTCTGCCCCAGCCGCTTTCTGGAGTGCAAACTGCTGGAGCGCAGTCCCATCTTCCGGGGAAAGACACGGGTCCTGCGGAATTTCATTGAACTGCCCGCTGCCGAAGCCCCTTTCCGGCCGGTCGGAGCGGCGCCGTATGTGGTTTTTGCGGGCCGGCTCAGCGTGGAAAAGGGCGTGGCACTGCTGGCCCAGGCGGCCCGTGCACTCCCCCAGGTCACATTTCGGGTGGCGGGCCGGGGTGAGCTGGCAGAGACCCTGGCACATATACCCAACATCCATTTGGAGGGATTTTTGACGGGAGAGCCTCTGACCCGTCTGATTGCCGGGGCGGAACTGGCCCTGGTGCCGTCGGTGTGGTATGAAAACTGCCCCCTTTCCATTCTGGAGGCCCAGGCTCTGGGCACGCCGGTGGTGACGGTGAACGCCGGCGGTATGGCGGAGCTTGTAGAGGACCGTGTGACGGGACTGCTGCTGAAAGAGGCCACCGGCGATTGCCTGGCGGAGACATTAAAAACCGCGCTGGCAGATCCTCAGCTCTTGGCGCGGATGCGCGGGGCCTGCCTGGAGCGCCGGGATGAGATGGTCACTTTGGAACGATACTGCGACCAACTGGAGGCGCTTTACCAGCGGGATTTTGTGTCTGAATCCGGCGAAGCGTAAGAGAGGAGGGTACCCATGGCGGTGAAGGTAAGCGTCATTGTGCCGGTCTATCAGGCGGCGGCCTATCTGGACCGATGTGTGACGTCGCTGCTGGAGCAGACGCTGCCGGACCTGGAGATCATTCTGGTGGACGACGGCTCCACCGATGGCTCCGCCGCGCTGTGCGACGTCTTTGCCCGGCAGGACTCCAGAATTCGGGTAATTCATCAGGAAAATCGGGGACCCGGCAGGGCCCGAAATGCCGGGCTGGACATTGCGTCCGGTGCGTATGTGGGGTTTACAGACGCCGATGACTATGTGCTGCCGGAGATGTACCAACGGCTGTATATGGCTGCAGCGGCGAACGACGCCGATCTGGTGCTGTCCGGCGTACGTCACGTGAACGGCATTATGTTTGAACAGGCAGGCGGGGAAGAGATCAAGCACAATTTTGAGAAGCTCACTATATTTGAGGGGCCGGCCGCGCTGGAGGAATTGACGCTGGGAGTTGTCGGGGCCCTCCCCCGGGAGCCGGAGGACTCCAGGTATGGATATTCCATCTGGAAAAATCTCTACCGCGGGGCGCTGCTGAATGAGGGGGCAATCAGATTTCCGGACAGGCCGCTTACCGCGTTGGAGGATCTGATGTTTCTGATCGATCTGATTCCCCGCTGCGGCAGGGCCGTTGGAATTCCCGGCGCCTATTACTGCTACTGCCGAAATGAAGGCTCCATTTCCAAATCCTTTTATGGGCAGCGTATGAATCAGCTGATGGAGCTGATGGGAGAAGTGGAACAACAGCTGGCAAAGTACTTGCCTGAGAGTAGATACCGGCTTCAGATCGACCGGGAGATCCAGGCCGGCGGACGGCTGGCCTGTATCCAGGAGGCTGCCCACGGTAAGGCGGCGGGGATTTCTGGCGGAGAGGTCCGAAGAAGACTGAGGCAGATCTGCCGCAACGAAACCCTTTCCGCCGCGCTGCGGCGATATCCCTGGTGGAAGCTGCCGTGGATGCAGGCGGCCTTTGCCTTTACGCTGCGGTTCCGCCTGGTGCGGCTGCAGCAGCTGCTCATTGCCCTGCGGAGCAGGCGCTAGCGGTCAGACACCGTTCAACGACCACACGGAAGGAGCACCGGCTATGGAATTTTCCGTGATTGTTCCCATTTACAAGGTGGAGGCATATCTTCCCCGCTGTGTAGACAGCATTTTGGCCCAGAGTTTTCCGGATTTTGAAGTGATTCTGGTGGATGACGGCTCCCCGGACCGATGCGGGGAGCTGTGCGACCAATACCGGGCCCGGGACCCGCGGGTGCGGGTGATCCACAAGGAAAACGGCGGTCTGGTCAGCGCCCGTCAGGCGGGTATGTCCGTGGCCTCAGGGGACTACATTGTACACGTGGACGGGGATGATTGGGTTGCCCCGGACCTGTTGGAGAGGGCCCACCGGGCCGTACGGGCACACGATCCGGATGTGGTATCCTTTCCCTCCGTCAGCACGGACGGCGACGCACCGGGGCACCGGATTGAGGAGCCGGTTCCAGAGGGCTTCTATGACCGGCAGCGGATTTGCCAGGAAATATTGCCCCGGGCGCTGATGGCGCCGGACATGGGCCACATGTGCTATTACCAGTGGGGAAAGGTCTTCCGGAGGGCGCTGGTGCTCCCCTTTCAGATGGCGGTGGACCGGCGCATCTCTCTGGGAGAGGACGTGACGTGCCTGATGCCCACCTATCTTGCGGCGGAGCGGGTGGTGATCTGCGGCGGCCCCCCGGTATATTATTACCGGGTGCGCTTCGACTCCGATTCCCGGGCCTTCCGGCCCGCCCAGTATCAGCAGCTGATTCTGGGCCTTGAGTCCCTTGGCCGGCTGGAGGGCGGAGCGGAATTCTGCGGCCAGATAGACCGCTACGCCAGCTTCATATGTTTTGGAATGATGGCAGCGCAGCGAAGTAGCCCCCGCCTGGCCCCGCAGACCATCGCGGCCATGAACAGCCCGGAACTGCGCCCGCGGTTGGCGGCCGCCCGGTTTCGTGGGGTGACACTCAAAATGAGGGTGACATATTTTTTCTTCCGCAGGAATTGGCTGAAATTGGCCTTTGTCTTTTTGCGGATGTGCGGAAAGATCAAAGGGAGGTAACGCGCGGTGTCTCTGGTGAAATTTGGGTGGCTGGGAAAAGAGGTCAACTGGCTGCGCCGATATCTGATCTACGGGCCCCGGGGAGATGCTCTCCTCTATGTCCGGCGGCTGAACCGCATGGGCGCCCGCATTGACGAGAGCCTGTACATGCCGGCGCCGGAGACGGTGTTTCTGGACGATACCACGCCCTGGATGCTGGAGATCGGCCGTGACGTGGGGTTGGCCGCCGGGGTTAGAATTCTGAACCACGACGCCAGCTGGCTGATGATGAAGGCCAGGGACGGGGTGATTTGCGGGCATATTGCGCCGGTGAAAATCGGCAACAATGTGTTTGTGGGGATGGGCGCCGTCATTCAGTGCGGGGTGACCATCTGCGACAATGTGATTATCAGCACCAACAGCATTGTGAGCTCCTCCATCCGTGAGCCGGGCGTCTATGCCGGCGCGCCGGCAAAACAGGTGGCGTCCTATGAGCGCTTTCTCGCCCTGCGGGAGGCCCGGCAAATTCGGGAGGCGTATGTGCTGGCACGCCAGTACTACCGGCGTTTCGGCGTACGTCCGCCCCAGGAGGTCTTCCATGAGTATTTCTGGATCTTCGCGCCGCGGGAGCTGGAGCACCTTCACCCGGTATTTCTTGCAAAGCTGAGGGAACACGGGCATTTTGACCGGTCGAAGGCGGCGTTTTTATCCTCGCAGCCGGATTTTGAGGGATACGACGCCTTTTGGGATTGGTGTGTGAAAAAAATGGAGGCGGAGCCGCCTGCGCGGACCACGGAGGAACATGTCCAGAGTTGATTCCATTGCGAAAAACGTGAGAATTTCGGCGGCCTGTCAGGTGCTGCTGATGGTGGTGAACTTTGCCCTGCGGCGGGTGTTCGTGCTGGTTCTGGGCCGGGAATACCTGGGGCTGGACGGACTGTTTACCGACATTCTCTCCATGCTGTCACTGGCCGAACTGGGGTTCGGTACGTCGGTGCTGTTCAGCCTGTACAAGCCGGTGGCGGAGGGAAATCAGGAGAAGATCAAGTCTCTGATGTCCCTGTACCGCCGGGCCTATCAGGTCATCGGCACCGTGGTGCTGGTGGCCGGCGTATCGCTGACGCCGTTTTTAAACGCCTTTGTCAAGGAGATGCCCGCCGGAATCCCCCATATCCGGTGGATTTACATACTCAATGTGCTCAACAGCGGAGTCTCGTACTTCTTCATTTACAAGACCTCCCTGCTGTTTGCCTATGAAAAGAAATACGTGGAGCTGTTGGTGCAAACGGCTGTGCGAGGCGCGGCGGGCATTGTGCAGGCGCTGCTGCTGGTGGTTACGGGAAATTACTTTCTCTATCTGGGTGTGGCCATTTTGACCACCGTTGTTCAGAACGTCACCATTTCCATGCGAGTGGACCGGATGTATCCCTACCTGCGGGAGAAGGACGTTCTTCCCCTGCTTCGGGAGGACAAGCGCCTGATCCGGCGGAACCTCACCTCCACCATGCTGCACAAATTCGGCGAGGTGGCGATTTTCGGCACAGACAGCCTGCTTCTGGCCAAGTTCGTCAGCGTGGGCGCGGTGGGCACCTATTCCAACTACATGCTGATCCGTAAGGCACTGGTCCGCTGCATCGATATGGTGTTCAGCTCCATTACCCCCAGCATGGGAAATCTCACTGCCAGCGAACCCCTTGCCCACAAGCGGATGGCCTTTGACCGGGTGAATTTTTTCGCGGCGTGGCTCTTTGGGTGGATGTGTATCTGCCTGTTTTGGCTATACAATCCCTTCATTGCCCTATGGCTGGGAGAAGACTACCTGTTCCCCATGGAGATCGTGGCGCTGATTGTGGTCAACTTCTACGTTTACTGCATGCGGATTCCAGTGTGCACCACCAAGGACGCCATGGGGCTGTTTTGGATTGACCGCTACAAGCCCCTGGTGGAGGCTGCCATCAATCTTGCAGCGTCTATCCTGCTGGCAAGACGCATCGGGATTGCGGGTGTGCTGCTGGGGACCCTTATCAGCACGGTGGCGGCGCCTTTGTGGGTGGAGCCGCTGGTGCTGAGCCGCTACGGGCTGGAGCGTCCCGTCAGAATCTATTTCAAATCCTACTTTCTGTATCTGGCGGTAACGGTGGGCGCGGGGGCCGCCACCGGCGGGGTATGCGCCCTGATGCCCGGCGGCATTGGGGGGCTGCTTTTGCGAATGGCAGTGTGTACCTTGCTTCCCAATTTGCTGTATATGGGGATTTACCGACGGACGGAGGAGTTTCACTATCTTTCGGATATGGCCGTCAGGTTTGCCCGCAGAGCCTGGGATCGGATCAGGTGACAGGAGAGATGATTATGACAAGGGTATCGGTTTGCATGTGCGTGTATAACGGGGCGGCCTACCTTGATTCGGCACTGGCCAGCATTCAAAGGCAGACGCTCAGAGACTGGGAGTGCATCGTGGTTGATGATGGCTCGTCTGACGATACCCCCGCTATTCTCAGCCGGTACGCTGCAGAGGATTCCAGATTCCAGGTGTATCGAAATGAGCGGAATATGGGCATTCCCCGCTCCAGGAACCGGGCCCTGGAACTGGCGCAGGGAACCTATGTGGCGTGCATGGACGCCGATGACATCTGCTGCCCTGTCCGCCTGGAGCGGCAGGTCGCCTTTATGGATGCCAACCCCCATTTGGCGCTGTCCAGCTGCCGTTACTTTCCCTTCCGGGATGGCTGTATATTACCCGTTTCCGGCCTGTGGCGGAAAGATTTTGAGGCTGTGCAGGCCCTGCTGCTGTTTTTTAATCCCATTCTAAATCCTGGTGTCATCGGCAGAAGGCCGGTGCTCCAGGCGTTTGGCTATGACCCTGAGTACTCCTGCACGGAGGATCTGGATCTGTGGATGCGGATGCTTGCCCAGGGGCAGCGTCTGGCTATACAGCCGGAATATCTGATGCTCTATCGGCTGCACGGCAAACAGGTTACGTCCACCACGCTCCAGAGGCAGCGGGAGCAGTACCAGCGCCTGATCCGGCGATTTTATGGAGAACTGCTGTTCCCGCTGTCTCAGGAGGATGCGGATTTTCTGACGGGAGGCGTCTTTTTCCGAACGGAACCGGACATCCGTCGCCTGACAACTCTGCTGGGGCGGATTCAAGCGGCCAATGGGAAAACGCGCCGGTTCAATTCCGACGCGCTTCGTTATGCCATGTGGGAATTGTTATTGGAATACCGGCGCGCTGGGATTTCCTCCGCTGCTCTGGCTCCGGCAATGCTGAAACTGGGACCGGTTTTTCTGGCAAAAGAACTGTACCGCCGGTGCCAGGCAGGTAAAGAGGATCAGCAGCGGCAGTCAGAAGCTCTGAAGCGATTTTCAGGCATATTGGGGGAGGAAAAATCATGAGAATCAAGCGCGACTTCATCGGGATGTTTGACGGGATAAAAGGCATCCTGATGCTGATTATTGTGCTGATACACCATGTGACATTTGCAAGTGCGGTGGAAAACGGGGATGTCATTGATGGACTGATGTGCTTTTTTCGGTACTCAGTGTCGCTTATCGCCCTGTTTTTTATCTGCGCGGGATACAGCGCCGTACCCGCAAAAAATTTCAAGGAGTATGTGACAAAGCAGGCAAAGGTGCTGCTGACTCCATACTTTTTGGTAATGATTGTGTGCGTATTACTGGTATCCGTCCTTTCTGTATGTCAGGGCAGATTTCGAATTCAGGAAATATCCACCAGGGTGCTGGCTTTTTTGTACGGCAGCATACATCCCTTTGAGCTTTTCGGACAGATTTGGGTAGCAGCCGTGGTGGCTATGTGGTTTCTGCCCACCCTCTTTTTGGGAAATGTTCTGCAGCAGCTTTTCTTGCGTATTTCCAACCGAAAGCTGGCCCAGGTCTGCATCTGGGTTCTTGTGGCGGCAGCAGCAGCCCTTCCTTCTGCGGAGGAGGTCCCCGTTCCCTGGTTTCTGGTGCAGGGATGTACCGCTTTGGGCTTTTTGGAAATCGGCAGGCTGCTCAAACAGTATAAGCTTCTTTTTAAGAAACCCAACCCTTGGGTCCTGGTTGCGGTTACCCTTTTGTGGGTGTGGCTGCACTGGAAGTCAGAGGCCAATGTAGCCTCAAATATCTGGAAACTTTGGATGCTGGATTACATAGGAGGCGCGGCCTTTGCGGTGATATTGCTGCAGCTCTACTTGGCATCGGGGCTGGCGGCTGCCCGCCTTATGGAGCCTGTTGCCTATATTGGGCGGCACTCCCTGTACTTTTTGTGCATTCACGGAACGGAGCTTTTGGTATTTCCCTGGGTGGCGGAGCTGCGTCCGAATCTGCTTTTACTGCCCCTTCCCGTGGGAGTGACAATTTGCCTTCTCTTTTTGGCGCGGGTGACCGCGTCCGTGGTGGGCTGCATGATCCTTGTGAGAATCCAGAATTACCTTTGGCGGAAAAAAACGTTGTGTAAGGAGTAACAGCATGAAACGAGAAGATGTACAAAGCACGGTTTTGAAGCTGGTGGCGGAAGCCGCTGGCCTGGACACCTGCAGCCCGGAGATGGACCTGATGGATGAGGTGGGTCTGTCCTCCATTGCGGTGATGGAGCTGCTTTCAGTTCTGGAAGATCAGTATAAAATAAAGCTTCCCGCCCGAGAGCTGCGCTTTGTGGCCACAGTGGACGATTTGGCGGAGCTGGTCTGGAACAGAGCATGCCATTGATAAGGTGAGGGCCGGGATGTTTTACGAAAAGTTTTGGCACATTACCATCCATCAAATGCTGCGCAAGATCGAGCACCTGTACCGCGAACGGACGGCGCTTCAATGGCGGCAGGGTGGACAGACGTTCACCGTGACCTATGGCAAGCTGATGGAGGATGTATGGCGGCTGGCAGCTCGGTTTCAAGCCCTGGGACTGAAGGCACAGCCTCTGGTAATTGACGGGCGAAATACATATGAGCAGGTAGTCGCCTTTCTCGCGGGGGCAGCCATGGGTGCAATCGTTGCCCCTTTGAGCTTTGACCTTCCCTTGGAAAATCTTCGGGATCTCATCGCGCGGGTCCAACCCGCCGCACTGGTCTATGACCAGGAGGACCGGGATATCCTGACTGGTGTAACGGCGGGATGCATGCCGGTTTTAATTCCCTGTACCGATGGCGCGGACAGCGTGTCCGTTACTTTATCGGGTAACGGTCCCCTCTATGAGGGAGATGAATCGCTGTCACCAGAGGCCCCGGTGCTCCTGCTGGCCACCTCCGGCAGCACCAGACGCAGCAAGCTGGTGCTTTTGAGCCACTATGCCCTGCTGCCCCACAGTGAGCTGGAGACGCAGCGTAGTTTGTTTGTCCTTCCCATGTACCATATTGCAGGGCTGAACAGCCTGATGAACGATCTGGCAAGAGGTATCCCCATCTGCCTGTCCACCCTGGGCAGGGGTATTTTGGATATGGCCTGGTTCCAGCCAAAGGATATCTTCGCTGTTCCCAGTTTTGTGGAGCTGCTGGTGCAGCGGGCCAAGGCCGGCAAAGTGGATTTGGGCAACCTGTCCTCTCTGATCAGCGGCGGGGCGCCCCAGAGCAGCGAGACCGCGGAATACCTGGAAAGTTTGGGAATTTATACCATATCCCTTTACGGCGCTACAGAGACAGCCGGCATTGTGGACTATTCGCTGCCCTCCCGTTTTCGCAGGGGGTCTGTGGGAATGCCGGGCCCCTGGAATGACATCAGGATCTCTCCCCAGGGAGAAGTGCTGGTCAAGGGCCCTCAGGTCATGCTGCGCTACCTGGATGATCCGGAGGCTACGGCACAGGCGCTGGTAGAGGGGTGGTATCACACCGGCGATCTCGGCTCCATGGACCAGGATGGATTTTTGTACATTACCGGACGTATCAGCAACGTCATCGTTCTCTCCAACGGAGAAAACGTCAGCCCGGAGGCAGTGGAGGCTAAGCTCTCCGGCTGTCCGGACATTTTGGAGTGTGCGGTGCTGGGCCGGGGCGATAAGTTAGTGGCTCAAGTCTGGTGTGGAGCAGATGCCGGGGAATTGCTCAGAAGCCGTATAAAGGAATTCGTGGCGGCATACAACCGGACGGTGCCCAGCTATCTCGCCATACGGAATCTGGAGTTCCGGGATCAGCCCTTTGATAAAACGGCAACCGGAAAACTGAAGCGGCCAAAGTAATCGTCATGGAAGGAGAAGCTGCCATGTATGATATTCTTTCTACTGTGTCTCCATGGGTTGTCATTTTGATACTGGCAGCAGTGATTGCTTTATTATTAGCCATGGTGTGCTGGTGTCTGCACCTGTCCAGGCGCAAGGAGGCCACCGTATGCGCAAAGCTGTCGGGAATCCGGGTACTGCGGCAGGCGTATCACGCCCGGTCGGGTGGGCAGACCACTGCCCTGATTTATATTGATATCTCCTTACATCGGATGAGGAACCGTCATTCCGCCCACCAGGCCTCAGAGGGATACGGCTTTGTCCGTCGTCACCTGCTTGGTCGGGTAGCCGCGCATCCAGGCAGCCTTATCGCCCATGTTGATGGAAAGAATTTTTTAATTTTATGTGATGTGGGTTCGGAATCGGTTTCCGATGAGATGAAGCTGCTTTCCAGGTCTCTGGATCAGTATGCTGCCAGCCTCGGCATCGTGGATCTGCCGGAAATGGCTGTGGGCTACTATCTGGTGACAGGTAGCACGGTGCCATTTGATGAGGCTGTGTACCGAGTGCGTCAGGTGTGTAAGCAGGCTGCCGAGAGCGGAAAGGGCTTTTGCGTATACAACTATGAGGAATTGCGCCGGCAGGAACAGAGGGAGCGCCTGGAAACACAGATCGACCAAGCTATTCAGGAAAATCGTTTCTATCTGGAATTTCAGCCCTTTGTGGATTTGACAAGCAGGCGGGTGATCGGCGGCGAGGTTTTGGCCCGTATGCGCGAGGAACAGGGAAGCACGGTTATGCCTGGCCAATTTCTCCAGGCGGTGGAATCCGTGGGAAGTCAGTGGAAATTCGACTGCTATGTATTTGAAAAATGCTGCGCATGGCTGGCCTGCCAAGACCAGCGGGCTACCCTGCGGTACATTTCCTGCAACTTTTCAAGAGTGTCCATTTCCCGGCCTGACTTTGCCCAAATGGTAATTCGTACCGCAGACAAATATAATCTTCCGCACCATCTGATCGGCATTGAGATTACGGAGGAGGAGCGGAGCCAATCGGATTCCGCTGCCCGGAAGTGTCTGTCTCAGCTTCATGAGGCGGGGTTTCGCATTTTCCTGGATGACTTCGGCAGGGGGTACACCACATTTTCTGACTTTCAGGAATATCAGATTGACCTGGTGAAGGTGGACCGGGATTTGCTGCTGCAGGCCCATGAAAAAAGGGGGGGCATTTTGTATGACAGTCTCATCCGGATGGCCAAGGAGCTGGGGTGCATAGTACTTTGCGAGGGCATTGAAACTGCGGAGCAACTGGAGTGGGTGCGGCGTTCCGGCGCCGACGTAGTGCAGGGATATTACTATTATCCGCCTTTACCGGCGGAGGAATTTGAAAAAATTCTGGGTTGTGCAGCCATACCGGGAGAATTCCATGTTGCCAGCGTATAAAAAATTTTGCTAAACCCTTTTCAGGCGGGGAAACACAATGTTTCCCCGCTATTTTTGCGTTCTGTCTCATAATCGTTTCAGGCACAAAGGCCTGGGGGTGTATTAGGTAAGAACAGTGTGCTTGTTGTAGGGTTGGCCGATGCGCTGTAGAAATGATAACAGGGCAGCTTGTAATTTGGCTGCCAGCACATTTGATAAGATGAAAACAGGGGGAAACAGTGAACTTGCTTTTTAAAGTGGGCAGTACACCAGCCAAAATAAATGTGTGGTCCGTCTTTATCTAAAAATCATATATGTTTCTGCAAGGCCATAAAAGTCTCTTTCAAAATTTTGCTGCCAGGTATCCCAGCAGCTCACTGGGCAGTCAGAAATCGCTAGATCCTTAGAAAGCACCGGGTCAATCAAAATATTCTGTTTGATAAACGGGAGAAAGCAGCAGAGGGCCGGAGACACATGCCTCCGGCCCTCTGCTGCTTTGATGGACTTTTCGCTCAAACGGCGGTGGTCTGGCAGAACCGCCACAGGATCGCGGCGAACTGGCCCGGTTGGCGGTGCCCTCCGGGTTCAGGGTGCCTGCCGAGGTGCCGCCGATGGATGCTGTCCTCTGCATCAGAGGAACCGGAGCCGCCGCTGGAAGCGTCCACAAAGGAAGCGGTGGCGGTGATGGAACCTTCCTTTTCTGCCAAAAAGGTCAGCAGGCTGCCGATAAGGGCGGTGTAGGTGCCCTCGATACCCTCGAAGGTCCAGCCCGCAAAGCGCTGGCCGGAGGGGGCGGAAACGACAGGCAGGGCATCGCCCACATCGACAGGCGTAAACTTCCTTTCATCACTGCCAAACTTTACGGTGGCGCTGCGGGTATCCTCGGTAATCTCAAAGGTGGAGAAGCCCTTGTCGTTGACGAAGGTCAGGACATGATTTTCAATAATTGCCTTGTGGAATCTTCAAGCATTAATTACTCCCAATATTTTATAAAGACTACTGGGCTCAAATCCGTGATTTCCTGCATGTAAATGAACTGAGGAATTCTTTTGAGTGTATTAGTTGCTCTTGATCGTGTCTGCTCCAATCAGATTGTTTTTCGAGTATGATTTTCAGTACAAAATCCGCCTGGTTCGGGCATTTTTATAGTACATGCTGCGCCTGATGAAGCGGTTGAAAAATAATTCTGTTGGTTTTTCTCTATGTGCCAAATACGATTTGGGGTCAAATATCCGCAGTTCCTCCCGATTTTCCGTTTTGCTTTGCGCCCCGTCTCTTTCGGAGAAGTACCAAGACACCTGCCGCGACGGCACAGCCCGACGCTGCAAGGATTAGGATGAGGGAATGGCCGGAAGTCTCCTGAACGGTGAAGGTGACGGAATTTCCCTCCCCTTGGAACACCAGATAGCTTCCGTCAATTTCCGAATCCTGCTTTTGCCATCCGTTGGAGGCTTTGACCCAAACCGAACCGCCCGCGGCGCCGTCGGAGAGTCTATATTGAACCTGAAAATCGGTGACGGGCTGAATGGGATCTGTGACCGTCACGGTGTAGACCGTCCCGGTATGGGAAGTCCCGCGGGCGTCCGTCCAAGGCTCCTCATTGGAGGAGACCTCCAGGGTGCTGCCGGCATCGAATGTTCCTTCCACGACGATCTGCGGCGGGTCTCCCAAGGCGGTCAGCGCGGTGGAATAGGCCGTGTATTCCGCCTCCAACGTCCGGGAGAAGGTCAAGTGGTCATAGTCGAGCTCAGGCCAGCTGGCGCTGTACCCTGCCTTTTCCGGAATCTCCGGCAGCTGGGTCAGGGCGTCGCCGTAGGAGAAGTCATAGGTCTCCACCACCTGGCCGTCCGCCGTGAAGACCAGGCGGAATTGGGTAAAGGCGGCGGGCGCATCCTGAGAGAGTACCGCAAAGTCCGCAGGCTCCGCCTGCCCCAGGTAGCTGATGCCGTCGATGCCTCCCAGGGTATCGTGGGTGAAGAGGTTGCCGGTCACCGACCCGTCCTCCTCCATATCCCCCAGCACGGCGCCCAGGCAGGCGGCGCCCTGGTCGATCTCTACCAGGGTGCGGCAGTGGGTCACGGTCTTGCCCAGACCGGCCACGCCGCCGATGTAGTCGTTTCCGCTTAAGGCACAGCGGGCCCAGCAGTCACGGATGGTGGACCAGGCCGCCCCCGCGATGCCGCCCACATAGTCGCCGCCGGTGCTCTCCACCGGAGCATAGCTCTCGCACCGGGACACGGTGCCCAGGTCCATGCGCCCCACAATGCCGCCTACATAGTCCTTCTTTCCGGTGATCTCCCCGTTGTTGACGCACCCCTCTGTCAGCGCGGCGGCCTGATAGCGGAAGTTCAGGGAGCGGTCGCCGGAGGTGGTGAGATCATCCTCGGGGTCGTAGTCATATTCAATGGCCATGGAGCCCACGATGCCCGCCACGTTCACATCGCCCTCCACTGCGCCGCTATTCCGGGTGTTGGTGATGCGCCCGGCGTCCTCGTCGGTCTCGGTGGCCTGGTCGGAGACATCCTCCAGCAGTTCCTGGTCCTCGTCGTCCTCCTCTTCCTCGTTGTCGCTGTGCCGGCGGAGGACATCGATGACCCGCCCAAACTGGGCGTTGATGGCCCGCAGATCCGACAGAAGAATGTCGGCGGAGGAGGACACGGTCTCATTCAGGGACTCCATGGCGCCGGTGAGGCCGCGCATGGCTTCGTCCAGAAAATCCCCCTTCTCATTGACGGCGTCTCCCAGGGGGCGGAAGGAGATCTCCGGTTTGTCAGCCAGTTGGGACATGACGTCGCTGAAGGTGCTTCCGGCGTCACGGAGCTGGCCGCAGGCGTCTTCCAGGGTCTCCGCCGCTTTTTTGAGCAGCGCGGAGACGCTCTCTCCAAGAGGAACGATGTCCTCCAGATGCTCCAGAGCGTCCCGGAGATGGCCGCCGGCCTGGTCCATGCCGGCGAAGCCGTCCATCAAATCCTCCGCCGCAGCGGCGATTTCCTCCAGCGTCTCCTGAAGATACCCCTCCGCCACAGTCCCCACACCGGCCAGGGCCTGCTTCAGTGTCCCAAGGGCGCTTTTGACCTGGTCCGCGGCGCGGCGCATTTCATCCAGCGCGGCCAGCACGCCGCTCCAGTCCGCGTCGTCCCAGGCGGGAATGCTGCCCTGATGGTGCAGGTCGCCTACGGCGGTCCAGAGATCGCCAAAGGCGTCGGACAGCAGGCCAAAGGCATCCGTCAGATCGTTCAGCGCCGCTCTCACGCCCTCCACGGCAGCGGCCATCTCCTCGCTGCTGCCCAGGGAATCTCCCAGCCGCTCCAGGGCGTCCCGGACCGTATCCAAAGTGTCGGAGCAGACCTCAGCCGCATGTTTGACCTGATTCAAAGCTGCCCGTACGTCCTCCAGGGCGTCCCCGGACAGTTCTCCGATCCGGTCCGCATTGTTCAGGGCGTCGCCCGCCAGGTCAGCGGCGTCCTGGAGCCGGTCCAGGGCGGCGTCCATGGCGTCCGCGATGGGCTCCAGCCGGTCCAGGACCCAGGAAAACCGGGCGGACACATCGTTGACGGTCTCGATGTTTCCGTCTGCCCAGTCGGTCATGGCCTCCGAGAGGTCGGAGGCCGCGTCCTTCACTGCGTCCGCGCTGCCGGTCAGGCCGGTCATCCGGTCGGAAACGGAGTCGGAGACCCCCTCCGCGTGGGAGATGGCCTGATCCATAAGGGCCTGAAGGGCGTCCAGCTCCTCCCAGAGATCGTCCAGGCTGTCGGCGTCAAAGAGCAGGGTCAGCCGGGGCTCCATTTGACCGCAGATGCCGCCCACGTCTTTTCTGCCGCGGACGGTGCCGGTGTTGATGCAGCTGTCCAGCCAGCCGGACTGCCGGCCGGCAATGCCGCCCACGTTGTAGCCCACATGCTCGTAGCCCACATCGCCGTTATTGGTGCAGCTCTGGAGAATGCCGGAGGAGGCCCCGGCGATGCCGCCGATGTCCGTGCAGGCGGGGACGCTCTCCGTGGAGCGGATGGTGGTGAGGTCCACCTCGTGGATGGCCACCGTCGTCTTGACCTCGGTGATATTGACATCGCCCTCATTTTGACAGCGAATGACGCTGCCCTCGTTCTGCCCCACGATGCCGCCCACATAGTGCTCGCCCAGAAGGGTGCCGGAATAGGTGCAGTTGATGAGCTGCCCGCTGGGCTGGTTATACCCCGCCACGCCGCCTACATTGGTGCCGCCTTTTACATTCCCGTCAAACGCGCAGTTTACGAGCCTGCCGCTGTTGCCCCCCACCAGTCCGCCGATGGAGTCCTTCCGGTCGCTGGGGGAGACGGAGCCGCGGACGGTGAGATCCTCAATGACGGCGCCGGCCTGGACATACCGGAAAAAGCCCCGGTTGTCGCCGCTGCCGGTAAGGGAGAAGCCGGAGATGGTGTGGCCCTGACCGTAAAAGGTACCGCCGAAAATGGGGATGAGCTGAAAATCCGTGCCGGACAGGTCGATATCCGCGTCCAGGTAGACTGTCTTTCCTGCGGACCAGCCGTCCACGGAACAATTTCGGGACAACGTGACCAGATCCTGGGTGGTCTGAATATGGACCTCATGGCGCTCCGCCGCCAGGGCGGGAGCCATCAGGGACCCCGACAGGATCAGGGCCAGGAGGAATGCGATCACACGCTGCTTATTCTTGTTCATGTTGACCTTCCTCCTTCTTTTCGTCCTCTGTGCTGGCCGGGAGCCGGTTATCCTCCGGGGCCAGGCTGATATTCCCCGTGTCCAGCACCGCGGACACGTCGCCGCGGATAATACCGTGGACAGAGGCATCCACGATGCCGTTGACCCGTCCCCGGATGCGGCCGTTGACGTAGACCGTGCCGGTGACCGTCTTGGTCACCTCGGGGACCTTGATGTTGAAGCGGGTCTTTTCTACGATCAGATCGCCCAGCAGCAGGATCTGGGGCAGGACGAACATGACTAGGATGATGGAGATCAGGGTCCCCCGGCTCAGGTTCTCGCCGATGCCCACGATGGCGGGCTCGGAGGAGAGTTTCCCGATCAGGTAGGCCGCCACAGTCAGGATGGCGCCTGAGGTCACGATGGTGGGGAAAGCCAGATCCAGAGCTTTGATAATGGCTTTTTTAGGCGGCATGACCTCCTTCATCTCGCTGTACCGGGAGGAGATGACGATGGCGTAATCGATGTTGGCGCCCATTTGAATGGAGGTGACCACCAGGTAGCCCATAAAGAAGATGGGCTGGTCAAAGATGGTGGGGAAGGAGAAGTTGATCCAGATACTGCCCTGGATGACGCAGATCAGCAAAACAGGCAGACCCACCGACTGGAAAGTAAACAGCAGCACCAAAATGACGAAGACCGCCGACAGTACGCTGATGAGGATGTTGTCCCGTTCAAAGGAGGTGGACAGGTCATAGTCGCTGGTGGAGTCCCCCACCAGATAGACCTGATCGGCGGGGTAGTACCGCTCTGCCTCCCGGTGGATGGTCTGGAGGAAGGCGAAGGTCTCCTCTCCCTCCTCGGGCAGGTTCAGGTTCAGGATCATGCGGGTGTAGTTGTCGCCCAGCATCTGGGCCTGGGCGTCGGTAAGGGCGTCGTAGAGATCGTTGACATCGGCCTCCGTTTCCTCGTCCAACGTGACGAAGCCCCCGTCCACCTGGTCGTAGAGGAAGAAGAACATATCCATCAGGGGCACCGCGTAGGTGTCCACCCCGCTCACCGCCTTGCCCAGTTCATCGTCCCTGGCGGCGTAAGCGGTGTAGAGCAGCTCAATGATCTCGTAGTCCATGTCGGTCATCTCGGCAAACTGCCGGGGGGTGAGTTTGTCGGTGAGGGTGTAGCCGTCTAGAGCCTCGATGTTGGAAAGGCCCATGGCGTAGTCCACCTCGTCGTACTGCTCCAGCCGGCGCAGCAGCGCCTTTTCGCTCTCGTAGTTTCCCTTGGGCACCAGCAGGGCCATGATGTTCTGGGTGCCGAAGGTGTCGTTGACCCGCTGCTCCGCGATCTGGTTCTCGTTCTGCTTGGTGGTAACCAGCTCTGAGTAGCCGTAGACATAGGGGCACTTCTGGGACAGGAAGAACCCTGCCACCAGCAGCAGCGCAAAGACCGGCACCCCGATGTAGCGCAGCTTCGTCACCAGATCACCCCATCGGTCGATGTGGGGGACAAAGCTGCGGTGCTGGGTCTTGCGAATGGCATTGGAAAAGAGCATCAGCAGCCCCGGCATCAGGGTGAAGACGGAGAGCATACTGAAGCAGATGGCTTTGATGAGCACCAGACCCATGTCAAAGCCCAGGCCGAACTGCATGAACATCATGGCAGCCAGGCCCGAGATGGTGGTCAGGGAGCTGGAGGAGATGGCGGGGATGGAGTAGGACAGCGCGGCAATGCAGGCCGCCCGGTCCTCCCCCAGCCGCTCCCGCTCCTCGGTAAAGCGGTGAAGGAGGATGATGGCGTAGTCAATGGCCAGAGCCAGCTGCAGCACTACCGTCACCGAGTTGGACACAAAGGAGATGGTGCCGAAAATGAAGTTGGTGCCCATATTCAAAAGAGCCGCTGAACCGAAGGTAATCATCAGCACCGGGAGTTCGGCGTAGGACCGGGAGGTGAACAGCAGCACCAGCACGATGACGATGAAGGCAATGACTAAAATCACCCGCATCTCAGAAGCCAGGCTTGCCGCGGCGTCGTTTCCCACCTCGCTGCTGATGTATGCATCATAGGGTTCCAGCAGGGCCTTGATTTCGTCCATGGCGGCGAGGCTGATCTCATCCTCCGCCTCGCCGTCAAAGGTGACGCTGATAAGTACGTTGGAGCCCTGGATGTATTCGGAGAGATCCTCCGCCGTGTCCTCCTCTTCGCCGCCGATGGAGCCGGTGCCCACCGCAGCGGAGGTGACACCGTCAATCTGTTCCATCCGCTCCGCCAGCTGTTCGGCCAGTTCTCTGGATGCATGGGCGACCACGATGCGGGCGGTGCCGTAGGTGGTCAGCTCCTCCTCCATAATGGTCAGTCCCTGACGGGTCTCGGTATCGTCCGGCAGATAGGCGGTGATGTCGTTCTCCACGTTCACCCAGCCCTGGGAAAACACAGAGAAAATCATGGCAGCGATGTAAAAGAAAAAAATCAGGTTCCGCTTATCGACGATAAATGCCGCCAGAGATTGGATAGGCGACCTGCGCTCTTTTTCCGGATTCAATGGCTCTCCGCCTCCGTTTCTTCAAATTGCCCTCCGCTCCAGGTCATGATGACCTTTGACTGCGGTCTTCCAGCGCTCCATGGGGCGCCTGAGGAGTCCATCTGGAGTTCCCCTGACAGGGTTCCATTTGTATCCTTCAGGATAGATTGACAGGGATAGGTACTTACAGCCGTCATTACCTGATGAATTAGATGCAGCCGGCCATCCGGCATGCGGCTGCCGCTGACAGGAACTTCGTGAGAGAGAAGGCTGAGCGTTCCCGCCACGGCGCCGTGCTCTTCATGCAGCGTCAGCGTCCCGTTTTTGGGCCCCATCTGGCTGTGCAGGATCACGTTGTATTTGCTGAACATTACGCTCACCTCCGCCAATGTATACGCACGCTGCGCACATGCCTGATATTTGCTCGCGTCTTAATGCTTTTTTCATCCGATTTTTGCAGGCACACCATACAAGATAGAGGAGGTGGCGGAGATCCTCAATACACAAAGTCGGGAAACTGTGTCATTTTACACATAACAGTACATCTGCCGTGGGGAAAGCTGCGTCAGGCAGAAATACCGAAGGCTTGCGCTTCTTTTCAGGAATTGTTATACTATCCACAAATCTTGGTTCAGTCTGAGGTGAAAACGATGGCAAACAGTGCCTCGGAGCGTACAAAACGAAATCTGGCCGCCGTGCTCAAGGAGAAAATGGCGAAAAAACCTCTGGAGCAGATCACCATTCAGGAGCTCACCGAGGCATGCGGCATGCAGCGGCGGGCCTTTTACTATCATTTTGAGGATATTTATGCCCTGGTGAAATGGATGTTTCAGGAGGAGGCAATCTCTCTTTTGCAGCAGCAGGAGGGCACGCTTCTCTGGCAGGAGGGGCTGTTGCAGCTCTTTCACTATCTGGAAGAAAACAAGGCAGTGTGCCTCTGCGCGCTGCGCTCCTCAGGCCACGATGCGCTCAAACGTTTTTTCGGGGCTGACCTGGAGGGGATCTTTAGCAAAGAGATGAAAAAAATGGCCTGGCGGCTGGATTTGGATTTGGACCCGCATGGCATTCCGCTCTTTGTGAGTGCACTGGGCGGAATTGTGGAGGCCTGGTTGCTGGACCTCCTTCCTGATACGCCGGAGAAAATGGTCAGCACGATCAACGGCTTTTTGCAGAGCCACATCTACGGTTTGCAGGTCCTGCAGCACCATCCGGAGTGGATTGACGCCGCTGGAAACACCTCGTCGGAGGCGAGAAATTTCCCGGCACAGCAAGATGATGGTCAGGATATAAAAAAATAGGGAACACAAACAGGAGCAGTTGTCAGTTTTGATATGCCTCTGGAGATCTGTTATTTGCGGCATTTTTTAATGGTATTAAGCAGGCTATGAATGAGGCAGGGATATACTGTTCCCAGACCATATATCCAGTGGTGTGCATTAGATGCCTTCATTACTCAATGCAAATCTGCCTGCGGAGTTTTAGAGCCCACAAGGAACAGCAAAGCTTATAATATTGGGATTTACACCGCAGTAAATAATGCAAAAGCCCGGACCTGGAGCGGCATGACCACGAAGGAGTGGTGGTTGTCTGTGATTTTTGCATATCTCATTGATTGCAGGCTATTCCCTTCACCTGATGGAGAGCAAATATATCAACAAGGCGGAGAATAACAAATAAAAGCCTCTCCCATAACAGGAGAGGAGAAAGAATGTCGAGTGAAAAAAGAAATATTCAAATCGTATGAAGAATTGCCGCTGATGCTCTCGGTGCCGGAGATGGCACAGACGCTGGGGACCTCCCATGCCGGAACTTATGCGTTGGCCCGTTCGGAAGGTTTTTCCGCACTGAGAATCAGCACCCGCATTGCGATTTTCAAGCAGGAGCTTTCGGAATGGCACAAGCGAAATATGGGAAGCAGGTGATTCTGCAAAAAGCAAGCACATTTTGAAAATAAACTGCACGCCATTTGTTGTTGGGCGACTCAACAACAAATGGCGTGCAATTTCATTTTTGATGCGGGATTAGCTGGGGGTGAGGCTG
>CATZYY010000006.1 GCA_958426425.1 uncultured Oscillospiraceae bacterium
CGATAAGCGCAAGGTGGTTGATATTCTCATATCACAAATTGACGCTACCAGTGAGAGTGTTACAATCCACTGGAAGATCTAAAACCTTTTCACTTGGCATTATGCCTTTGTAAAAAATAGTTTCTCTTTCTAAAGCCTTCTTCTTTTCCTTAAGAGCCTCTAACGCATGGATTTCTTCGATAGTAGCTTGTCCAAGGGTGAATACTCCGGCAATTTCGCTATTGCTAAAGTTTTGTTCACGGAACCTGCGATTGTATACTACTATTTCAGAGTGCATCCCACTACTCCACACAATCTCAGATTTAGAGTAATATGGATCAGTAGGGGTTTGTAGAAAGTTACTCATTGTCGATTTGCCGCTACCATTAGCACCATAAATAAAATTTATTTTCTGACAATTAGATATTGATGCTCCCTCAAAATCGTAAGTTGCACAGCTACGCATTTTAATTGCTTCTATCATTATTGGGAGCCCCCTTTATTGAGATAATCAAATTATACTAATATTTGACAAGTTATTCAATTATTTTGCTATATGAAACTACCAGTTTGAAAATTTATTTCTATTATTGCAAACAAAAGAAAAGTGGCGTATTTATAGAATCAATCGCCTGTCGGTTTAATGTAGGGGCATACAGTGATGGATTCCAACCTCGATGAGAATGACCAGAAGGTCCGAGACTTTTACTAAAGTTGTCTGTAAGAAGTTGGATTGAATAAAGCCCCCCGCCCATAGGGCGGGAGATATTTCTGGAAACTCGTTTATTCCACCGGCGGGAACCTCCACGGCTCTGCCAGACACTGGTACAGTACTGCCCCGCAGTTCCGGCAAATGATGTACTTCAACCGGTTGCCCAGGAACCCGTTCCGCCGGAAGGTCACGATGGCCTCGTTCTGCTGCCAGCCGATGCCCAAGTCATACGACCCACAGTAGGAGCAATGGGTGACGGGAATCTGCGGCTGTTTTTCCTCTCTGTAGATCATTATATCTCCAACCCCTCCTGCAGCACCTGACTCGCCGCCTTTTTGTTCTTGTCGAAGGCGTGTGTATAGATGTCCAGCGTGGTGGACGGCTGGCTGTGGCCCAGCAGACCTGCCACGGTGGCCACGTCAGCTCCGCCGGCGATCAGGAGGCTGGCGTTGGTGTGCCGCAGGGAATGGACATTCAGCGCAGTCGGCAAGCCGTGCTTTTTCAAGATCAGTTTGAACCGCCAGGTGAAGGTGGTGGGCGTCATAGGGAGCCGGTACCCGTGGCGGCGGAAGATGTAGTCTGCATCTTCCAGCTTACGCCCATCATACGTCTCTGTTTCCCAGGAGCACTCCCGCTGGAACTCCTTCAGCAGAGACTCCATCTCCAGAGAGAAGTACACGTATCGGTCGCCGGCCATCGTCTTCGTCTCTTTGACGATGATGTCCTCGCCGGTGACTTTCACCACATTCCGCTGGATGTGGATGGACCGTTCCTGCCAGTTGACGTCGCCCCATTGCAAGCCACAGCACTCGCCCCGGCGCATCCCAGTTGCGATGATGAGCTTGAAGTAGGTCTCATACTTGAGGCTTTCCTCCTCCAATGCGGCGATGAGCCGCTGGGTAGTGGCCTCGTCGGCGATCACCTTCTCTTTCTTTTTTCCAGCATAGCGGTATGTTCGCCAGGCTGGGTTATGATCCAGAAAGCCGCCCTCCATGGCATCGGAGAGGATCCCGCACAGACACGCGTGGACTCCCTCAACGGTGCACTCGGAGAGCGGCTTTCCTGTTTTCTGGTTTTTGACTTTCCGCAGATCAGCGTACAACTGCCGGAAGTGTTCCGGCCGAAGCTCTGTCAGCTTGTAGTGCCCCAGGACCGGCAGGAAGCGGTGGATGTCCTGCCGCTCCCGGGCCAGAGTGGACTTGGCCAGCTTGCCGGGAGCAATCTCCCGGAGCCACAGCTCCGTGTACTTCGCCAGCGTGATGGAACGGTCCACCTCCTGCGGCAGGCCCTTGCACTCCCGTTCGAATAGGACCGCCTGTTCGTTGAGCCATTTTTCTTTCTGCTTGTTCGTCAGCCCTTCCGGCGGATGGACGGTTTTCTGTTTCGGACGGATGCGATTTCCCTTGTAGTCATAGCCCATGGAGACCACCAGGAGATAGCTGCTGCCTCGTTTTCGAATACTTGCCATATTGTGTTGACCTCGCTTTCCTTGGACTCGTTCCAGTTGAGGCCAGTTTTGCAAGCACAACATACCGCAAGTGCCTGACGATAGCTACTGAAACTTTTGGGAAAGAAGATTTTCTACGAAAGCAACAATCATCCTGCCTGCTGGTGCAGCAGGGAGTCTTCCATAATACTGGCCGCCTGCTGTTTTAAGGCCAATTGCGGATGGCAGTAGGTGCGCTCCAGGAAAGAGGTGTCCCCGTGCCCCGCCAGCTCCGCCACCGTCTGCTTGTCCACACCATGGTGCAGGAGCGTTGAGACAAAGTAGTGCCGGAGGGTGTGAAGGTGGTATTCCTTCGGAAACCCGAGATCCTCATAGATCATTCGGAGATGCTTGGTGAAGGTGTCCGGGTGGAAGAGTTGGCCCTCCCAATTCACGAAGAGGTAGTCCGAGACTTCACGGCCCTGCTCCTCCGCCTCCGCCATTTTTATACAGCAATAGGATTGCAGGTACTTTGTGATTTCGGTGCTGATGGCGATCACACGGGAGTGTCCGTTTTTGGTAGGTCCCTCCACCACACCTTTTCCCGGGACCACGCTGCGGGAGCGGCTGACCGTTAGGACAGAAGTATCATCCCGGGAGTCCACCAGAAAGTCCTCCCACTTGAGGGCGCAGAGTTCTCCCCGGCGGCATCCGGTGTAAATAGCCAACACATAGTAGGTCCGGTACTCGATCTCCTCGTTGCAGATGTAGTTGAGGAAGCGCAGCGCTTCTTCTTCCGTTGGGATCTGCTGCTGGGCAGACTCCGTTTCCGGCAGGTCGATCATCCAAGCCGGATTTTTCTGGATGATCTCGTTCCGCTTGGCGTCGCTGAGAACGGCGGAGACCACGGTCAGGTACTTCTGCACCGTGGCCTCCCCGATGGGTCTGCCCCGGTATGTCCGCTTCCGCAACTCCGCCAGCAGATTCTCCAATGCGATGGGCCGCAGACGGTTGATGGGGATGGCGCCGATGAAGGGATATACCCGCCCCAGCATCCTCCGGTAGCTCTCCAACGTGCTGGGGGCGTACCGGACCTGCCGGGCCAACCACCGCTCTGCGAACTCCTCGAATGTCATATTCCCGTCCTCGCTGTACCCAGTCTTGAACTGACGCTCCAGTTCCTCAGCCTCGTGAGCCACATACTGCGGGATGCCTCGTTTGGGGATGCTCTCCGGCACCCGAATGGTCTTGGCTTTGCAGATTTTCTTCCCGTCGGGGCGGTAGCCGTTGCTGACGGTGATCTTGAACCTGCGGTCGTCCAGTTGCTTGATACTTGCCATATCTCAATATCCTTTCATAGTCAAATCGATTTCGTCCTCGTGGTCATCCGCTTTGTGACCGAGGGCGATTTTTTTCTGCCGCTCCTTCTGCCGGAGCTTGCGATCAGTGTGCTGATGTGTGGTGGTGGAATCTCTCACGGGAACAGCAACCTGACCACCTTCCAGAGTGCGGCAAAGCCGGACCAGATCGTCTGCAAGACCACCATGCCAACCATGGTCGCCAGCAGGATCAGGGCCAGCCAGATCGAGACCGACAGCGCGGCCCGGAGACTGGGCGGCGAGATAGAGAGCTCTCTCTTCTTCCCAGCCTGTTTCAACTCCGCCCGCATTTGGGCCACATCCCGCGCCAGCGCCTCCAGCTGGGCTTGGGCGGGGAGCTGCCCCACCTGCTGGGACAGTGCCCGCAGCAGGGCCTCCTGTGCCGCAACGCTGGCCTCCAGACGATCCAGCCGGGTCAACAGCATATTCCAGTCCGTTGCTGGCAGCAATACCATCGGTGGGGGAGACGCCGTGCTGGACTTCATCTCCTGCGGCTGGTTCAGCCGCTTCAATTCCTCTGTAGATAATCTCCGCTCGGACTCGGAACTCACGTTCCATGACCTCCTTCGTGTACTTCAGTTCGTGGAGCCGGTCATCCCGGCACTTCATCCCCTGGGGCGTGGTGTAGGTGATATTCTTCCGGCTGGCAGTCCATCGAACCTGATAGCCCTCGCTCTCCATCAAGGAAATGAATTCTTCCTTGCTGGCGGCGAACTGCATACACTGGTCGATGGTGTTCATGAGCCGGAACTTCCAGCTCTCGCCCTTGGCGGCGGATCGATACTCCCGGGTGCCCATCCGCTTTTCCTTGACTTGTTTCTGCGGAGGCGGAAGAATCGACAGATGGTGAGCGGCGCAGATCTCATCGTTGACTACCCGATGCGCCTGCAGGTCCGCAGCACTCTGGTGGAGCTTGCGGCCGTCCCGGAAGCTGACGCTGTTCACGATCAGGTGGCTGTGCAAAATATCGGTGTCGATGTGAGTCGCCACCAGCACCTCGAAGTCCGGGAACTCCCGCTGGGCCAGCTCCAGGCCGATGGCGAGTGCCTCCTGGGGTGTCAGGTCGTCTGTCTCCGCAAAGGATTGGACGAAGTGGTAGTACTGCCGCCCGTCTGTTTTCTGAAACCGCTCCTTGGTGAGCTGCATTTCAGAGAGAGCAGACTGGGCGATGCAGTTCCAGCCGCTCACCAGCCGCTGTCCTTCCCATAGCGTCTTTTCCTCCTGCTGCGTGTACCACAGCACTCCGGCAAGAGCGCCCCGGCCGCCGCCCCGGTTCTTGATGGCGGTGAAAGTAGCCATCAGGTCACCTCCCGCAGCAGCTGACGGAGCTGCTCACAGACCTCTCCATACTTGTCCGCTAAGGTGTCGCCGCGCAGGATTGTGACCTTGCCCATGTTGGCCAGAGTGGTGAATTGGTTCAGGTTCCGTCCCTGGGCTTTCAGTTCGGACAGCACTTTGTCCAGACCATCCACTTGCACGATCTCCTTACCCAGGCCGCAGAGGCACAGGTAGTCCGTGACGGTCTTGTTTACGCTTTTCGCACGCGCCTGGATGACCGCCTTTGTACGGGGCGTCACCCGGAGCGTGATGATCTCGGTTTTCTTTTCTCTCGGCATTCGTACTCCTTTCTCCCCTTCAGGGGCTGGGGGCGGGGCAGGGCCCCGAAACTGCGGCCGGCGTATAGCCGGACGCGATGCTTGCCCTCTCTATGGAGAGGAAACCCCAGTATCGGACGACCCTGCGGCTACCGCAGGATTTTTGCATTCGTTATCTACAGAGAAGGAAGATTGCAAGGGTGCAAAGCCCTTAGGCGGTTACATCCTTACATCCTTGATCTGGCAACCGCCAATACCACTGGCCGCCCCGCTTCTCCGAGACGACACCCAGGTTTTTCTTGGCGATCATCAGCGTCCGCTCTGATACGCCCAGACTCTTTGCGCGGTTCAGAATTTCCTCGGCGGACACGAGGCCAGTAAGTATCCGCCCCAGTTCTTCCTCCATCTGTGTGGCCTTTGTTTGGAGTTTTCCGCCGCCGTTGAGCACGTCATCCACCGACAGGTCGCAGGCGCCCTTCCACTGGAAGCCGTGCTCCCCGTCCAGCCGGAAGGCGATGGACTTTCCCTCTGGCGCCAAACTGTTCTTATCCTGAGCGACCACACGCACCGGTGGATCATCTTTTATCCGTCCCACCACAAGGACGCTTCGAGCAGCTGCCTGGAAGTCAATGGAACCAAGCCCTCGGTAACCGGATTTCAGTCCCTGGGCCTTGTTCATGTGCCCAATGAGAATCACAGCGCAGCCAGTGCGCTCCGCCATGGCCGCTATCCGCTTCAGAACGGGACGCACCTCGTTGGCACGGTGCATATCTACATCGCATCCCAGATACGCCTGTATGGGGTCCAGAACGATGAGCTGTGCCCCGCTCTGCTGGACTGCCTGCTCCAATCGTTCATCACAGAGTGTCAGCTCCCGCTGGCTCTCGTCGATGACCAACACTCGGGAGCAGTCTGCCCCGGCAGATTCCAGCCGGGGTTTGATCGTGTCGGCCAGACTGTCCTCCGCTGTTTGGTAGATTATATTCAGCGGCTCCAGCGCCTGTTCGCTCTCTGGCAGAGCTTCCCCCCGGGTCAGAGCGGCGATGACCGCCAGGACGAAGGTGGTCTTGCCCTCGCCGGGGTCGCCCTGAACGATGGTCAGTTTCCCTCTCGGGATATACGGATACCAGAGCCACTGCACCGCCTCCGCCTGGACATCCCGCATGGAGATGAGCTTCAAATCAGGTTTCATCTTTTTCTCACCCTCCTTTGAGTTGATATTGTTTTTCCTACCTTTATTTTCTAATCTGATGGTAGCACACATCTTGACTTTTGAAAATAGGTAATGTATAGTTTTAATACATATACTATATTGCTGCGATTAGATTCTCTACCGGGGGAAACATCCATGGCTGTTATGGGGAAAGACGTATTCGATTTGTATCGCCCGCACACGCATACCAAGATCCAGTTTGGGGACAAGGGATACTGGGTAGAGTGGGGTTCTGACTGTCTGCCCTACGGAGCGATCCTCACGGAGATCCTCAACTGCAGCATCACGGATTACACTGCCAAGCTGTCCGCTGTGGAACAGGCTGTTGCCGCTCAAGATCCGGAGCTGCTATCAGAGCGGCTGGAGGCGCTGATGCTTGCCTTTATGAAGCTTCCGCTTTATCGGCTGTATATCCTCGAACCGGAGGCCATAGAGTCGGATTGGTTTTGGAGATCAATCGAAGAAGGGAAGCAACCGGACTTGATCTCCAGTATGCTAAAAGACCCGGACGCATTTCTGCTGAAATACATTCGGGCCAGAGACGATATTTTATACATTCAGAAGCGATACGGCTGGTTCCTGGAATCGTTGTTTAAAGATCAGCCCTTTGAAAAGAAAAAAGGCCAGAAGAAAGTCCCTCTTGCCAAGCAGCTTACAAAACATTTTTTAGAGGCACTGGTCAGCGGTGTCAGCCTGGGAGAGGACTTTCAGGTCGACGCGCCCCAGGTGAACATTCAGTACGCTGTGCTGCAGCAGGAGGGCCGCCAGCCGGAGTTGGTGGAGAAGATGTACTTCGACCGTCTGCTGGACTTCGTTTATGTAGAGCTGATGCGGGGGATGCAGAAGGGGTTTGTCCCGAAGCGTTGCGCAAACTGCGGCCAATGGTTTCTTCAACATCCGGGCGCCACCTACGCCTACTGCGATGGGCCAGCTCCTGGACAAGAGGATAAGACCTGCCGGGAGGTGGGAGCTTCCGCCAGCTTTCAGGACAAGGTGCGCAACAACGAGATCTGGAAGCTCCACCAGCGGGCCTATAAGAAATACTTTGCCCGCACCCGGAAGGGCACCATGAGCAAGTCGGAGTTTGAGAAATGGGCCAGGGAGGCGGAGCAATTACGGGATCAGGCACTGCGGGACTATCAAAGATCCAGGACGCCAGAGGAGAAGAACCGGATCCAGGATCGATTGAGAGCTGATCTGAACTGCGTATAAATGTTGCCACCAGTAATAACTCTCGATGTAGAAACTTAGTGACGATTTCATGGCACATACTACAAGAGGGAAGCGTCGAGCACAGTGAAATTTTCAAAAGGATGATCATTTTCTGGCGGCAAAAGAGAATACGAACCGCCGTACAGGAGGCATCTGCCTTCTGTACGGCGGTTCGTTCAGATTAAGGGCTCTATAACACCCCTGGGATCTATCATACTTCCGCTGGCTGACGCAATGACAGATCTTACGCTGCAGCGCCCTCGGATGGAGGAAACTTTTATACGCGCACAGGCACAAGGCTTTGCCTGGCAGGAACAGAAATTTCAAAAGGTCTGGATAATTGCAAGAAAGATCAGAAGGACAATAAAGATAATGATCGGGGCTGCTGCATATCGGTCAAATTTCAAAGGACGGATCTCATATCCGGTTTCGTCAGTGACACCGCGCATTGCCTCAGTGGCGCCCTTAAGTGTGTAGGGATATGTCCTCTTTGTCGCTTCCGGGTCCCGGAATAGAGTTGCGCTGAACAGGCAGGAGAGGATGATCGCAAACAAAACGGCATAGACGTAGCACCAGAGCCAGTTGATGCCCCAGGCACTTTCAAAGCTTTTGAGGACAAGAGAAATGATGAAGCCAAGGATACATCCCAGCGAACACCCCTTGTCGTTGACAAAGGGCATGAAGAGCATCATGAGCAGGACTCCAGTCAGTGTCCCCTGCATGGGGGCACTCATACTGGCGATCGTCTGCATGATGGATGCGCTGCTGCCGCTGAGATAGAGGAACACAAAGATGATATCGATGACGGCGATGATGAGAGTGAACAGCATCGACTGCTTCAGCGTGGCTTTCTTTCCTTTTGCGATGTAGGGCTCATAGATATCCTTGACAAATGTAGCGGCAGTTGAATTCATAATAGCATCAAGCGAGGACTTTGCTGCGGCAAAAACAGCGGCGACCATCAGGCCAACAACACCGTTCGGCATGTAGTTGATAATAAAGTCGACAAAAATGTTGTTGGAGTTGGAGAGGTCAAGCGTATGCATGTTCGACTGATAGAACACAAACAGAATAATGCCCAGAGTATAAGTGACCCAGTAAATGCCGATCATCAGCAGAGTGGAAAGGATGCCGGTCTTTTTTACATCCCGGATACTGCGGGCAGTGACATACCGCTGGATCTGCTCTTGGTTGAATCCAAAATAAGAGACCCACATGGCAAAACTCCCGATGATGCAAAGATAGATATTGTAATTATCCCAGCGGAAATCGAAATCAAAGGAGACTGTCTTGCCGGATTCGCCTGCGATCGAAAGAACTTCCCCGAAAGGCATTCCCATATTGGCAAATGCGATTACCAGTGCTATAATTGCTCCGACCAGAAGAACTACACCCTGCAAAGTGTCAGCCCAGATAGCACCTTTGATGCCTCCAAGGATGGTATAGATGACACCGACGAACATGATCACTACGACCCAAAGATTCATGGGGAGTCCGGTGATGCTCTGCAGAACAAGAGCGGGAGTATATACGAAGCCGCCGATCAGCACAAAAGAATTGAAAAGCCAAAGAACAATGGTAGTCATCCGTGTCCGGACGCCGAAGCGCATACTGACAAATTGCCCCATGGTGGTAACTTTTGTATAGTACAGAATAGGAAGTATTGTGCAGGTGCAGAATACTATGCAGAGTGGAATTGTGATATTAGACATTCCGGCAATCAGGCCTTGTGTATAAGTCCATCCTGGGTTTCCGATAAAAGCACCTGCGCTGAGCATTGTCATGCCAACCGAGATTGAAATTGCATACCACGGCATGCCCCGACCGCCCTGAAAATAGTCATCTCCGCTTTTGTTACTCTTTCCAACCACAGTGCCGATAGTTATGATGGCCACAAAGAAAGCAAGGAGCATGCCCCAATCAATTAAAGTCATATGATTCGTTCTCCTTTTCTCTAAAAATGTCGCACAAAGAATCCTGCGGGGTGATTTTGCTTTGGAGTTCCGCAAACGGGGAACGGAAGATGGAAATGAGAATGGAAATAGGAGAGCCAGATGATTTGCAGGAAAACAGATGATTGTTGTGCAGTATATCGCGAATTTCTGCCGCTCTTTTTAAGATAATTATAACATTTGTGAAAAAATCGTCCTTCTAAATCATGACATATTTTCCCGGAAAAAAGACACGGACCGGATCCCTTTTGTTTCTTAGAAAATTAAGGTGGCAGAATATCAGGCAAAACAGTGGCAGAGAAACCTCGGGGCCAAAAACCATGCATTTCAGACAATAATATAACTATTTGGCCATTTTCATTGACAGAAGGTGGAAAGGAGGGCCGTGTTGAACCCTGACTCGGAACATGCTATAATAAAACTGTATCGAAATAGCCCAATAGCCCGCATATGAGGAGGAAAATATGGACCAGCTTGCAACTGTAATCCCTTATGATGTCTCTATGCAGTATGTAGATGGCAGAATGCGCCGGATTTATCACGATTTTCGGGACTGGGGCGATGAAGTTGTTATTGTAATGGAAGGAACCGGTACATATTATCTAGACGATATTTCTTTCGAAATCAGCACAGGAGATATTTTTGTGTTGCGCGGCGATTACTCCAAAGAGATTCGGAATGCAGATCATCTGCGCTTTTGTTCTATATATTTCCGGGAGGAAAACCTCCAACGTCTTGCGGGCACATTCCGCCGTCTGGAGGGATATCAGGCCCTGTTTATCCGGAACCCAGCGGTGAAAGCATATGGGACGGCAGAACGCCTGCATGCGGATGAGGATTTGATGGAAGACCTGCAGTGGCTGATCGATCGGATGATCCAGGAACAAAAGCTCATGGAACCAGGGTTTGAGCAGATCCTGAATTCCAGCTTTTTCATCCTGATCTCGCTTGTTTCCAGAGCATTTTCTGAAAACGAGAATTTTTCCCAAAGCAGGGCTGCGGATTTTGCCTGGGTAGTCGCTTATATGCAGACCCACTATATGGAACCGCTTCGGATCCCTCAGCTGGCGCAGATGGCGCACCTTTCGGAGCGGCAGTTCAACCGCCGCTTTAAGATCATCTACCAGACGTCTCCTATCCAATTTTTGAGCAGACTGAGAATGAACCGTGCCTGCGCCCTTCTGGAAGAGAGCGTATTGAACATTTCTGAGATCGCTATGGAATGCGGTTTCTCCGATATCAATTATTTTTCTGCCTGCTTCAAGTCTATGTTCGGCATATCGGCGAGTCAGTATCGCTCGGAGCGGGAAAATGAGAGAAAAACGTCCAATTTAAAAAGACACCGTCCGAAAAAAACTATTAAAGAACAGCCTCCAATGTGATTGGGGGCTGTTCTTTTTCCGCGCTGCTATGCTGCCTTGTGGCTCATTTAGGAGAAAAAAAGACGGATTCTTGATAATCGGCTGGCTTCATATCAAAGACTGCAAAACAGCAAAAAATGACTTGTATTATAAGGCACAGGAAATGCCGCTTCAATATACTGAAAACATGGAAATGGGAGCCGCGACAATTTGTCGCTTATCATCAAGTCCAGAAAGGAGTAATTTCTGTGGATTTCCAGAAAATGAGGCCCGAAATGCTTTCTGAGCGGGCGAAAAAACTGAACCACCAAGCGGTTGGTGTAAACGTCCACGACCACATGATGTTTGAATTTGCGATTCATAAGGATCTGGGGGAGGAACATATATTCGATACCTACTATCTCCCGGAGCTGCGCAAAGGCGGTTTTCAGGTTGTCATTACAACTGTGGGTGCTAACTCTCCCTGTATGTGCAATCTGACGGATCACTTGGCATTCGGATGCTTTGAGCAGATCGACATGCTGCGGGAGGAAGAGAAAGCGGGAGCGGGTTTCCGCATCTGCAGAACCATGAGCGATATCCGCGTTGCAATCGCAGAGCATAAAATCGCACTGATTCTGGCCTTCGAGGGCGCCCGGGCACTGGAAGGACGCCCCTGGGAGGAGAGTTTGGTGATGCTGCGGACATATTATGAGCTGGGCCTGCGGCTGAATTGCATTGCTGGCGGCGCACGGACGGTATTCGCAGATGGCGTGGGTGACATCCGCGCCGATGCAGGACTGACCACATACGGCGTGAAGCTGATCCAGGAAATGGAACGGCTGGGGATTTTTGTTGACCTGACCCATATGACAGACCGTAGCTTTTTTGATGCGATGGAGGTTGCCACAAAACCGGTGATGGTTTCCCATGTGGGGGCCCAGAAGATCTGCCCAGTCGATGCCAACCTGTCAGACGCGAGGATTGATGCTATTGGGAAGAACGGTGGCCTGATCGGAATGGAGATCGTGAAGACGGAGATCCAAAAGGGATCTCAGGAGAGCGGAGAGATCGTCACATATGACCGTGTGGTAGATCATATCGATCACATCGCCGACCGCATCGGTGTGGAGCATATCTGCCTTGGCCTGGATTTTGACAACTTCCCGTTGGTCCATAATGTGTTCCGGGCCATGAGTCCTGCCCCTGGCTCCATTGAAGGCTTTTACACCGGTATGCCGAAAGGCGACCATATGCTGAATGAACCGTCCAACGTCGGCGAGGCATATGTTATCGCGGAATATCTGTGCCGCAGAGGCTACTCTGATGAGCAGATCCTCGGCATTCTGGGTGGAAATGCGCTTCGGGTGATGGAACAGGTCTTTGACGCATAAGGAGGGGACGATATGAGGACAGACTTTTTCCTAGTGGATGGCTATGCCAATCTGCTGGACGATTATACGTTCTATTTTAATCAGCATGAGGCAGAGGTGACAAGCGGACGCTGTTCCGCCTTTGACGAAGCGTATCTGCCGGTTCTGCGGCGCCAAGGCGTGGGGATGATCTATGTCTCTGTCGGTGGAGAGCATACAGCGCAGGTCATGTATGGAGCGACAGATCAAAACCATTTCTGGGACGCTCACCGGAATCTGGATATGTTCCTGTGTGAGGAAGAAAATGGAACAGGATCTTTTGTGCTGGTCCGCCGTGCTGCGGATATTGACCGGGCCATCCGTGAAAATAAGATCGCGGTGCTGGCAACTCTCAGCGGCGGAAAGCCTCTGGAGGGAAAGTCCAATTATCAGGCGCTGGCAAATCTTCGGACTTTATATCGGTCCGGTTTGCGGAGCATCCAACTGACGGGAAATGGACGCAACCGCCTGGCAGATGGTTGCGGTCAGCATCGCACTCGCGGTAAATTGACGGATTTCGGCGTGGCGGTCGTGAAGGAAGCTGACCGTTTGGGGGTCCTGCTGGACACTGCACAGCTCAATGACACGGGATTTTTTGACCTTTTGGAACAGGCCAAGAACCCGGTGCTTGATTCTCATACCGCCTCCAGAGAACTTAGCGACCATCCTCAGTGCATCGGCCGGGACCGCATGAAGGCCATTGGCGAAAATGGCGGAGTGGTAGGGATCTCCTTCCGTACAGCTCTTGTGGCAATGGAGAGACAAGAGGCTGGAATCGACGAGCTGATGCGGCAGATCGACTATGCGGTGTGGAGGTCGCGGGAATCGACCATGTGGCGCTGGGACCGGATTATTCCGGATTTAAGACGCCTAAAGATAGAAGCCTCCTGAGAGGATTTTCCAACCTCGGTGTTGTGGACAGCGACTATCAGACGCCCTATCAGAGCGAAAAGCATCCGGGATATTTGGACTGTGTCTGGTACGGCATCCGAAAAAATGACTTTATTGAAGGACCGACATGCAGGGAGCGGTTTGCCGAGGTCGTGAAGGCCCTCCAGGATCATGGCTATCAAGATGAGGACTGTGCCAAGATCTTGGGCGAAAATCTGCTGCGTGTGTATCGCCAGGTGCTGGGATAAATGGACTTACCATCCAGTTTTGGGAAAAGATCGCCAAGCCCTGTTTCAACGAAAGAAAACAGTGGGATCTTTCGCTACGCAGGCGCATTTATGGCCCTCTTGACGGGTTCCGGATTTGCGACCGGGCAGGAGATCCTGCAATACTTTGCAGCCTATGGACTGGGCGGCGGACTGATTGTGTCTTTGCTGTGTATGGTTCTCCTTGCGTTTGCCGGCGGATGTTTTATATCCGCCGGCAAACGGGAGCAATTTGCCAAGGGCAGTGATGTTTACCGCTATTACTGCGGGAACCGCTTCGGCACATTTTATGATTGCTTTTCCATCCTGTTTATCTTCTCCTCCTTTGTTGTTATGATGGGGGGAGCCGGTGCTACCATGAATCAGCATTTTGGACTTCCCAATTGGGGTGGAAGCATTGTGATGATGATCCTGACATACATAACTGCAATTTCTGGGCTTGGCGGTGTTGTCAGGATCATCGGGAAAATAGGTCCTCTCATTGCCGCATTTTCCATTTTTCTTGGCCTGTATTCCATGCTTGCTAACCCGGAGGGGGTACTGTCGAATTCTGTTGCTCTGGCCGCAGGGGAGATCACGGTTAAACAGGTGGGAGGAAGTCCGGTTTCTGCTGCTATCTCCTATGCAGGTTTTTGTATATTATGGCTGGCGGCTTATCTGGCGTCTCTCGGGAAAAAAACAACGAGTGAAAAAGAGGGGATCTGTGGAACGGTCTGCGGTGCTGTGTTTTTTACCGCAGGATGTACAGCCATGATGCTGGGCCTGTTGGCTTTTCTGCCGGAATTGTGGGATGCTGCGATTCCAGCGTTGGTGTTGACCAATAGAGTGGGGACTTGGCTGTCTGTGATTTTCTCCATCATTATTTTTTGCGGAATCTATACAGCAGCCGTACCATTGCTCTGGCAGGTGTCTTCCAGATTTACAGGAGAAGGGACCGTAGAGTTCCGGGGCGTCACAGCAGTGATTGCCGCAGCTGGCACCGTTATTGCCTTGTTCATTCCCTTTCAGGATCTGGTGAACAAGATATATGGATTGTCCGGCTATGTGGGAATTATCTTGCTGGTATTTATCGCTGTGAAGGAGATCCGACGGAGACTGCATAAGACGGAGGTTTGAGGGATTTGAAATAATGGGCGGGCACTCTAACAGTTGCCGACAGAATTATATTTTTTATGGGAGGAGTTTATCCTATGGACGACCGACAGAGGCAGACTTTTTTTCAGGATCGGAACCGCTGCTTAAACTATGTAAATACCTGCCAGTTGGAGACCCCGGAGGAGGTTGCACAGCTCTTTGAGGATTTCACGAGAACGCTGTGGGATTTCAAACTAGTAGGCCGCATCCATGATTTTTACTGCGATAACATCACGATCAATAGGGAAGGCGGACATGACATTGTAGGTTCAGAAGGCGTTCTGCGCAATACCCTGCATTTGATGTCTGCGTTTCCGGATCTGAAGCTGAAATTCATCGATATTTTTGCCGAGGGGGATCCGGAACATGGGTACAGTTTCGGCCAGGCCATTTATTTTGACGGTACAAACACAGGATACAGTGATTTCGGACCTCCGACGGGAAAGAGCCTTTGTGAAAAAGACCTTTGCTTAGGCCTTTGCGAATGTCGGGTTGAGAAAGTGGATGGCCGCTGGAAGATCGTTGAAGAGTGGGTGACCCGCAGCGAAGAACTTATCAATGCTACCATGACCATGTCGAAAGAGGAAGATATGCAGGAGTCCTTACAAATGGAGGAAGCGGTATGCTGAAAGCTGATCAATATCATGACGAGATCATGGAATTATGTGCGTCCATTCAGAATCTTCAATTGGAAAATCGGGATGAAGTAGAGGCATTTGTACGCAGTTTTACGAAACTGACCTATGATTATTGCATGTTCGGCCTGATGTACGATTTTTATCAATACGATGCGGAGATGCTCCGTGAGAACGCTGTTCGTCTGCATGGCGTGGAGGAAATCATCGCAGACCGGCAGGCATTACTCTCTGCATTTCCGGACCTGAAGACAAAAGTCGAGCGAGTTATCGTGGCACCGGACGGAAGAGGGGGTTGGCGGGTGTTTCGGCGGATGTACCTCTCGGGAACTAATACTGGTCCAAGCTGTTATGGACCCGCCACCGGACGGGAACTGGGAGATCGGAATCTCTCTCTTTCGATGTTCTACTTGTCCAGGATTGATGGGGCATGGCGTATCACCGGCGAGATGGATATGCGATCTGTGTTTTAGAGGCACTGTTCTTAAAGCCACTACGAGTTGAATGAAATTTCACGAGAAGTAGTAGCGAAACTTACGATTAACAGTAAACGTCAACGCAGGCTATATACCCAATACTTGTTTGCGTTGACATTTACGTTAATATAATTTCAATGGCCGATACGTTCTTGACCGCCGATACGGAGGGAAGTGCTTTTAAGAGCAAGTAGATCCACGATCGATCTCTTCTTTGAAAAGGACTAAGACTTGGCGAGTATCAAAAATCACCCGGGATTGCTGCGGCGCAGCGATCCCGGGTGATTTATACGCCTCGGAATGAAGGCTTGCCATGTGTCGGCAAAATATTTCTCCGGTTCTCGGAATTTTCCAAGGTGGATCTGCCGCCGCTTTTTCTTGAATACAGCAGAAAAGGATAGTATACTTCACTAAAAGGTCAAAAGCATTAGGGGGCGGCGTATGGGACTGTATTCCAAAAGAAACATTGGATGCACTCTCATATCACTCCACGCTTGGGAGGAGCCTGAAACAGATCTCCCTGTGTGCTACACCGCTGGAGACCATTCTGGAGGATATTGTGAAATACAGATCGAGCTATATGACACTCTGATATAGGAAAACTTGATCGGTTCCCGCTTCAAAAGTGACGACTCCATCATTCGAAAATATGAGAAAACACTTCGAACCAACGGCGGCTTCAAACAGTGCTTCAACGATGTGCTCGGATTCCGCCTGCGCTTTGAAGAATACTCTTCGGAGTTTCCGAGCTATTTCCGGGTCGTAGACCTCCGCAACGGGAAGCTGGTGGATGACGGCTATCGTGCATTCATTTATACTATCAGCGGGACAATTTAGCTTACCCAATCGAGGTGCAGCTTTGGTGCGGGGACGACTACTATTTCAACCTCTGGAGACATAAATACGTTTATAAATATCAGACGCCTGAAACTGGGAAGAAATTGTATCAGGGGTACGCAGAAGGGAAGATCCGGGACGAACGGGATTTCCTGAAACGGTTACGGGAAATTGAGGAGGGATAAGCCATGAGTGATAAGAAAATCTATATTGTGGCAAAAGTTTTTGATAAGCCCGGCTGCATTGCCTACCTTTGTAAGACACCGAATGAGGCCCGGTGCCTTCCAGGAACGCTGGAGGCTCTGCGGGCAGACGGCGTCCAGATCGTGATTCTGGATGATCCTGAGATTTACTCAGAATATGCCCCCTACGTTTACGTGGAGGACATGAAGGATTTTATTGATCGGGTAGACCAATTGAACCGGGCAGTGTAATAATTGACTCAGAAATAATTTTGTTTTGTATAATAAGGTGAGGAGGCAGGATAAGGTGCCAGAACTTTGCCGTTTTTACAATATCGTTATCAAGATGCTGTATTCCGACAATAGCCAGCATAATAAGCCCCACTTCCATGTCTATTATGCGGAGTTTGAGGCTTCTGTTGGCGTGGATGGGGAGTTGCTGGCAGGCGCCTGCCGGTCAAGCAGCTGAAGCTGGTACAGGCTTGGGGCGCAATCCATGAAGAAGAACTATATGCTGCCTGGAACAAAGCAGTCCGGAATGAGCCATTCGGGAAGATTGAACCCTTGCGGTGAGGAGGTGCAGAGATGTATATTGTGAATGGAATTGCCTATGCTGGAGAGTCCGCTCCTGTTATCAAGGTAAGTGGAGTTCGACCAATGAGAGATCATAAGCTGTGGGTGCGCTTCAGCACTGGAACCGCAAAAATTGTGGACTTTACGCCTCTGCTTAAAACGCCGGCATTTGCTCTGCTGGCAGATGAAGAAATTTTTCGCTCGGTCTGTATTGACTGCGGCGTCACAGTCTGGAACGACGGAGAGATCGATATTGCCCCGGAGTTCCTGTATGAGCACGGAGTCGATGCGCCGGAGACGGCCTGACTACTATTTGACGACTATTTGCAAAACTCCCGGAGGGCACTCCTAAAAGCTGCTGAGCAGTTTGACCCCACACTGGGAAAGCGTTTTTTGACGTATGCCACGCCTGCTATCCAGGCGGCAATGCGGGATTGTGCCGCTCGAAGCGCCCTGCCGCTGACGATCCCGACCGGACGGTATCACCAGATGCAGAGGGCAGAGGAGGCTTCTCTTCCGGTGTATTGAGGAGGTTCTGTCACCAAGAGAGCTGAACCTGGTATGCTGCCATTTGGTAATTGGCCAGCCGGAGGAACGGAGCTGGCCATCCGGCTGAACTACAACAATCCCAGCGGAGCGGAGAAGGCCTACAAGAGCGCCATCCGAAAACTGAAACAACATCTCCACGGCGGAGACTACGACCGGTGGCTGGACATACAGAGGATGGTACGAGACGCCCGCCGGGAAGCCGACAGGGAGACGGGACACTGCTCACCCTGGGCCACATGGCTGGAGGAGCAGGAACTGATCCAGGGTTTTCTCTGCAAGACGGCAGCGCTGTGCCGCGTGTATCAGATCCTGCGCACAGCGGGCGAGGAGGACCGGGAGGGATAAAAAAGGACTGGGAGGAATCGGGTTTCCGATTCCTCCCAGTTTCCTGTCTGAGAGACCTTTGGAGGCACGTTTACGCAGCAGCTCTGGTATGGGACTGCCATGCCGATGCTTGCAATCTTCCGGTTTTATAATGGAACGAAGGTCAAGTTGAAAACTGCAGAGAAACCCCTATATAAAGGTGTCGTGATTACCACGGAAAAAGTTAGGAGCGGCCTTCTGATTGATCTGTTGCTCAACTGGCTCCCCGGCGGCACCGGGATGCTTGCTTGCTGGCTGGTAGAATATCTGCCATAACAGCGTTCCTGCTTCAAGATACCTCGGAGACCCTTCATAGGGCCGTTGTAATGCGCAACCGCTAAATCTCATTAGGCCTGTTCCGCTACAATGGCGCTTGGTGCGGAACCTTCCCTTGAGCGTCTTTTGGGGCGTGGCAGCATTTCAGCCTCCAGCTTTCGTTTACCTACATTCCTGCATTAGTTGTCGTTTCACTACATGTACCTAAAATCCGTAGTATTCCGCCACTTCCCGCTGGAGTTTTCCGTCTGCCAGCGTAGCCTTAATTTCAGGTAGCAGAACGTTAATGCGTGTGTGGTTCTGTTTCTTTATGACAAGCATCCCTCATGAGGTCGAGGAAGGTTTTTCATATTATCACAGATTTGAAGGCAGAGCACGCTTTTGAAATTTGATGAAATTGTACAAAAAATTCAAAAAATTTGTAAAGAATGTTTCTTTACAAAAAACGAAATAAATATTAAAATTTAGAAAACGAAATGAAACAAAATTTCTTTTCGTTCGAAGTAGAGGCCCAGATCTTATTTTAAGGAGTTGGAAAGATGAAACAGAAAATAACGAAGCTCTTTTGCTTGCTTGCGGCATTTACACTGATGATCAGCATGACCGCATGCGGAAATCCTGGCTCCGAATCACAAACTGCCCCAGAAGCTGACGATGGAACAGTGGACCTGACGATCGGCCTCACAAGCCTTGGCTCAGAAACGCTTGACTATTCCATTCCGTCAGGATATACCAACGAGAACATCAGCCGTCTTCTTTACACAGATTACATGGTGAGAGATGAGAATGGTGAGTATGATCCTGCCTTGGGAACGGCGGAGTCTTGGAGCCACAACGAGGACTCCACGGAATGGACGCTCACGCTCAAACAGGGAGTCCTGTGGCATGATGGGACTGAGATGACCTCTGAGGATATTGTCTTCGGCGTGGAGAGAATGAAACGGCCGGAGCTCAGCGCAGTGGTCACTGTGGGGCCGTTCTATGACGCACTGGAGTCTTGCACCGCGGTCGATACGTATACGGCGAAATTTGTCTTCAAGCAGGGCTTCCCGCTCTTTGAGTACTATATGCATTTTGTTCCCGCCATGCCCAAGGCATATATCGAATCTGCGGGAGAGGAAGCTTTTAATAACGCTCCTGTGGGCAATGGCCCCTGTAAGTTTGTCTCTCATGAATTGGGATCTTCTGTTGAGTTCGAGGCTTTTGAGGATTATTTCCTCGGAAAACCCTCCTTTGACAAGCTGACACTGCGAATTATCCCTGAGGCGTCTACCCTTGTCGCGGCCCTGAAAAATGGGGAGATCGATATGGCGACCGGAATTCCCTACACCTTCGTGGCCGATTTGGAATCGGACAGCAACATCACGCTTGACAGTGTTGACACGGGTGCGCAGGCGGTGTTCGTTTTTGCAGACCGGCTGGATCCAGACTCGCCTCTTTCTGATGTCCGGGTGCGCGAGGCGTTAAATCTGGCGATCGATCGTGAGGGCATTTCTATTGCTCTGTACAACGGTATGGCAGAGCCCGCCTATCCATTCCCGGACTCAGAGGCAGCGCTGGGAATGCCTGACGGGATCGAGCCCCTTGCGTATGATCCTGAGCGGGCAAAAGAACTGCTTGCTGAAGCGGGCTATCCCGATGGGTTTGAACTGACGATCCACTGCACGTCTTCGTCCGGGTCCGTTGTGGGGATCGCGGAATCGGCGCAGGCAATGGCGACGAACCTGGAGTCCATTGGGATCAAGACGGAGCTGATTCTTCAGGACAGCGGCGAGTACATGTCCAGCTATATCGACGAGAATTTTGACGGCATCGCGGGTTTCGGTACGTCTCCCAACGCGTTTGACATCGGAACGTCGGCGTATCTCTGGGCCGCAGATGGCGACGGCCTCTCCTGGATGGTCGATGAGGATACTTCTGACCTGTGGAACAAGCAGGTGTCTGAGGGCGATCCGGAGCTTCGGGAGCAGTACATCGAAGAGGCGGTCCAGATCATGATCGATGACGTGCGGTTCATGCCTCTGGTGCGAGTTCCCACTGTTTATGGATATCGCTCTCCCATCGTTTCCTATGAGAAGACACCCACCCAGACGGTCTTTACGGATGGCATCATGAGCCTCCAGGTAGAGTGATCCATTGCGCCTGAATGGGGGACATTTTAGATGAGACGCTATATTATCAAACGGATTTTACAGGCACTGGCCACGATGTTCATTGTCTGCCTGATCGTTTTTGTCATGGGCCATATGTCAGGGGACCCGACGATGTTCATCCTGGGGGCGAACGCGTCTGACGCAGACCGGGAGGCTCTCAGGGAGATGCTGGGGCTGAACAAGCCGCTGCTGGACCAGTTCGTCGATTATTTCTGGGGGATCCTGCATGGGGACTTCGGCACGTCTCTGACCTGGAGAGAGCCAACGCTGACGCTGTTCGCAGAGTTTTTCCCAATGACGCTCAAACTCGCCATTGCGGCGGCGATTTTCGCATCCATATTGGGAATCACCCTGGGCGTTTTTTCCGCAGTCAGACCAATGAGCCTCCTGGACCGCTTCTGCGTTGGGATCTCCATGATCGGACAGTCGACGCCGTCGTTCTGGACCGGGATCCTGCTGGTACAGGTGTTCAGCCTGGCGCTGGGCCTTCTTCCGAGTTCCGGCAGCGAGACAGCGGCACACATGATCCTCCCGACGATCGCCCTCGGATGGTTCTCTACCTCATCGATCATGCGCATCACACGTTCCTCCATGATCGAGGTCCTTTCGGCGGAGTCCATTAAACTGTGCAGAACGAAAGGCCTACCGGAGCGTTTGGTCATCTGGAAGCATGCGCTTAAGAATGCGTTGCCCTCCGTTCTCACGATCGTGGGCGTACAATTCGGCTATTTGCTCAGCGGCTCTGTCGTGACGGAAAAGATCTTCGCCTGGCCCGGCATCGGAACTTTGGCAGTGCAGTCCATATCGAGACGCGATTTCCCAATGCTGCAGACGATCGTCCTTTTGGGCTCGGCGCTTGTGCTGACGATCAGCCTGATCACAGATATCGTTTATACGCTGATCGATCCCCGGCTGAGCTATGGCAAGGAGGAATAACGGAATGGAAGAACACAAGAAAAATACTTTCCGTAAAGTCTGTTCGTTTCTGAAGGATATTTGGTTTCCGGTACTGATTCTGGGGCTGGTGGTATTTGCCTGCCTGTTCGGCGAGTTGATTGCCACGCATTCACCCACTCAGGGGCAGTTGTCCGAGTACCTGATCCCGCCAGCCTGGTGTGAAGGCGGGAGCATGGAGCACCTGTTGGGAACAGACGGCCTGGGCCGGGATATTTTCAGCAGACTGGTTACAGGCGCCAGGACAACCATGATGGTGGGCATAGCTGTGGTTTTGGTCGCGGGCAGTATCGGCACACTGGTGGGCGTTCTTGCCGGATACATGGGCGGGGCCGTGGACTCTCTGCTCATGCGCCTCACAGATGCGGTGCTCTCGATCCCGTATACCCTGATCGCTATGTGCCTGAGCGTGATTTTGGGCCAAAGTAGCGGGACTGTGGTGTTTGTGCTGGGAATCACCTGCTGGTCGAATTACGCCAAGGTCGTCCGGGTTGAGACCATGAGCCTCAAACAGCAGGAATTTGTGACTCTGGCAAAGCTGGCCGGGGCCAGCAGGATTCGGATCCTGTGCCGGCACATTCTGCCGAACCTCGTGAACACGATCATCGTTATGGCGACTCTTCAGTTGGGCATGGCAATCATCCTCTCGTCTTCTCTGAGCTTTTTGGGCCTGGGAGCGACGCCTCCCACCCCTGAGTGGGGACTGATGATGTCGGAAGGAAGAGACTACATGACCTCGGGGGCCTGGTGGCTGACGACGATCCCGGGCATCGCGCTGTTCCTCACAGTGCTCAGCGTAAATATTTTGGGGAATGTCCTGCGTGTGAAGCTGGATCCCAAAAGGATGGTGACGATGTGATGAGCGAGCCCCTGCTCAAAATTGAGAACCTGACCATCGTGGCAGACAACGGAAAGAGAAAAGTCGAACTCATCCATGACTTATCACTGACCATCCACAAGGGGGAGACCCTGGGAGTCGTGGGCGAGTCCGGATCAGGAAAAAGCATGACCGCGATGGCGATCATGGGACTTCTGCCGGCAAATGTACAAGTGGTCTCCGGCAGCATCCTTTACAAGGGACAGGATCTTCTGAAGCTGCCCAAAAAAGAGATCCGCAAGATCCGCGGCAGAGAGATCGGCATGATCCTTCAGGATCCGCTGACATCGCTCGACCCTATGTTTCGAATCGACTCGCAGATCAGAGAGGCAGTCCGTGACAGAAAGACTGCCGCGAAAAAGACAGTGGATGAGGAAGTCCTGGGCCTGCTGAACAGCGTTTCGATCCCCGATCCAGAGAGACGCAGACGCCAGTTTCCCCATGAGCTCAGCGGCGGCATGAGACAGCGTGTCGTGGGCGCGATCGGAATGGCAGGCAGCCCGGAACTGCTGATCGCAGACGAACCGACGACCGCTCTGGACGTCACGGTACAGGCGGGCTATCTGCAGCTGCTCAGCGATTTGAAGAAGGAGCGGGATCTGTCGCTGATGATCATCAGCCACGACTTCGGCGTTATCAACCGGATATCGGATAAAGTGGTCGTCATGTACGCGGGATCCGCCATGGAGTACGGAGATGTAAAGGAGCTCTGGAAAGAGCCAAAGCACCCATATACCATAGGCCTTTTGAACTCCCTTCCTCACATTGGCAATCGGAGGGAAAGACTGGTGTCGATCCCTGGCTCAGCGCCGATCCCCGGGGAGATCACTGCCGGATGCCCATTTGCCCCCAGATGTGACAAAGCAACGGAAGCCTGCAGAAAAGAGACCCCGAAAACCATCGACGGAGTCCATACGTTTGTCAGGTGCCTGCGTTATGCGGATAAAGGATGATGCTTGTGGATAACGATATCATGTTTAGGCTTACGGATGTATGCAAGGAATTTCCAGTAAGCGGAGCGAAAAAAGATGTGAAGCTCAAGGCTCTGAAGAATATCAATCTCGAGATCCGGCGCGGGGAGAGCTTCGGGATCGTCGGTGAATCGGGATGCGGGAAGAGCACGCTTGCAAGAACGCTGCTGGGGCTCTATAAACCGACCTCCGGACAGATCCTTTATAATGGTGAGGACATCAACGGATCGGATAATAATGTCCGCAAAAAGCTCCACAGAGAAGTGCAGGTGGTCCTCCAGGATCCCTTTGCGTCACTTAGCCCCCGTATGCGCGTGTGGGAAATCATCACCGAACCTATGCTGGTCAAGGGTGGTGTCAGCAAAAAGCAATGCGTAAAACGGGCGGAGGAGCTGCTGGAACTCACCGGACTTCCCGTTGAGGCGGCTATGAAGTATCCGCATCAGTTCAGCGGAGGGCAGCGCCAGCGCATTGCCATCGCAAGGTCGCTTTCGGTGATGCCGAAATGCATCGTCCTCGATGAGCCCGTTTCGGCGCTGGATGTTTCCATCCGGGCCCAGATCCTGAATCTTCTCAAAGATCTCCAAGAGCAGTTCGACCTCACCTATATCATCATTGCCCACGATCTTGAGGTCATGGAACATTTTTGCGACAGGATCGGTGTCATGTATCTGGGTCAGGTGATGGAGCTGGCCTCTCGGGATGAGATCTTCTCAGAGCCGCTTCACCCTTATACGAAAGCCTTGTTTGATTCGATCCTGCCGATTAACCCTGAGACGGAGTGGAAGAGAGTCGAGATCGGGGATATCCCAAGTCCCATCGATGCGCCGGAGGGCTGCCCCTTCTCCACAAGATGTTCCGAGTGTACGGCGGCCTGCGGCGAGAGGCCTGTGATCAGGGAGGTCAAGCCCGGCCACTATGTCTCGTGTGTGAAGTTCCAGAAAAGTTTATCAGAAGGAGTAGATTGCAAATTATGAGTAATGAGGTAAAGCAGTCTCCGGTTTTGAAGCTGAAGCCAGGCACTGTTTCGGCGGATGTGATCGTGTGCGGGGATGCCGCTCGGGCGCTTAAGATCGCACAGCATTTTGACTCCTATGAGCAGGTGGCCGCGAGACGGGAGTATGTCGTATATACTGGGATAAAGAACGGACACCGTCTTACGGTCGCTGCCCACGGTGTTGGGGCGGCAGGCGCGGCAATTTGCTTTGAGGAGCTGATTCTGTTCGGCGCAAGAAATATTATCCGGATCGGCACCGCAGGCTCCTATGACGCCACTCAGGAGCGGGGCGACGTGATTATTGCGACCGGCGCGACTTCTGAGGACGGATTGAGCAATCAGCTGGTGCCTGCGGGTTTTCCATGCGTCTGCAATGTGGAGCTGGTCCAGGCGCTGATTCGCAAGGCAAAGGGGAAAGTGGGCTATCGGACCGGTGTGGTCCGCACGAAGGCCGCTTTTTATACCGGCGTTATGGACGAGAGGATTTTGCTTTGGGCAGAGGCCGGGGCAGTGGGCGTGGAAATGGAGCTTGCCGCGCTTCTGGCAGTCGCGTCTATCCGGCGGGCGAATGCGGCCGGAATCTTTGTGATCGACGGTTTTCCTCTGGTGACTTCCATGAGAAACCACAATCAGGCTGACGATGTGGTGGGAAACGGAATGGAAAAAGCAATCCAGATCGCGATCGATGCCTTGATTGAGGCCGGTGGGATAGAAGGGGCTTAACGTGGCAGCGAATACGATTCGAGACATTGTCGATTACACGTTGAAGTTTAAGGAGCAGCCCTTAAACGGGGATGCTGTCAAACAGGCGAAAAAGCTGGTTTTAGATACGCTCGGCGTATCGATCTCCGGCTGGAAGGAGCCGTCGATTGCCAAAATATACCGCGCGATAGACAGGGGCGACAGCACCTGGACGGCGCAGGCATTCGGCACAGGGGAGCGGCTGCCGCTGGAATGGGCGATCATCTGCAATGGGGCGCTGGCGAGAGTGCAGGACTATATGGATGTCTATTATGATCTCGATGCCAGCCACCCGGCGGAATACATACCGTTCGTGTTCTGCTGCTGCGATGCCCTGGGCCTGTCAGGGGAGCAAGCGATCAGAGGGATCTTGCTGGCCTATGATCTGCAGGGCTGGTTTACCGAGAATATGCGCTGCAATCGAAACGGGTGGCATTACGCAACGGTGGCTTCCGCAGTCTGCACGGCGGTATTCGGGATGCTTTTAAGCTGTGATCGGGAGCAGCTGGCCAATATGATGGCTGTGAATTGCTGCTGCAATTACACCAGCTTGGGAATCGGCGCCCAGACTGATATGAAAACGCTGGCCTTTGCTCTGTCCGCAGCCAACTCGGTCAAAGCGGCGAGGCTCGCAATGGCCGGGATCCAGGGCTCTGCCGACGCGCTGGATAACCTGTTTCGGATGACAGGGAATTCCGACGCGATATTCAGCCCCTTGGCGCCGGAACAGCCGCGGATCTTCCGCACCTCCATAAAACCATATCCGTCTGAATTTATGGCGCACAGCGCGCTTGCGGCGTTGGACGAGATCTTGACTGAGGAGGACATCCGAGCTGAGGACATTGAAGGGATCCACATTGCGGTGCACGATTGGGCCACATGGATCGCACGTGAGTGTTCCTATCACCCAATGAACAGAGAGGAATCGGACCATAGCCTTCCTTACTGTATAGCGGCGCGGCTGGTGTTTGGAACGCTCACAACGGCCCAATTTCAAGACAGAGCTTGGGAGAACGGCAGGGTAAAGGCACTTATGAGCCGGATCAAGGTTGAAGCCGACCCTACGCTCGAGGCGTTGTATCCGCAGGCAAGACCGGCTATCGTTTCCATCACGCTGAAGGATGGCAGAAAATTGTATGGAAGGGTGGACCATCCGCTCGGAGATTACAAAAACCCGATGTCGTACGCACAAATTCTGGAGAAATTCTGCCGGTGCGCCGGGGAGATCCTCCCGGACGAAAAGGCGCATGCGATCATTGACGCGGTGGACAGCATGGAGACCAAACAAGTGACAGAACTCATGAGACTTATGAGGTGGACAGATTGAAAACAGGAATGACGATGGCGGAGAAGACGCTTGCTTCCGCATCCGGGTTGGAGAGAGTTGTTCCGGGGCAATATGTGACAGCCAAGGTAGACAGGCTGATGATCACAGAATGCTTTCCTCTTGTATATCAATATCTGGAGGAACTGGGGATCGACAAATTGGCCAATCCGGGGTCCGTGACGATCGCGTTTGACCACGAAGCGCCGGCCTCAACGATCCAGGCCGCCACTTGGCAGGCACGCTCCAGGGAGTTGGCTGAGAAACTTGGAATCAGCAGCCTGTTTGATGTGGGGAAAGGAATCGGCCATCAACTGGTCGTGGAAAACGGGCTCTGCCGCCCGGGCAGGCTGTCGCTCGCCACGGACTCTCATGCTTCTACTTATGGGGCGGTGGGAAGCGCAGGCTGCGGGATCGGCTTCAGCGAGGGCGCCTGGGTCTTAGCGGTGGGGTCTCTGTGGTTCAGGGTCCCCGAGACCATCAAGGTAGAACTGAAAGGTGCGTTTTTGCCTTATGTGACAGGCAAAGATATTGCCTTATACCTGGCGTCGAAGTACGGTACGGATTTCGCCAACTACAAGTCCCTGGAATTCTGCGGCGAACTTGCGGCGTCAATGTCGATCCCCCAGAGAATGACCATATCAAACATGGGTGTCGAAATGGGAGCGAAGTTTGCCTTTTTCCCATCTGATGAAACGACCAAAGAATTCTATCTTGAGCGTGGGATGGAATGGGAATTTTTCGCAGCGGATGAGGGCGCATCCTATGAAAAGGAACTGACGGTCAACGCTTCGGAGATCGGCCCCCAGGTGGCGCTTCCGGGCGACGTGGGCAACGGAGTGGACGTCAGAGAGGCCCGGGGGATCCGGATCCATCAGGTCTTCCTGGGGTCCTGTGTCAATGGACGGCTGGAGGATCTCAGGCTCGCGGCAAAGCTGCTGGAAGGAAAGCGAGTGGCCCAAGGGACAAGGCTGCTGGTGAATCCCGCGTCCGAAGACGTTTACCGGCAGGCCCTGCGCGAAGGGGTTATCGAGAAGCTGTCGGCGGCGGGGGCCATCGTTTCGCCCTCTGGCTGCGGACCTTGCCTGGGAGGGCATCTCGGCCTTCTGGCTCCTGGAGAGAACTGCCTGTCCACTGGAAACCGGAATTTCATGGGCAGAATGGGCAGCCCGAAGGCGAACATCTATCTCGGATCTCCGGCGGTGGCGGCGGCAGCTGCTGTTTGTGGGAAAATTGAGGATCCAAGAGAGGTGTTCGTATGAAAGAGCATGAAAAGAGCCGTGTATGGCTGTTCGGAGACAATGTAAACACAGATCTGATGTCCCCCGGGTACACTTGGAATATGGAGTGGAGCGAGGCTAAGAAACATATCTTGGTCAACTATCCGAGATTTGCCCCGGAGGTCCGGGAAGGGGACATCATCGTTGCGGGGGATAACTTTGGCTGCGGCTCCAGCCGCGAGGCAGCTCCGCAGAATCTGCTGAAACTGGGGATCAAGGCCGTGGTTGCAAGGTCTTTTGCCAGGATCTTCTTTCGAAACAGCATTGCGCTGGGGCTTCCCGTGATCGTTTCCAGGGATGCGGCATCCATCTTGAAGGACGGCGATCTGGTCAGTCTGGACATTGAGAACGGCACCTTTCAAAAAGAAGATGGTATGGATATTGGGATGGAGCCATATTCCGGAGAACTGCTGGACATGATCAAAAGCGGAGGCATGATGTCCCGACTCAAAGCCATGAAGGAGAAAGGGGAAATCTGAAATGAAACTCGTAAATCACAGCGCGGTGAAGGTGGACCCTCCCAAACTTTGTGTTCTGCCTGGAGAAGGTGCGGCAGCCGAGGCAGTGCTGTCTTCCATGAAGGTACTGGAGGCGTTGGACCTTCCCATTGAAACAGATCTTCTTGATGTGAAGACCATGTCCAATGAGGAGATGTACAGGCGAATGGACAACAGCCAGGCGACGTTGTTCGGCGCTATGGCAAACGGAGTGAATCTCTTGGGATATCTCCGCTGGACAAGAGGGACTTACGCCAATATCCGGCCTGCCAAGTACCGCCGAAACTTCCATAGCCCGCTGAAAGATCCGGATGGGATCGACTTTGTGATCGTGCGGGAAAATCTGGAGGACCTGTATCCGCCCAGGGAGGGAAACGTCTCTGAGCTGGAGGATCTTGCCAAGCTCCATCAGGAGTGGGACCCGCTGGATGGCGGCATTTATGCCCTCAAAGTCATCTCGGAAAAGAATACGCGAAACGTGGCGAGGTATGCGGCGGAGCTGGCAATGCAGCGCCGGGAAGAGGGATTCAAGGGCCTTGTGACCATTGGAGTGAAGGACAATGTCCTGCGGCGATGCGATGGCCTTTTCCGGGATGTGGCGCTGGAGGTATTGAAGGAGTATCCGGATGTGAAGGTCGAAACATGCATCGTTGATGCGCTGTTCCACAGGATGGTCACAAATCCCCGGTCCCTTGATGTCGTGCTGCTGCCCAACCTCTACGGCGATATCCTGGCTGACGGAGCATCCGGGCTCATCGGAGGCCTTGGCGTGGCGCCCAGCGCATGTATCGGCGATCATTATGCGTATTTTGAGCCTGTCCACGGGACGGCGCCGGACATTGAGGGAAAGGGGATCATTAATCCCACGGCGACGTTGCTGGCGCTGGCCATGGCGTTGGATTATCTCGGCTTTTCCGAAGCTGCCGGAAAACTGGAGACTGCGATCGAGGCAGCGTATGTTTCCGGTGAAGCGCTTACGCCTGACCAGGGCGGGCGAGCCGGAACAGATGATTTTTGCAGAGCGGTCATTGATGCGCTTTGAGTGAAGCGGGGAGGATTTTGATGGACCAATTATTGACGGGCAGAGCGGACGAGGGACTTGCGGAGTTCCTCAGATATGAAAATGTCGCATGGTATCAGGATGGCGAGGTCCGGATCTTGGATCGGCGCAAATATCCCACAGAGACAACGTACGTATCCTGTACAAGCGTCGAGGAGGTGCGGGATGCGATCCACGACATGGTCACGCAGAGCGGAGGAGTCAAGATTGCGGCTTTTCAGGCACTGAGGCTCCACGCCCATCAGACGGGCGGTCTCAACAGCGACGAGGCGATCGAGGGACTGCGGCATGCGGCACAGATCGTGGCGAACGCGAGGCCCACGACGGCGCCGCAGGTCATGCAGATGCTGGGAAGCATCATTGACAAGGCCGCGAATATGGATGCTTCTCTTCCGTTTGCGGCGGCGGTGGATCAGGCGGTGATGGAGGCCATGAACAAGCGGTATCATGATTTTCGCGTCATCGCCTCCCATATCGTGGATCAACTGCCGGACCATCCCAGGATCCTTACGCACTGCTTCGCGGAGCTTTTGATCGGATTTGTGCTGCTGATCGCCAAGGAAAGAGGACTTTGCCCAGAGCTGATCTGCACAGAGACGAGACCTTACCTGCAGGGGGCCAGATTCACCTCTACGGTAGGTGTGCAGACGGGTGTGCCGGTGACCCTGATCACAGACGGCATGCCGGGAGCGTTGATGTCTGAGGGAAAAGTGGATGTGGTCATTACAGCCGCTGATGTGATCTCAATGGATGGGTATGTCGCCAACAAGGTCGGCACCTATCAGATCGCGGCGCTGGCCCATCGGCATCAAATTCCGTATTATGTCGGCGGCTATCCTTCCACAAAGCACCCGTTTGGAAAGGATATCGTCATTGAGAAGAGAGATCCTGAGGACGTTCTGAAGGTGGACGGAAAGCGGATCGCTCCCTTGGGAGTCAAAGGCTATTATCCCGCTTTTGACATTACCCCGCCGGAGCTCGTGACCGCGATTTCCACTGTTGACGGTCTAAAGAAACCAAATGAATTGTGAGCGGCCAGAGAAAAAAGTCCGAATAAAAGCCGCGGATTATAGAACTGACATTGACTTGCATGTACCGCTTCGTATAAAATATCACAATAAATGACGATCGCAAGATGGTGTTTTGGCGAGGCTGCTCATGCGTTTTATGATCCAAGCAGAATCTTTCGCAGGAGGGCAGATGACAGAAATGAAGATCAATCAACAGGAATTGATGGCAGCGTGCCAGGAAGTGATCCAATACAGCCGGAAGATGGCTGCAGACGGACTGGTGGTCGGAACTTCCGGAAATGTTTCAAGACGCATTGGAGACCTGATCGCGATAACGCCGAGCGGCGTGGACTATGATATTCTGAAACCGGAGGATATTTGCTTGCTGGAGCTTGATGGGACACCGGTCCGGTGTGATCGAGCGCCTTCCTCCGAGTTGCCTCTGCATCTTCAGGTTTACAGGGCGAGACAGGACGCGAATGCGGTCGTACATACCCATTCTCCCTATGCGTCGGCACTGTCCACACTTACGGATGAGGTCCCTAATATCCATTATATCCTCATGATGATGGGTGGACATGTGCCAGTGGCCCCCTATGCGACCTTCGGAACAGAGCAGCTTGCCGGGAATATTCGGGAAAAGCTCTCTGACAAGGCCGACTCCATTTTGCTGCAGAATCATGGGCTTGTGACGACGGGAAAGAATTTGTCTGCGGCTTATGAAAAGGCGGTGCAGCTGGAGTTCAGCTGTAAGATTTACTTGATCGCCAGTTCCTGCGGGAAGCCCCGTATTCTGTCAGAAGAGGAAATGCAGGACTGCGCCGAAAGACGCAAAGAGCTTTTCGCATACCGAGCTGCGTTCAAGCCCGTCGACAAACTTAAGGAATATGTAGGAGATTGATATGCAGACTTGCGTTGAAAAGGAAAAACTGGATCAAAGTGAAGACATGGCGATGGTGCCGGCACTCCCTATTCCGGGAGGGGCGATTGCCCGCATGCAGACACTGCTGGAGACGCTTCCGAAGCAGGAAAAAAAGGCCGCAGAGTTTTTGCTCGATAACCTCCAGTCCTTTTCATCACAGTCTATCCAGGGCGTGGCGGCACGGGCGGGCGTAAGTGATGCGACCTATATCCGGCTGGCCAAAAGAATGGGCTACAGCGGGTTTGCAGAGTTTAAGAGAAATCTCATCGTTGATTTGGCGTCTTTTTCTGATCCGATGCAGGAAGTGGACAGAGATGACAAACCGGAGATCATTTTAAAGAAGGTATTTGAATCGGATGTCCAGTGGCTCTATGACTCCCTGAAGGTCATTGATGCGGGAGCTGTTGAGAGAGTTGCTCATATGCTGCTGGAGTATGACAAGGTCGTTGCCTGGGCGGTAGGGATGAGCACTCCGTTTGTCTACTATCTTCAGCAAAGATTGCTGCGGCTGGGTCGAATGTGTGCCTTGCTGACAGACCCCTATGAGATGGAAGTGCAGTCCGGAATGGTAGATGCGGACACGCTGGTGATCGTCACCTCGAGAACGGGGTGGCCGAGCAGCCTGTTTGACGCCTGCAGCAAAGCGAAAGCCCACGGAGCTAAAGTATGTGTTCTAAGCGGACAGAAAGACAGCAAATTGGCAAAGATCGCTGACTACACATTGCTGACCTCCACCAGATCTTTTAAACCATCAGTCGTTACTTCCGGCGTCGCGACGTTCGCAGTTATTGATGCGCTTTTTGTGATGGCATCTCTGATACAGCAAGATGACAGTGATGAAAGTGATGAAGAGTAGCTGAAAAATTTCCAGACGCCTGCTGTTCATCAGAGCGAGGAAAGGATCAGAATGAAAATCACCGGGATTTTTACGGAACATTACAAATGGCCAAAAGAGAAGCCTCTGCAGAATGGGAAGCATGTCTTTACGCATAATGAGATTAATCTGGCAATCGTGGAGACAGATGAGGGCATCACAGGATACGGAACCAGCTACAGCACCGATTATGTGGACTATCTCAGCCAGTTTTTGATCGGGGAAGATCCACTCGATGTGGAGCGGCTGTATGCCAAGATGTGGGTGCCGAAATTTCTCTGCCGCAGGGGGATCTCGCTCAAGAGCATATCTGCCCTTGATACCGCATTCTGGGATATCCGGAGCAAAGTTTCAGGAATGCCGCTGTATAAGCTGCTGGGTGGATATACCAACAAAGTGCCGTGCTACATCGCGGGCGGTTACTATGCGGCAGGGAAAGGAATTCTGGAGCTCCAGAAAGAGATGGAGGAATATGTCAGCTGGGGCGTGAAAAGTGTAAAGATGAAAGTCGGCGCCCTGAGCATGAAGGAGGACATGGCTCGCGTAAAGGCTGTCCGGGAAGCTGTGGGCGAAGATGTGCGGCTCATGGTGGACGCTAACTGCGCTTATAAAGCGCATGAGGCGCTGGAATTCAGCCGGATGATCGAGGAGTATCACCCATACTGGTTTGAGGAGCCTGTGCTTCAGGATGACTATGAGGGAATGAGGACCTTTTCCGAGAGAAGCCGGATCCCCATGGCTGTGGGAGAAAACGAATATACATTGTACGGTTTTCGGGATCTCATTGATCAGAGCCGTCCCCAGTTCCTGAATCCGGACGCGGGGAGCTTGGGCGGCATTACACAATTCATCAAGGTGGCGGCCTATGCGGAGGCACACAATATAACGCTGAGTCCACACGGGCAGCAGCAGCTTCATGCCCACCTTGACTGCGCGGTGCCGGGAGTGTGTATGGCTGAGTTCTATCCGAGGCAGTTTGACGAAAATATTGAGAAGTGCTTCCTGGAACCGGTGAGCTTTGACCCCTCAGACGGGACGATTTCCCCACCTGATACGCCTGGCGCCGGAATGGATCTTGACAGAGAATTTTTAAAACAATTCAGAGTGGGCTGACAAAAGAGCGGAGGCAGATCATAATGAATAATTTTTCCTTTTATTCTCCGACGTATTTTGACTTTGGACGGGGAAAAACGAGCAACGCCGGGACCCTTGTGAAGAAATTCGGCGGAACGAAGGTCCTCCTTATTTATGGCGGAGGAAGCATTAAGAAAAATGGATGCTATGATGCGGTGATCTCTTCCCTTAAGGAAGCTGGGCTTCTTTGTGAGGAGCTTTCCGGGATCCAGGCAAATCCCCGGAGCGGAAAAGTCTACGAGGGCATCGAGAAAATCAAAAAGACGGGCTGCGATTTCTTACTGGCTGTCGGAGGAGGCAGCGTCATAGACACGGCGAAGGCGATCGGCTTTGGAGCACTGTATGACGGAGATTTCTGGGACTTCTTCCTTGGAAAGGTAAAAATTGAAAAAACGTTGCCTGTGGGCACGGTGCTTACCATTGCCGCGGCGGGGAGCGAGGCGTCCGACAGTGTTGTCATCACACACGATGAGGGAAACCTGAAATGGCCTGCGCCAAAGACGGACATTGTCCGGCCGAAATTTGCCATTATGGACCCTGAGCTTACCTGCTCTCTGCCGGCCTATCAGACGGCCAGCGGTGCGACGGATATGATCTCTCATGTGCTGGAGCGGTACTTCACAAATACAGAAGATGTGGGCCTTACTGACAGGATCTGCGAGGCACTGATCAAAACGATTATGGAGGCTGTGAAGAGAGCGCTTGCGGATCCTATGGATTATGGCGCAAGGGCGGATCTGATGTGGGCTGGGATGCTTGCGCAGAACGACTCCTGCGGCGTTGGACGTGTTCAGGACTGGGGCTGCCATCAGATGGAGCACGAGCTGTCCGCATTTTACGAGTGTGCGCATGGAGCAGGGCTGGCGGTCATCATTCCTGCGTGGATGAAGTATACCATGCATCACAGCGTATCCAGATATGCACAATTTGCCGTAAGAGTTTTTGGCTATGAGATGAATTTCGCAGATCCCGAGGCTACGGCGAGAGAAGGCATCGAGCGACTCACCGCCTTCTTCAAGGAGATCGGTATGCCGACGTCTTTTGCAGAGATCGGTGCCAAAGCAGAGGATATTCCCGCAATGGTGGCGCATCGGGCTGAAAAGCCGAATGGATTCCCGTTTGGGGGCTTCGTAAAAATGATGCCGGAAGATATGGAAGCTGTCTATAAACTGGCCGCAGAGCAGAAAGTGTAACAGAACATGGCAAAGAAGATCGAGATCATGGACGGCAATCAGGCCGCCGCCTACATCTCCTACGCGTTCACGGAGGTGGCGGGGATCTTCCCCATCACGCCGTCGTCACCCATGGCGGAACACGTGGACGAGTGGGCCGCCAACGGAAAGAAGAACCTCTTCGGTCAGCCGGTGCAGGTGGTGGAGATGCAATCCGAGGGCGGCGCCGCCGGCACGGTCCACGGCTCCCTCCAGTCCGGCGCCCTGACCACCACCTACACGGCCTCCCAGGGCCTGCTGCTGATGATCCCCAACATGTACAAGATCGCCGGTGAGATGCTGCCGGGGGTGTTCCACGTGTCCGCCCGGACCCTGTCCGCCCACGCCCTGTCTATCTTCGGGGATCACTCCGACGTGATGGGGGTGCGGCAGACCGGGTTCTCCCTGTTGGCTTCCTCTTCGCCTCAAGAAGTGATGGACCTGGGGGCGGTGGCCCACCTGGCGGCCATCCACTGCCGGATGCCCTTTCTTCACTTCTTCGACGGCTTCCGCACTTCCCACGAGATCCAGAAGATCCAGGTGCTGGACTACGACGCCCTGCGCCCCCTGGTGGATATGGAGGCGCTGAAAGCGTTCCGTGCCCACTCCCTGAACCCGGAGCACCCGGCCACCCGGGGCACCACGGTGAACCCGGACATCTTCTTCCAGTGCCGGGAGGCCTGCAACCAGAAGTTCGCCGCCATCCCGGAGGCGGTGGAGCACTACATGGCGGAGATCGGAAAGCTGACCGGCCGCACCCACCATCTCTTCGACTACTACGGCGCGCCGGACGCGGAGCGGGTGGTGATTCTCATGGGCTCCGCCGCTGAGACCGCCAAGGAGGCAGTGGACTACCTGACTGCCAAGGGCGAGAAGGTGGGCCTTGTCAACGTCCACCTGTACCGGCCCTTCTCTGCGGAGCATCTGCTCTCCGCCATCCCCCAGACCTGCCGGAAGATCGCAGTGCTGGACCGGACCAAGGAGCCCGGCGCCATGGGCGAGCCCCTGTATCAGGACGTGTGCACCGTGTATCAGAGCAGCGGTATCCCTATGACTATCGTGGGTGGCCGGTACGGCCTCTCCTCCAAGGACACCACACCGGCCCAGATCCTGGCGGTGTTCAAAAACCTGAAAGCGGAAACGCCCAAGCACAACTTCACCATCGGCATCGTGGACGACGTGACGAACACCTCTCTGCCCGTCCCGGCGGAGATCGACACTGCCCCCGCCGGCCAGACCAGCGCAGAGTTCTGGGGCATGGGGTCCGACGGCACGGTGGGGGCCAACAAGAACTCCATCAAGATCATTGGTCACGCCACGGACCTTTACTGCCAGGCATACTTCGTTTATGACTCTAAGAAGTCCGGCGGTCTGACCCAGAGCCACCTACGGTTCGGAAAAACGCCCATCCGATCTCCCTATCTGATCACCAAGGCGGACTTTGTTGCCTGCCACAACCCCTCCTACGTCCACAAGTACGACATGGTGAACAATCTGAAGGAGGGCGGCACCTTCCTGCTGAACTGCCCCTGGGACGAGGCGGGTCTGGAGCAGAACCTGCCTGCCTCCATGAAGCGGGCGCTGGCGGAAAAGCACGCCCGGCTCTACACCATCGACGCCATCGCCATCGCCCGGAGGCTGGGGCTGGGGAACCGAACCAACACGATCCTGCAGGCATCCTTCTTCACACTCAGCGGGGTCATCCCCATGGAGCAGGTCGTTGCCGAGATGAAAGACGCCATCTACAAGACGTATTACAAGAAGAAGGGCCAGGCGGTGGTGGACATGAACTGCGCCTCCATCGACCATGGCATCAACGAGCTCCATGAGGTGCAGATCCCGGAGCGCTGGCTGGACGCCCAGGACGAGCCCAAGGCCGACACGGCTCCCGCTTTTATCCAGGACGTGGTGGCCGTGATGAACCGGCAGGAGGGAGAGCGGCTGCCGGTGTCCGCCATGGTGAAGTACGGCCTGGAGGACGGCACCTGGCCCGCGGGCACCTCTCAGTACGAGAAGCGGGGCGCCGCCGTGGAGGTCCCGGCCTGGGACGCTGCCAAGTGCATCCAGTGCAACCAGTGCTCCCTGGTGTGCCCCCACGCCGCCATCCGGCCCATTTTGCTGGACAGCGCCGAGGAGGCCGCCAAGCCCGCGGGCTTTGAGACAGTCCCGGCCCGGGGCATGAACGGGAAGTACACCTACCGCATCCAGGTCTCCCCCTACGACTGCACCGGCTGCGGCAGCTGCGTCAACGTGTGCCTGGCCAAGGAGACTGCCATCGCCATGCAGCCTCTGGAGAGCCAGGTGAAAGAGGCGGAGAACTGGACCTACGCTGTGGAGACGGTGACCATCAAGGAGGACGCCGTCAGCGACAAGAACGTGAAGGCGTCCCAGTTCGCCAAGCCCTACTTCGAGTTCTCCGGCGCCTGTGCCGGCTGCGGCGAGACGCCCTATATCAAGCTGGTGACCCAGCTGTTCGGGGACCGGATGTACATCACCAATGCCTCCGGCTGTTCTTCCGCCTACGGCGGCTCCACGCCCTCCTCCCCCTACTGCACGGACACACAGGGGCACGGCCCCGCCTGGGCCATGAGCCTGTTCGAGGACAATGCGGAGTACGCCTACGGCTATCTGCTTGGCCAGGACGCCATCCAGCGGCAGCTGCGGGAGAAGGTCCGGACCCTGCTGGACCGGAACGAGGCGGCGGAGGCCTGCCGGGATTATCTGGAAAAGGGCGCGGACGCGAAGGACTCCCGTGCGGTCAGCGACACGCTGCTGGATGCGCTGGCGGACAATACCAGCGAGGAGGCGGACTTCATCCGGCAGAACCGGGAGTATCTCACCAAGAAGAGCGTCTGGGCCTTCGGCGGCGACGGCTGGGCCTACGATATCGGCTACGGCGGCCTGGATCACGTGCTGGCCTCCGGCAAGGACATCAACGTGCTGGTGCTGGACACGGAGGTGTACTCCAACACCGGCGGACAGTCCTCCAAGGCCACGGCGGCGGGGGCCATCGCCAAGTTCTCCGCCGGCGGCAAGGTCACCAAGAAGAAGGACCTGGGGATGATGGCCATGAGCTACGGCTACGTGTACGTGGCCCAGGTGGCCATGGGGGCGGACCCCGGCCAGACTCTGCGGGCCATCCGGGAGGCGGAATCCTACGACGGCCCCTCCATCGTGATCTGCTACTGCCCCTGCATCGAGCATGGCATGAAGGCCAGCATGGGCCTGAGCCAGCTGGAGGAGAAGAAGGCGGTGGAGTGCGGCTACTGGCATCTGTACCGCTATGATCCCCGGCTGAAGGCGGAGGGGAAGAACCCCTTCACCCTGGACTCCAAGGCCCCCACCGGCGACTTCCAGCAGTTCCTGCTGGGGGAGAACCGCTATGCCTCCTTGCAGCTCTCCTTCCCGGAGAAGGCCCAGGAGCTGTATGAAAAGGCGGAGCGGGACGCCAAAGAGCGGCTGGAGAGCTATCTGCGCCTGGCGGAGAAATGATTTCCCTCATCACTATAAAACAAACGGGAGCCCGGCAGGTACTGCCGGGCTCCTATGCTGGGCATCATATGCGAGGCCTGACCTGCGCCCTGGTTCGGGACTTCTCCACCGAGGAGTTGACTTAAAATAACGCTGTACTTAATTTTCATATGGCGCTTCATGGTAGTTTTTTTCAGTTCACAGAAATAGGTTTGATAATGCCTGAAAAATCCCGTATAATAAAAAATATAAATCCAACATTGAAGGGGGGCTGTTGCTCCTATGACAGAAGTCGAGCTTCTCAAGCTGATCGAGGGGGGCGAAAACATCCAGGTGGAGTTTAAGAAATCTACCACCGAGATTACGAAGGATGTTTATGATACTGTCTGCTCGTTTTCCAATCGGGATGGCGGAACGATTGTCCTGGGCGTCAAAGACAACGGGGAAATTTTGGGCATCGCGCCGGATGCAGTGGACCGCATGAAAAAGGACTTCGTGACTTCCATCAACAACGGGCAGAAAATCAATCCACCCCTCTATTTGCGGCCGGAAACCTATACGGTGAATGGCCGCACACTGCTGGTCATTCAGGTGCCGTCCGGCAGCCAGGTCTGCCGCCACCACGGACGCATTTTTGACAGAAGCCATGAAGCGGATATAGACATCACCGATAATTCCGACATGGTGTATCAACTGTATGCCCGGAAAAGCGGCAGCTACTTTGTCAACAAAGTGACCCGCTTCCAGATGGAGGACCTGCGCCCCGATCTAATTGAGCGTGCCAGAGCCATGACTGCCAGCCGAACAGCCAACCATCCGTGGAAATCCCTATCGGATGAAGAACTGCTGCGAAGCGCCGGGCTGATTTTGAAAGACCCCGAACGGCAGCTGGAAGGCATCACCCTGGCGGCGATCCTTCTGTTTGGCAAAGACTCCACGATCCTATCCGTACTGCCGCAGCACAAAACAGACGCTATTTTTCGGGTGGAAAATGTGGACCGCTATGATGACCGAGACGTTATCATCACCAATCTGCTGGAGACCTACGATCGGCTGATTGCTTTTGGCCAAAAGCACCTCAGCGATCCATTTGTGCAGGAGGGTGTCCAGAGTATCAGCGCCAGAGACCGTATCCTGCGTGAGATATGCTCCAACAGTCTGGCACACCGTGATTTTTCCAGCGGCTATGTAGCGAAATTTTTGATTGAGCGTGACCGCCTCTACACCGAGAACGCCAACCGTTCCCATGGGCATGGTGTCCTGCACCTGTCCTCTTTTGAGCCTTATGCCAAGAACCCACCTATCTCCAAAGTGTTCCGGGAAATTGGCTTGGCGGACGAGCTCGGGTCCGGGATGCGGAATACTTATAAATACACAAAGCTTTACTCTGGCGGAACCCCGGAATTTATCGAGGGCGATGTGTTCCGCACGGTAGTTCCACTTACCTCGATTGCGGTGGAAAGGGTTGGACCGCAGGATGGGACCCAAGTGAAGACTCAAGTGAAGACCCAAGTGAAGACCCAAGTGCTGCTCACGGACCAGATTTTGGCCTTTTGTTTAGAACCACGCTCGAAAGCTGAAATTGTGGAACATTGTGGATATAAAAACGCAAAGGGCTTTACAAAGAGATACTTGCGTCCACTACTTGACAACGGACAGTTGAAAATGACCATCCCGGATAAGCCGCGGAGCCAGCATCAAAAGTATGTGACCATACAAAAAGTTGTGCCAGGAAATTAAATCAAATCGCAAGAGAGATTGGGAAGAGGCATTAGGCAACAAAGAGCTTTATTACGGCAGAAATCTCCAATGAATCCGTTTGTCTTGCCCACCGCTGCAAGACGCCGAACGAGGTACGGTGCCTTCCAGGTACACTGGAGGCGTTGCGGGCAGACGGCGTCCCGTGATCCAGGATGATCCCGAGATTTACTCAGAGTATGCCCCCTACGTTTACGTGGAGGACATGAAGAATTTCATTGATTAGATGAGTCAATTGAACCGTGCCGCATGGGCCTGACTACTATTTGACGACTATTTGCAAAACTCCCGGAGTCGTTGCGGCGCAATGGCTCCGGGCCTTTCCCCCAAAAGCTGTGAAAATCGTGCAACTCCACCGAAACCCTTGCGCTCCAACGGGCTCCCCTTTGACGGCCTGATAACTCCGACTCTGTAGGCCACTGGTTCGAATCCAGCCGGGCGTACCAATGTGTAAAGACGCACTCGAGTATTCGAGTGCGTCTTTTCCTCTTTGTGAAGTTTTTGGAGGTGTGTGATGAAAAAGGCGGTCATCGGCGTGACGCCGCTTTGGGACAGGGAACGGGACTCCTACTGGATGCTGCCGGGGTATCTGGAGGGACTGGAGCTGGCCAGCGCTCTTCCTGTTACCCTGCCCCTGGCGGAGGATGCTGTCGATATCTCTCGGCTTGTTTCACTGTGTGATGGATTTCTCTTTACCGGCGGGCAGGATGTCTCCCCGGAGCTGTACGGTGAAAAGCCCCGGCAAGCCTGCGGAGAGGTCTGCGAAAAGCGGGATGCTTTTGAGCGGAACTTGTTCACCCAGGCGCTGGAGCAGGACAAGCCGATGCTGGGGATCTGCCGGGGTATCCAGTTCTTCAATGCCTGCCTGGGCGGCACCCTCTATCAGGACCTGCCCACGGAGCACCCCTCGGAGGTGGCGCACGTTATGCGGCCGCCCTATGACCGGATAGTCCATTCTGTTGCACTTTTGCCAGGGAGCCCGCTGGCTGCATTGCTGGGAAGGACGGAACTGGGTGTCAACAGCTACCACCATCAGGCAATCAAAGCGCTTGCCCCCGGCCTTGCGGAGATGGCCCGCAGTGAGGATGGATTGGTGGAGGCAGTGTACATGCCGGACAAGTCCTTTGTCTGGGCGGTGCAGTGGCACCCGGAGTTTTCTTTCTGCTCCGATGAAAACAGCCGGAAGATCTTTTCTGCGTTTGTTGCGGCGGTCTCTGATTCAAAAGGCTGACGAAGTATCATGGCCTGATCAGAATTTTCTGTTTCAGATCTCCAGCCCCTCCTGGAGCACCCTGCTGGCCGCCTGCTTGTTCTTTTCGAAGGCATGGGTAATAGATGTCCATCGTGGTGGAGGGCTGGCTGTGGCCCAGGAGGCCCGCTACCGTGGCCACGTCCGTGCCGTTTGCGATGAGCAGGCTGGCGTTGGTGTGCCGCAGGGAGTGGATGTTCAGATACTCCGGCAGACCGTGCAAATGCACAATTCCATTCAACGGACAAGGAGCCTGCCTCGTTCGAGGCAGGCTTCTTGTTGTAGAGATATCTTTGTGTCTGCTGCAAATGTGGAATTACTCCACTTCGCTGATGGCGACCGGCCGGTGCTCCTGCAAAGACCGGGCGGCGGCCACCGCCATCAGGACCGGATACAGCCCATCCATTCCGGTGACCGGCGGCTGGCGATCCTGGATCACCGCATTGGCAAAAGCCTGCATTTCGGAGACAAAGGCGCCGGTGTAGCGGTCCCACATCACATGATAGGCGGTGTCGGTCACGCAGCCCGCCTCGTTCCAGAGGGATGCCGTGGTGGGCACGTCGTTGCCGTCCATGGCGCAGCCCTTGGACCCGAAGACCTCAACCCGCTGGTCATAACCGTAGACGGCCTTCCGGCTGTTGTCGATGACCCCGATGGCCCCGTTTTCAAAGCGCAGCGTCACCACGGCGGTATCCACATCTCCCGCGTCTCCGATGGCCGGGTCCACCAGAACGGAACCGCAGGCACTGACCTCCGTCACCTCAGACCCTGCCAGGAAGCGGGCCATATCGAAGTCGTGGATCATCATGTCGCAGAAGATACCGCCGGAGGATTTCACATAGGCGATAGAGGGGGGCTCCGGATCCCGGGAGCTGATCTTTACCAGATGCACCTGTCCCACTTTTCCCGCCTGGACCATATCGTATACCGCCCGGTGGTTGTGGTCGAAGCGGCGGCAGAAGCCCACCTGCAGCTTCACCCCAGCCTGCTCGGCGGCGGCAATGGCGGAGCGGACCCGGGCGATGTCGTAGTCGATGGGCTTTTCACAGAAGATGTGCTTTCCGGCGGCGGCTGCCTGATGGATGAGATCCGCATGGGTGTTGGTGGAGGAGCAGATCAGCACGGCCTGGATCTCGGGATTCTGGAACAGCTCCTGGGGGGCTTTGCAGGTATGGGGGATTCCCAGGCTCTTGGCGAATTGCTCCATCTCGTTGTTCATAAAGGGATCGGCAATGGCTTCGATCTGCATCTGGGGAACAAAGCGGGTGATGTTTTGGGCGTGGACCTTGCCGATTCTTCCGGCGCCGATGATTCCGATTTTCATGATGTATGACCTCCCGTCAAATATGTTCAATACTGCATGATGGCCCGGACCGCCTGGGCGGTGGATGTCTCCGGGATCAGCTCAAAGCCCACCAGACCCGTATAGCCGGTCTCCTCCAGACAGGAAAAGACCTTGCGGTAGTTGATCTCTCCGGTGCCGGGCTCATGGCGGCCGGGGGCGTCCGCCACGTGGATGTGGCCGAACTGATCGCCGTAGGCGCGGATGTTGTCGCACAGGCTGCCTTCATTGAGCTGCATGTGGTAGACGTCATAGAGGACCTTCAGCATGGGGGAGCCGATCAGCCGCGTCAGTTCCGCAGCCGTGCGGGTGGTGGTGAGGAAATTGCCCTGGTGGTCCGTGGTGATGTTCAGCGGCTCCAGATTCATGGGGATGCCGGACTGCTCCGCCAGCTCCGCGCAGGCGCAGAGGGTGTCGAACATGATGCACAGCTTCACGGTGTCGCTGAGCTCCGGATAGCTGTTCAGGACCCTACCGCCTTCTCCAAGTCCGTTGGAGTGGATGGTGAGGGACCGGGCGCCTACTTCCTTTGCCGCTGCCACGCTGTGTCGGAGAAACTCCAGATAGTCCTTCTTTTGGGCCGGATTGATGAGGGAGAGCTCCGCGTCTCCGTTGAACCCGGCAATACCGATGCCGGCTTCTTCGGCGGCCCGCCGGACCGCCCGCAGATCCTTGTCCATCCAGCTCCAGAATTCCACGTGGGAAAAGCCGTCCCGTTTGGCGGCCTGGAACCGGTCCAGAAAGGGCAGCTCCCCGTACATGGGTTCAATGCAGGC
>CATZYY010000007.1 GCA_958426425.1 uncultured Oscillospiraceae bacterium
TGAAGTTGTATCTATCAAAAAGTTGCCGTCCCCGCGAGGGGTGCGGGTTGCATCTTCGAGATGGCATGATTACAGAAGCAAGAGGTGCACGTTGCCGTCCCCGCGAGGGGTGCGGGTTGCATCCAGGCTAAAGAACAAGCAAAACAGGATGCGGAGATTGTTGCCGTCCCCGCGAGGGGTGCGGGTTGCATCTTGACTGTTGAGCGTGATTTGGGTCATAAAACTCGTTGCCGTCCCCGCGAGGGGTGCGGGTTGCATCTTGTTGAAGAGGTAGTTTTTGAAAGAAGAGTAGACATGTTGCCGTCCCCGCGAGGGGTGCGGGTTGCATCTGGCCGCAGGACCAATCGGTACTTCCTATAAAGTGTTGCCGTCCCCGCGAGGGGTGCGGGTTGCATCTCTAAAAGTGTACAACCCGGAAGGCATAAAATTGGATGATCCTCCAACCCGTGTTTTGTATTTTATCATAGGCCCACCCGGATTTCAAGAGAAATTGTAGAGGTTCAACAAAACCGTACGTTCTCCTTTGTACGCCCCTTTGCGCTAACCCCCTTTTCGCGGCCTGCAAATGCACGGTGAAAAAGAGGGGTTAGCGCAAAAATTTTCGGCAGCCCTGAATTTTACCGCTCAGGCTCCGATTTCCATACGAGGGCGCCTCTGAAAGCGAAAATTTTCCGAGGCGTGTATTGTCCGAAGGCGGCAGGCGGTGATATAATTCCATTTATCGACAATTTTGCGGGCGGTTATCTATTTTTGACAAGAGGAGGATGATCCCTTGGGTAAGATTTTGATGATCCTGGAGGTATCCCGGAAGCAGGACTATATCTTTTCCAGCAAACGGCTGCGGGAGAACGCGGCCCGTTCGGAGGATATCAGCCGTGTGACCGGGAGCGCGTTCTTTCAGGAGGTGGCCGGTGACCTGTACGACGAGAAGGAAAATCTGGTCTATGCCGGCGGCGGACATACGGTGCTGCAGTTTCAGGACCGGGAGACCGCGGTGCACTTCGCCCGGGCCGTGACGTCGGAAGCCATGCGGCGGTACGACGGGATGGAACTCTTTGCAAAGCAGATTCCCTACGACGCAGAGAAAACGCCTGCGGAAAACCTGAAGGCGCTGACAGAGGCGTTGGAGGCTAAAAAGGCGCTGCGAAAGGCATCTTTCCGGCAGATGAGTTTTGGCGTGGAGCGATTGGACCCGGTGGATTACAGCCCCTTGCAGGTCCGCACGGAGGAACCTCCGCGGCAGGCTGAGACCCTGCTGCCGCCGGAGGGATGGCAGTTCCCTACCCAATTTCAGGAGTTGGCCGGCGTCGACAACTTCATTGCAGTGGTCCATGTGGATGGGAACGCCATGGGCAAGCGGGTCCAGAAGCTGTATGAACAGTCCGGCGGGGATGACTGGGAGACGTGCCGCAGAAGTCTGCGGCGCTTCAGCGAAAGCATTCAGGCGGATTTTGAACAGGCGTTCCGGGAGACCGTGGAAACCCTGATCCACAGCGTGGAGGGGCTGAAAAAGCCTGCGCTGCCGATTCGCCCGGTGATCCTGGCGGGCGACGATGTGTGCTTCGTCACAGCCGGCAATATCGGACTGGAGTGTGCCCGGGTGTTTCTGGAGCATCTGACGGCCCTGAAAAACCAGGAGGATGGGCAGCCCTATGCAGCCTGCGCCGGCGTGGCGCTGGTCCATCAGAAGTTTCCCTTCCATCAGGCGTATGACCTGTCGGAGGAGCTGTGCAGCAGCGCCAAGCAATTCGGGGCGGAGCTGGACAGCGAGGGCCGTGTCTGTGCCATGGACTGGCATATTGAGTTCGGGCAGTTGAAGGGAAGCCTTGCGGAGTCCCGGGAGGATTATGAAACGGAAGATGGGAACCGGTTGGAACTGCGCCCGGTAGTGGTGTCGGCTCCGGAGGGGATCTCCCTGGAAAAAACCGGCGGGGTTCGGACCTATGATTTCTTCTGCGGAATGTGCCGGGCCATGCAGGGCGAATATGGAAAAACCGCGAGAGGCAAGATCAAGGATCTGCGGACGGCCTTCAAACAAGGTACGGTGGAGAGCCGCTTCTTCTTGCAGAGCAAAGAAGTGGAGGATCTTCTGTATCACGCATTCCGAGCGCGGTATCAGACGGAAGCTGCAAAACTGGAACAGTATCGAAAGATCCTGGACCAGAAACAAGCCATTCATAAGGAACCGTTTGAGGAAGTTGATGGGGTCCTGCGGTGCCTGTTCTTCGATGCCATCGAAATGATCGACCACTGTAAATTTTTTGAGGAGGTGAAGGCATGAGCGGACAGATCACGCTGCGTGTGACAATGGAACTGCTGTCGGATACGATCTTCGGTTCTGGATTCAACATCCCCGGCGGAGAGGACATCGCCGTGTGTAAAGATGCGGCTGGTTACCCGTATCTGAAGGGTTCGACCCTGAAAGGACTGCTGCGGGAAAGTTTGGAAAATGAACTCGTTTGGACCGGCGGAAGAGAAGAGGATCTGATCGCTCTGCTGGGCGAGGACGGCTGGGACGGAACGGATGACGGCCGCCGCATCCATCTGACGGAACTGACGCTGGAACAGCGGCCTGCAGATCCGGAGAAGAGTTATGGGAGCCGGACATTCACCAGCTTGGACCGCGGCGTCGTAAAGGAGGGAACCCTTCGTACGGCTGCCTGCATCCAGGGCGGTCAGATCTTTTCCGGAGAGCTGACCTGCCGGGAAGAAGATGCGCTGTTGGTGAAAAACGCATTGGCGGGGATCAAATGGGCAGGTACCATGCGCAGCCGCGGATTTGGACGGGTACGTGTACGGGGGGCTGAGATCCGGAATGAGCCGGCGAAGCTCCCTTCGATTCCGTCTGCCCGCTGCATCCGTTATCGTCTGCGCACGGAAACCCCGGTCTTGATCACTGACTTGGCCCGCAGCCGGGAAAACAGTTACGAGACCAGAGGCTACATCCCCGGAAGTGCGATCCGCGGGATGGTGATCAGCACGCTGGCTGCGCGGGATCCGGACTGGTTCCGGGAAAATCGGACGGCGCTTTTGTCGGATGATACCCGATTTCTCAATGCGCTGCCTGTGTTGGGACAATGGGCGCCGCTTCCGTCCATTCAGGGATTCTATGAGGATAAGGCTGAAACGGTGTTCGAAACGGTCGTAAAAGACGGATCCTTTACGCCGGGATTGAAACGGGCCAGATTGGGCGCTTTCTGTGCCCTGGACGGAGATACGGTGCACTTTTGGAGTCCGGCTACGGACGGCAGCACGAGAATTCGCCGTGATGTTACAGGGACAGAGGAAAAGACCATGTTTCAGACCCGGGGTATCTGCGCCGGGCAGGAACTGGAGGGGTATATTCTTCTGGAAAAGCCGGAACTGGCCGAGGGAATTTCCCGGGTGCTGTCTGATACGGTGTGGCTGGGTGCCGACCGGTATGAGGGCTTCGGAAAATGTGAGGTTTTCCGGAGAGAGGCCGCTGAACTGCCTGCCTGGATCGATTCCTACGGCTGCCGCACTAAGGAGGAAGTCGGAAGCACGCTGTATCTTCTGGCACTGTCTCCCCTGACCATGCTGGACGGAACAGGAGACCCCTGCGGGATCGATACGGCTGCTCTTGCGAGGAAGCTGGGCGTCAGCAGTGCAGAGATCCGGTTCTGCAGTACCTCCATGGCGGAATTCGGCGGTTATAACCGCACCTGGAAGTGCCGGAATCCTGCTGTCAGGATGTACGACCAGGGGAGCATTTTCCAGATCGTGTGCGACTGCGCTCCGGATTTGAGCGCCCTTCGGGCTGTGGAGAAAGACGGCCTGGGTATTCGCCGGTCGGAGGGGTTCGGCCAAGTCGTGTTCCTGCGGCAGGAACTTTTTGAGGGCCTGCGCAGGAAGCACGCGGAAAAGCGGGAGAAACAGGCTCTGGATAAAGATGCGGCTGAGATCCGCAGGAAGAAGTACATCTGGGTGATGGAAAACAGTGCCCGGCTGGCTTCGGGGAAGTTGTCTCCCAGTCAGATCGGATCGATACAATCGCTGTGTGAGAAAGCCATTGCGGCAGGCGGCGATCTGGCGGAACTGATGATTTATCTGGACAAAAATCTCATGGGCCGCGGTGCGGAGCATGGAGAACGGTTCCGGGAAACCGGCCAACTGATTCGGAAGGTCCTGGAAACGCCGCTGGCCGATACGATTCAGGCGAAGAATGTCCATTGCGAAGATTCCCCGGTGGAGCGGCTCAGGCTGTTGTGTCTGCTGTTTGACTTCAGCCGCAAGGGAACTGCGGGAAAGGAGTAAGCGGGTCCTATGAAAGCAACGTTTACAAAAGCAGTCCAATACGATGTGAAAGCCGTTTGCCGGACTCCGCTCAGGACAGGCGGGACCGGAGGAGAGGCGGAACTGATCTTGCGGGATCAGCAAGGCAGGGCTCTGATTCAGGGCAGTTCTTTAGCTGGAGCTTTTCGAAGTTGGATGGAACAGGTTAAGGGAAAGCCCGAAGCAGGACAGCTTTTTGGAAGCCAGGAGTGCAGCGGCCACCTGATGGTTTCGGATGGATTATTTGAAAGAGACGCAGAGAGCGTCCTTCGCCCCCGTCTTCGAATCAACCCGGAGACAGGGACTGCCGATCCGGGCGGGAAGTTTGATGTAGCCCATATGGCTTCCGGCTCCCGGTTCGCGTTTGAACTGACGCTGCTGGGCCAGGAAGAAACCGCTGAGGAAGCAGAGGTCGTCGAGCAGATGCTGGCGGCGCTCCATGCCGGTGAGATCCGCCTGGGAGCCCAGAAGAGTAATGGCTTTGGCCGCGTGGAACTCACGGTCAGAAAGCAGACGTTCGATCTTTGCCGGGCGGAAGACCGTGCGGCCTGGCTGGAGGATCGGGAGGAAGGGACGCATATCATTCTGCCTGAGACGCAAAAGAGCGGACAGGTGACCTTTACTCTGACTGGAAGAGCGGACAGTATCCTCATCAAAGGGTCATCGGCTGAGCATGGGGAAAAGGGCAGCGTTATTCGAAATTTGCGGGAGGCAGGTACGCCTGTAATCCCCGGCTCATCCATCAAAGGGGCCGTCCGGGCAAGGGCTGCTTGGATTGCCCGATGGAAAGGGCTGCCAGATGAGGAACTGGATGAGATCTTCGGCAGAAAGAGTGCCCCGGAAGACAACGGGATCCCTGGAAAGATCCTGTTTGAAGACGCTGTTTTGATATCCCACCGGTCTGCAAAGATCTCCCGGATCCGGATCAATCGCTTTACAGGCGGCGTGATCCGCAGCGGGCTGTTCTTTGAAGAACCCGTATGCGCAGACCTACAAATCCGTATTGCGGTGCCCGCTGATTGCAACACAGGCTGCGGACTGCTGGTTTATGCACTGAGAGATTTGGCGCTGGGCCTTTACAATCTGGGCAGCGGCGGCGCCATTGGCCGGGGACAGATTACTGTGGAAAAGATTCAGATTGAGGCGCCGGATAAGGCGTATGCAGAATTGTCTTTTGACGAGAACAGATGCTGTGTATTGTCTGACCCCGGAGGACTGGTAAAAGGCTGGCTTGGTCATTTGGAGGTACGGGCATGAAATTGAAAACGATGGAACCTCTGGAAGCTCTTGCAGAGGGAAACTCCCTGCCGTTTGCGTTGATACGATCCCTGAGCGCCGAAACAATGGGGTGCACACCAGCAGAAATCCGATTGGAGGAACTCCTGGAAGCATGCTTTTTCTCCAAAGATCAGGAAATCCGGATCTTTCGACAGGGCGGAGAACTGCGGGCAGTTGCGCTCAAGGATGACGGGAATGGGATGTTTCTGGACAGAGACTACGAGATCGCGAATCCGGTGTTTGGCACGCGTGTCACCGTACGGACGTATATGGAATTTGATGAGGATGGTCAGGCATACTGGAAGCATTTTCGTTTGATGGATTGGAAGGGAGGCGGAGTAAATGCCTGAGAATAGGGGAGTGCACGCACCATATAATTTTGTCCCGTTTTCAGATGAGATCCTGTACCCCTATGCGAGCAGGAGAGAGCTGCCCGGGCATAATTGTTTGCAAGAGGGATTGAAAACCGGAAAGATTCTAGTGAAAATGCGGGCGGAAACGCCGGTATTCGTGTCTGACGGAGAGAAAAACAATCCACATTTTTCCCGGGGAAGCAACGGGAAGATCGTGATCCCCGGTTCCACAGTCCGGGGCATGGCCAGGGAAAATATGCAGATCCTGGGGTTTGGACATGTCCACCCTCAAAAAGATTTGGAGGGACTTTTTGCCGAAGGGTTGCCCGCATGTCACAAGGTCGTGAAGGGTGAGGCAAACAGTCCCATTGATTACCCATGCGCGATCCTGGGATTTGTCACCGCAGAGCCTTCTACGAGATTTTCTTACCGTTCCCGTGTTAACTTTGAGGATTTTGAGGTTGTCGGGCATTCCGGGGAACTGGGGGAGATCCCGATGATCCTGAGCGGGCCGAAACCCAAATATCGTCTGGGATATATGATCCCGGGTAAAAGCAGCGGCTTCATGAGGAGTGATAAACGAGCAGAAAAAAATAGTTCTCGCCCTCGTGGTTATAAGCAGTATTGGCTCAAGCAGGAAGAGGTGCCCTTTGTGCCAAGAGGACGAGAGAAAGTGGCGTCTGTATTACGGCCTCTTCCAACTGGGACAGAGTTCAAAGGGATAATCCGTTTCCGAAATTTGACAGAAAACGAATTGGGCCTGTTGCTTTGGACGCTATGCTTGGAAAAAGGTTGCTTTCAGACAATCGGAAAAGGAAAACCCTATGGTTATGGGCGAATGAAGGTAGCAGTCGAAGCACTTCATGTGGTAAACCCTAAGGGTTTATACGGTGCAGATCTTACCGGTGATGCATGGCTGGATGAAACGGAGCTGGTTTACCGATATATTGACCTTTATGACCAAAATGCTCTGAAGATCAGCAAGAAAAAGACGGGCAGGATCCGGGAACAGCCTGAAATTCAGGATTTTTTCTTTATCAAGCGGTCTATCCGGAACAGAAGAGACGTATCTTACATGAATCTTCGTGAATACAAAAGCATAAAGCAACCACTGCCTCTGATTGCTGATTTCCGGAAAGAGGAACAGCCTGGAAAACGAAATCAAGAGCGGTAGTTTGGAAGGAGAGCTCTTGCCAAAAAATAATGATTGGGTAAGGATGTGAGGCCATGGCAAAAAAGATCATTCTTTTTCTCAGTGGTATGAAAGAGGATGCTCCCGCAATCAAATATGGTTGTCCCGATGGCGGATTTGTTATGGGGCGACAGACCAACGAAGCTCCGGTGAAGTATCTACTGAGCAAACATACAGGGATTTCTGAGATTTTGTGCATTTTGACGCCTGATGCAGAGCGGTCTGCATGGAGCACGTTCAAAAGTTCGATTTTTGAAACGGACCGCAATGTACTGTGCACAGGGATCCCTTTTCGACAAGAGGAGGACTTCCAGGCAGAGATTCTCCCCCAGATTCTTTCAAAGGCCAAAGAGGGGGATGAGATCCTTCTGGAGACCACCGGCGGATTGCGCAGTGCTCTGATGTATTTGCTGCTCATCAGCCGGGCGCTGTCTTATGCGGGAATCCAGACCATAGAAGTCATCTACGGGAATTTGGGGAAGCGAAGTATTGAGGACATTTCGCATCTTATCCCCCTGTTTGACTTTATCGGTGGAATGCAGGAACTGTCCTCTTTTGGGAATGTGCGTACCCTGCGGGAATATTATCGGACCCAACCCCACGCTCCAGAGATTGACGGTCTACTAGACTCCACAGATCGCCTCTGGGAGGCAATTACCCTCTGTAAGGCGAATCGGATCTCGCTGCGGATGGAGCAATTCAATCAGGCGCTAGAAGCTGCGGAGCGGTGTGCGGATCCGCTGATGTGTGCATTGCTGCCTGTATTCCGGAAAAAATTTGGGAAAAAGCTGAATGTTCCCGGGTTAATTAAATGGTGTGTTCAAAGCGATATGCTCCAGCAGGCGCTGACCGTTTACAAGGAGAGAATCCCGGTGTATCTGATGGCGGACCGACCTGATATCCTTCGTGTACCCCCGGAGACTCCGGAGCCGGAGATGCACCGTGATTATGTCAGTGTGGAAGAAGCGCGCTTCTATGAGCATTTCCTGAAAATGTCCCGGAATATGGGGAAGGTCTATCGTGGATATGGAGAAAACAGCCGGTTCAGCCTTTGCGGAGACTATACTGTTGCCACGCTGGAGCAATTGGACACGCTATTGCCCCATTCCTATTTTTCAACAGAATACCCGATTGACCGGCTGCGCGTCATTGTCATGGATTACCTCTACATCAGAGCTCTTCGGAACATGATTAATCATGCCAACGATCAGGAAACCGCATCCCAGAAGCAATTGATGGGTTATTTGAATGACTACGGCTACAAGCGGTTGCACGAGGTTCAGGCGGATGATATCCGAAAAACAATTCTGAACGCATTGGATCACTTGCGGCCCTTGAGCAGGAGGGAGCGTGCGAAATGAAGAAATTTATTACGGTAATTCCCCTTCAAAAGGAGGGACATCTGAAGCGATCCATTTATCAGGCCAGGGGCAACAGCCGTCTGCAGATGAATATTGCCGTCAGTTTTCCGATCCTGACGGCCCTGCATGGTTATCTGGAACCGGATGAACAATCCAAGATGATTGTCTTGGGACAGGACACCGAGGATAGCAGGTACAACTTTGGGATCTTGCAGGAACAGTTGGCAGAAGTCTGCGCCAGCCGGAATTTGGAGATACCAGAGTTGGAGTGGATAACAATTGGGATGGAGGACACGGTATCCACCCATGTGGATACTTTCCAGAAGCTGATTGACTGCGTAGATGACGATGATGAGCTTTTTGCATGTATTACGTTTGGAACAAAACCTGTTTCTCAGGCCGTGTTGATGGCGGTTCAGTATGCGTACCGGGTTAAGCGAAACCCATCCATCTCCTGTATCGTTTATGGCGGCGTGGACCGCAGTAAGAGCCAAGATTCCAGCCATTGGACTGCCGCTGTCTATGACGAGACCGCCTTGGTGCAGTTGGATGAAATTGTGCGGCTGCTGGCGGATCGAGGCGTTGCAAACCCGCGGGAAACCATCCGACAAATCCTGGCCCTATAAGGGAGGTGACTTCATTGAAAACAGATAGTCATCAGGAGGCACAGCTGTGGGAAAGACTGGAACGCCTTGTGGCGGAGTGGAGGACGCTGAACCCGGACAACGACGCAGTTCGCCGGCATCTGAATTTGGAAATCACGGAAACAATGCTGACACTGTTTCCGAAGCAGGAGGATTTGGAGGCTCTTGGAATATTCTGGATTCAGGACATGGAAAAATATAACCCTGAAAAGGGTAGCTTCCGTAGCTTTGTAACCACTCGACTCAAACTCCGCAAAGAGGACATGAGGTATCAGGATTCTGGAGCCCACCGCGAAACTGTGAAGGAAAATGGGAAAAAGCATCAACGATGGGTGAGCGATATTTCTCTTGATGTACAGATGGATACAGAAAATGACCGGACGTTATTGGACCAGCAAATGTCCCCCGATGGTAATGGGGAGGAACTATTGGAAGCAGAAGACCGGGTACGGGAGCTTATTGCAGCGATTCTTCTGCTACCTCAGCTCTTGAACCAGCGGGCCAACAACCCTGCCCGAATCAATTATTACCGACTGTTCTTTACGGATGACACAGTATCTGTGATTCACAATATCGGAGAGAAACCCTATGTTTCCCATGAGCGAGATCTGTTTCGAGCAATGAAACTACCTTTTTTGGATTTTTTTCTGGAACGCAACTGCAGAACCGTACAGGAAATTCTGAGAACAGATTTGAAGTACTATGGCCAAATGGTGCTTGGTCGTCCCATGGAGCAGCCGAATCAGCCTCTTCCAAACGATGTCTATATACAGTATCTGAACACCCAAGAGAACGCAATGCTGAAAAGCCCTTCCACAATTACCAATCAGCGAAATGCCTACTGCGAGTTTTTTGGGGGGATTCTATGCTGACTCGCTATCGCCTGGTATTGACACCGGATCAGCCCTGCCGTTCCCGACCGGAGTGGGCCTACCGCCTGTACGCCGCTCTTTTGGCGCAGGCGCCGGCGTCCTTCGGCAAGCAGGTCCATGAGATGAGCATTTCCCCTGTCAGTCAATATCTGGACCGCAGGGGGGATCGGCTTTTCTGGACGGTTACGCTGCTGGGGCAGCAGGCGGAGTCTGCCTTGGGCCCCTTGCTGGAAGAGGAGGCGCCGATTTCCCTGGAAAAAGATCAGGTGCAGCTTCGCCCGACCCTGAAAGAAGCGGACCATATCGCGGATCCGGAAGAACTGTTTGCCCGGTCAGCCGGAACAGGGTTTCACCATCTGGAGATCCGCACTGCCGCCGGATTCAAAAGCCAGGGACAATACCAGATCCTGCCGACCTCCCGGCTGATCCTCCAGAGCCTGGTGAAAAAATGGAACGGATGCGTGCCGGAGTGCCCCATTGAGGACGAGGATGGAGAAGGCGTGGATGCTCTGGCTGCTGGCCTTGTGTGCCGGCGTTTCCAGCTGCGGGACAGGATCTACTTTCTCAAGGGCAACGCCATCCCCGGTTTTGTGGGGAGGCTGACGATGGAAAATCGGCTCAGCGGCTTCCAGCGGGAACTGACGGACGCCCTGATGACCTTCTCCGGCTATGTGGGGATCGGGATCAAGACCTCCCTGGGCATGGGCGGGGTAGAACACCGCAGAGAATCATCGCTGTAACGTGATAACAAAAAAGAACGACGTACGTTGTGTACGTCGTTCTTTTTTTGCTGCCGTCCCCGCGAGGGGTGCGGGTTGCATCGGGCGTCTAGTATGCAGGAGAAGATCCGGATAGCAAGTTGCCGTCCCCGCGAGGGGTGCGGGTTGCATCCAGCAAAAGTATACAACCCATCAGGCATAAATTTGGATGCTTTCTCCCGTTTCGCCTTGTATTTTATCATAGCAAAGGACTGCTTTCAAGAGAAATTGTGAAGCCTTCACAAAAAGATACCGCCTGATTTGTGTGCCCCACTGCGCTAACCCCTGCTTTTGACACCCAAAAAGCCGGGGCAAATCAAGGGGTTAGCGCAGAAAAAACAGATTGCCCTGAAATCCGGATGCCTAAAAACGATTTATCTATGCAGGATACTATTGTATGTTTCGACCGGCTGATTCCTGGAAAGGAGGATGATGTATGCTGCATCTCTGGCACACGCTATACCTTACAAAGCCGGATATAGAACTTCATCTGGATGGGCAGGCCTTACGAGTTGTGCACGGCGATGGCCGGGAGGACCATATTCCGCTTCACTCGCTGAACAGCATCATTACATTTTCCTATGGCCCCGTTAGTCAAAATGTGATGGCTGCCTGCGCGGATAAGGGGATCGGCCTTACTTTTCTCTCTCAGACCGGCCGTTTTCGCTTCAGGATCCAGGGTAGGACCCAGGGAAACGTTCTTCTGCGCCAACGGCAGTATCTCCTTGCTGATTCGGAGCGGCTCCCGGTGGCGGCGGCAATTCTGAGGGGAAAGATCTACAATGAATCTCTTTTGCTGGCTAAGGCCAGAAGGAACCATCCGGAGCACGGGGGCGAACGGCTGAAAGCGGCAGAAACGGCGCTTCGCAGTCTGGCTGAAATCCTGCCGGGAGCAATGTCGGCGGATGAGCTGCGGGGGATTGAGGGACAGGCAGCCAAACTCTACTTCAGCGTTTTTCCGGAACTGATCCTGACCGATGATGCGGGACTGCGCTTTTCGGGAAGAAACCGGCGGCCGCCGAAAGACCCGTGCAATGCGCTGCTGTCCTTTGCATATACCATGTTGGCATATGACTGCCTCCATGCAGCGGAAAGCGTTGGACTCGACCCTTATGTGGGCGTGCTTCACAGCGTCCGCCCGGGCAAGCCTTCTCTGGCTTTGGACCTTATGGAAGAATTCCGCTCTGTGATTGCAGAACGTCTGGTTCTCGATCTCATCAATTTGCGGATGATATCCTCTCAGATGTTCCAGACAACGGATGAGGAAGGCGTTCATTTGACCCATGCAGGCCGAAAGGTGTTTTTGGAGGAACGGAATCGGATGCGGCAGCGGGAAATCCGGATCCCCGGCATTGATGGCCGTGTGCCGCTTGGGCTGCTTCCCTATCTGCAGGCCCAGCGTATTTCCAGATTTCTGCGGGGAGAGGAGGAGAAGTTCCTCCCCATAGCGTGGAGGTGACAGCCATGATGGTCGTTGTGGTTTATGATATAGCGACCGGGGAGCCGGACGGACGGAAAAGGCTCAGAAAGGTAGCCCGCAAATGCGCGGATTTTGGTGTCCCCATCCAGGATTCCGTCTATGAATGTGAGCTGGATGCGGAGCAATACCGGAGATTTCGGGAAGATCTGGAGGCCCTGATTTTCCCGGAATCAGACAGCATCTGCTTCTATTTGCTGGGAAACCGCTACCGGTCCCGCATCGAACGGGTGGGGAAGGAGCGGATACAATGGAACCGGGAAACCTATGTCATTTAACAGAGAAAAGAGGCACCAGGACACTGTCCTGGCGCCTCTATTTTGAGAATCCCGGTTGCCTCTCCTGATGACTTCGACATTGAGTACAACCAGCAGAAATAGTTGCCGTCCCCGTGAGGGGTGCGGGTTGCATCTTCATAGAGAAATTGCACGTCTTTGTGGCTGGAAGTTGCCGTCCCCGTGAGGGGTGCGGGTTGCATCAGCGAAAAGTGAGGAAAAATTTTTCCCTACTTTTAGTTGCCGTCCCCGTGAGGGGTGCGGGTTGCATCCTTTTTAAAAGCTTCTTTTTCATCTTTTACTTTAGAGTTGCCGTCCCCGTGAGGGGTGCGGGTTGCATCTTTGAGGTCAATTCTATTAGAAAGCAGGACGAAGTTGCCGTCCCCGTGAGGGGTGCGGGTTGCATCTTGGAGAGGTGAAGGTCATTAACGAGAACGGATACACCTGTTGCCGTCCCCGTGAGGGGTGCGGGTTGCATCAGCAAAAGTATACAACCCATCAGGCATAAATTTGGATGCTTTCTCCCGTTTCGCCTTGTATTTTATCATAGCGAAGGACTGTTTTCAAGAGAAATTGTGAAGCCTTCACAAAAAGATACCGCCTGATTTGTGCGCCCCACTGCGCTAACCCCTGCTTTTGACACCAAAAAAGCCGGGGCAAATCAAGGGGTTAGCGCAGAGAGAAAAAATTCTCCGGCCAGCCCTGAACCGCGGGCAAAAAATGCCGATCCTATAGGGAAGGGAGGCAGACAACATGGAGACCCTCCAAAAAAAGCGGGTGCTGTGGATCTCCCGACATACCATGACGACCACCCAGAGAGAGGATCTGGAGCGGATCATGGGCGGAGCGGTGCGCCTGACGGCCTGGCCGGATACGGTGAACGACATGGAGGCGCTCAGGCCTCTGGTCCAGCAGGCGGACGCGATCGCAGCCGTGCTGCCGGCGGAAAAGCTGTCTCAGCTGCTGGAACTGGCGGGAAACCGGCCGGTGCTTCAGGCAGTTTCGGACCGCCGACCGACAGGGCGGTGGACCGTTCTGCCGGACGGACGCCGGGAGCCGGAGTTCGCCTTTGTGCACCGGGAGTGGCGGCAGGTCCTGGAGATCCGGGTCCGGACCCGGGCTCTGTGAAAAAATTTTTCACAGCCCTGAATCCGGGCCCGGAAAAGCGGATTCCTAAATGAGAAGAACAGCATTCTCCCGGCAAACGCAAAACAGCCGTGTCCCAGATCAAAAGAACGAAGTATTTACAGAGCGAAAAAGGAGGTATGGATCATGAACGAACCGTTTGTGACGGTGTCCCAGACAGCTGGCGCCATGGGGGCGGAGGAATCCGAACTCTGGGATCTGCTGAGCAGATATGGCATCCACCCGCTGGAAGGCTCCCTGACAAAAGAACAGGTCCACCAGCTGATGCGGGTGCTGGAAGAGCAGCAGGAGGAGAGCCGTCTGCGGTCGCAGAACAATTTGGAGCGGGTGGTCCAGCGGTTCACCCTGCTCATTGACACCTGCGCACTGCTCCATGAGCAGTTTCCGCTCCTGATGGAGAGAATGGCGCCCCTGCTGCGTCAAAACGGCAAGGTGCTGATCGTCCCGTCCAGCGTGCTGACGGAACTGCGGAACCTGGCCGACAAAAAGCCGGAATTGACCGAGCGGATCCGAGCGCTGCTCCCGCTGATGGCGCAGCTGAAGAGCCAGGGGCTTCTGAAGGTGTACGGCAGCACCTCGGAGGGCTTCGGCGACCAGCAGATGCTGGCGGTGGTCACGCACTTCATGACCTCCGCACAGCTCCTGGTGATCACCCAGGACAACAAGCTCTCTTCTGACCTGCTCCGGCTCAACCAACTGGACTCTGTTCACGGCAAACAGGTGGCGGTGAGCCGCATCAACCGGTACGGCTATCTCTCCAGATTCCTGACTCCGGAGCAGCGGGGTTCCTCCAGCGTTTCCGGCAGCACGGCAGATCCGTTTTTCCCGGGAGCGCCGCTTGTGGAAGAGCGGGAGGAGCGGATCCCGGTCCATCAGGTCCCGAAAGAAGGAGATCTGGTGCAGATCGGCGGGGTCCTCCATCCGCTTGGCGCACCTCTGGCGCACGGCGGAGAGGGAACCATCTTCGATCTGGGGGATGGAACTGTGGCCAAGATCTACCGGGAGGAGCGGCTGACTGCGGGGCGGCGGAACAAGTTGGAACTGATGGCCTCACAGCCTCTGACGATCCCGGGTGTCTGCTGGCCCCAGGAGCTGATCCAAAACAGCGACGGGGAGTTTGTGGGCTACCGCATGGAGAAAGCCTGCGGGATCGAGTTGCAGAAGTGCGCGTTCACCCGGCAGGCACTGGAGCGGTATTTCCCTGCATGGGAGAAGCGGGACATGGTGGAGCTGTGCGTCACGATCCTGGAAAAGATCACCGCGCTCCATCGCTGCGGCATTCTCCTGGGCGACATCAATCCCAGAAACATTCTGGTGCGCACGCCGAAAGAGGTGTGGCTGGTGGACTGCGACAGCTATCAGGTGGGAGGATATCCCTGCCCGGTGGGGACCGTTCGCTTCACCGCGCCCGAGATCCAGCAGCGCCGCTTTACCGACTTCCTGCGGACGCCGGGAAACGAGAACTTTGCCGTGGCCACGCTGCTCTTCATGCTCATGCTGCCGGGCAAGTCCCCCTATGCGCAGCAGGGCGGAGATGACTTGGGAGAAGTGATCCGGGAGATGAACTTCCCCTATCCCTGCGGGGAAAATCGCAGTGAGCACACCCCGGCCGGGGCTTGGCGCTTCCTGTGGAGCCACCTGCCCAGATACATCAAGGAGGACTTCTACGGCACATTCCAGAAAGGGGGAGCGCACAGCACCGAGCAGACTCGACTGACGGCGGAACAGTGGCTTTCGGCGTTCCGGTATTACCTGAAACTGCTGTCGGAGAACAGACTGCAGCAGCAGGATCCGCAGTCCGGGATGCTCTTCCCGGACCGGTGGAAAAACACAAATCCGGAAGACCTGCGGATCCGTCAGACCGTCCTTTGCTCAGAGTGCGGACGGAGCTTCGACATCACGGAGGGAGAGTACAAGTACTTCCAGCAGCATGGCCTGGCGCTGCCGCGCCGGTGTCCCACCTGCAGGAGACTGCGGAAGCTGGAACGGGCCGGACTGTCCTTCAGCGCATGAGAGAGGAGGAGACAACTATGTGGCATATCCTGACATCTTCCGTGAAAGGCCGCGGCCACCGGCGAAGCGGTGCGCCTCTTCAGGATCGGACCTGTGTCCTGAGGAAGGAAGGCGTCATAGCTGCCGCTTTGGCTGACGGAGCGGGGTCCGCAGCGAAGTCGCAGGAGGGGGCGGACGCCGCTGTGAAGGCAACCTGTGACTTCCTGTGCCGGAACTTCGAGACGCTGTATCGTGCCGAAACGCCTCTGGCGCTGCGGAGAGCCGTGCTGACACAGGCCAGAGACGCTGTGGATCGGCGAGCCCGGGAGTTGAACGTGCCTGTCCGCGATCTGGCCTGCACCCTGATGGCCGTTGCGGTCAAGGACGACCGCTATCTGATCATTCATGTGGGAGACGGGGTGATCGCCTACCAGAAAAAGGAGACTGTCAAGGTGGCATCCGTCCCCTGGAATGGAGAATTTGCGAACAATACCGTGTTCCTTACCTCCTCCGATGCCTTGCGGCGATGCAAGGTATACAAAGGAGTTCAGCCTGAACTGGAAGGCTTTTGCCTGATGTCGGACGGCTCCGGCGCCGCGCTGTACAACAAGCGCAAAGAGCGCTCTGCGCCGATTCTCAAGATTCTGTTTCAGCAGGCCCAGATGCTGAATCGGGATGTTGCGTCTGAGATCCTGGAGAAGATCATGCGGGAGCTTGTTGCCGTTCGCACCCAGGACGATTGCAGCGTGATCCTGCTCACGCGGGAAGGAAGCCGATTTGGATGCTGGGAACGGATGACCGACCGGGAGAAAGCTGCGATCCTGGGCATCCGGGCGGGAAAGCGCAGCAAAAGACGCAGACAAATCAACCGCTACTCTGCTGAATATGGCGTGAACTGATTTGGAATGAATGGAAAGGAGACTTCACAATGAGAAACTACGACATGATGCTGTCAGGCCTGAACGACCTGGTGGAAAATCCCACGCCCCGTGTTCCTGTGGCCCTGTGCCTGGATGTGAGCGGCTCCATGATCGGAGATCCGATCGCCGAGCTGAATGCCGGTGTCGGACAGTACCTGACGGAAATGCAGGAAGATGAGCTGACCCGCTACTCGGTTGAAACGGCACTGGTCACGTTCGCCAGCGAGGTGGAGTGCGTCGCTGATTTCGGCGTGGCTGAGAAACTCGGAATGCCGCAGCTGACTGCCGGGGGGATTACCCGTATGGGAGAAGGGGTGGAAATGGCCCTGGATCTGCTGGAGCAGCGGAAAGCGGCCTATAAGGCCACAGGCGTGGACTACTATCAGCCAATCCTGGTGCTGATGAGCGACGGTGCACCCAACGGAGATCCCAGGGTCCTCAAAAAAGCTGCGCAGCGCGCACAGGAGCTGTGTGAGCAAAGACGGCTGACGGTGGTTGCCGTCGGAATCGGTCCGGACGCTGATCTGGACATGCTGGCGATGTTTACGCCCAAACGGCGGCCTGTGCGGTTGAGCGGTCTGCAGTTCCGGGAGTTTTTCGCCTGGCTGAGCCAGAGCGTGGCCAATGTGTCCGCATCACTGCCGGGTGATGAAGAAGAACTGGACATGGATGCCCTGAACGCACTGGAAGCGGAACCCTGGCCGGAGGGGACTCTTTGAGAGCCCCCTCCGTGCGCATCTGATTTTTTAGGATCTGAATACTGAACACGCAGAGAATGATCTTGAAAAAATTGCGCCACAGTAAACAATACAGATGCCCGTCGGGAGCCGCCAGCTCCGGGCTTTTTTCCTCTGAAAATCCGAAAAACTTTTCCCATTCGACACGATTCGACCGACAGAAAATTCCAGCATTGATATAATCATCCTGGGCGCAAGCCCAAACTCGCAGCTTTCCGGTAAGGTCCGCACCCCGGTGGGACCTCAGACGTTCATGGGCCTCGTAGGGCAACCATACACCCCCTGCACGAAGGAAACTTCCATGAGAGTCTTCAGTATTTGGCGCTGTGCCGGCAGCGCGGGTGAGAGACTTTCCGTCGAAAGCGGAAAGGATGCCAATGAGCGACTCTGTCGTGATTCCCTATGGTGGACAGCAAGTATCAGTGCCAAAGGAGGTCGCAGACTTCCTGGAGCAGGATCGGAAACGGGAACAGGCGCAGGAAAAGCAGGACGAAAGGCATCTGAGTAAAAGGGAGTTTGAAACGGTGCTGTCCGGTTCGGATTGCGTCAGGCGTCCCGTGGAGGATGCTGTACTCTGGAACCTCCGTCTTGAAAATCTGCAAAAGGCCGTGGACGTTCTGGACCACCGGAGCCGTGAACTCATCGGCCTCCGCTATGGCAGAGGCCTGACCATGGAGGAGATCGGGAAGTTCTACGGCGTGTCCAGAATGGCGGTATCAAAGCGGCTGAAAAAGCTCCACGAAAAGCTGAAGGACTCTGTCTTCTGACAGGGTCCTTCAACTTTTTTTCGTTTTCCGGTTTACAAATGCCCTCTGAGCGTCCTAGTAAGTGAGGGGGCAGCAGTTCCACATATCGGAGATATGGCTGAAGGCCGCAGCCATGTAAAAAATTGAAAGAAGAGGTACAGATCATGGATAAAATCAAAATCAACCGAAGGCTCGTAAAGTCGCTGCTGAGGTCGCAGTGCGAGAAAGAGACGCTGGACTATGTGATCCAGAGGATGAGAGATGTACTGGGAGAGCACATGCCGGAGGAGGACACCGTGCGGTCGTATCTGAAAGATCCGGGCAAGGCGACCACCCTCACGGTAAAGCAGCAGGTCATCGCCATGGACAAGCTGCTGGAGGACGCGGAGGTGAACTTCCGCATGATCTGCGACATGGTGCGCTACCAGCAGATGAAGGAGGCGGGGATGGTCCGCTCCGTGGATGAGTTCCTGGGGCTCCTCCGCTCCGGCAGGACGCCCGGAGGAGGTGAGAGCGCGTGAAGCTGTCGCAGTACAAAAGCTACGACGACCTGCCGCTGTTCCTCAATGCGGAGACGGTGGCAAAGGTGCTGGGCGTGTCTCCGTCATCCGGATATGAACTCATGCACGAGGACGGCTTCCCGGTGCTGCGGGTAGGCAGCCGCATGGTGGTGCCGAAAGACGCCTTCATCCGGTGGGTGGAGGCGCACACGGGAGGCGGCGTATGAAGATGCAGGGAAACTACTTCATGCTGCCCAACGAGGTGTTCCAGCTGGGGCTCAGTGCCGGGGAGCTGGCGGTGTACAGCTACCTGCGGTGCTGCGAGGACCGCAGGACCCACCAGTGCTGGCCCAGCTACCGGGCTATCGGATGCGCGGTGAGCATGAGCGAGAACACGGTGCGCAAGTATGTGCTGGCGCTGGAAGCGCGGGGCCTGATCGTCACCGAGCCCACGGACGTGCGTCTGAAAAACGGACGGCGCCGCAACGGCAATCTCAAGTACACATTGCCGCCGATTCAGGAGGTGCTGCGGGACTACTACGCCCGGCAGCGGAGCGCGCTGGAGGCTCAGACAGAGCGTCAGCGGGTGCAGAAGATCCTGGCAGAGCGGCAGGAGAAAGACCAGTCGTGAGGCTCTGTGAAGCCCTGTGTGGGGCGGTTCGGGACCCGAAAGGGTCCCGGCCCCTCCCGGGGATTTCGGGCGGTTTTGGGCCGGTTTTACGGCTCTGCGGAGGACGAAAGAAAAAGCTGGATAAAGACCTGGGGTCACTGCCCCGGCTTTCACTCGGCACATCTGCCCGCAGTGCGGGCAGTTACGGGAGTTTCTGCGACCTCGAAAATGGGGTCAAAAATGGCAGAGAAAAGAAATTCTGCGGTCGTTATCCCGCTGTCCTTAGGCCCACAAGAAAAAAAGCGGGGTCAACCCCAAGAAAGGAGGCCTTTATGAGCCAAAAAGAGAAATTTGCCCTCTACCTGACGCCGGACATGAAGGCGCGGCTGGAGCGTCGTTATTCGGAAGACGGCAGCCGCAGTCTCACCGGGTTCATCGAGAACGCCATCAACTTCTATCTGGACTATCTCAGTGCCAACAGCGGCGGCCTGTTCCTGCCGTCCTCGGGGCAGTCCTATCTGGACGGCCGGCTGGATCAGTTTGAAGATCGCATGGCGTCGCTGCTCTTCAAACAAGCGGTGGAATTGGATATGGGCATCAGCGTTCTCGCGGACTGCGTCCATCTGGACGAGGAGTATCTCCGGAAAAAACACGCGGAGAGTGTGGCTCGCGTGAAGAAGCTCAACGGCCATCTGCAGCTGGAGAAGATGGCAAAGCGTGCGCATGAGCAGCGGGACGGTGATGATGGATGGCAAGACTGATCGTCAAGAGTCCGTATATCAAGTGCGGAGGTGGTCAGGGTGCAGACGGTTATATGAGGTACATTGCGACGCGGGAGCGGGTGGAGATCATCCCGGATGACCGTCCGCCTACCCGCAAGCAGGAGCAGCTCATCACAAAGCTGACGAAAGACTTCCCGGATGTGAAAGAACTGCTGGAGTACGAGGACTACACAGAACATCCGACGAAAGCCAACGCCTCATCGCTCATCACGCTGGCGCTGGAGGAGCACTGGAAGCAGGTGCAGCAGACGGATGGCTACATGAAGTACATCGCAACCCGGCCTCGTGCCGAGCGGCTGGGGGAACATGGCCTGTTCAGTGACGCGGATCGTGTGGATCTGAATGAGGCCATGTCCGAACTGGAACACTACACCGGAAACGTCTGGACACACATCCTCTCCCTGCATCGAGAGGATGCGGAACGGCTGGGCTACGACAACGCTCAGGCTTGGCGGGCCTTGCTCCGTGCTCACCGCAACGACATCGCGGCAGCCATGCACATCCCGCCGCAAGACTTCCGGTGGTACGCGGCGTTCCACGATGAGGGTCATCATCCACACGTCCATATGATGGCGTGGTCAGTAAAACCGGGACAAGCACGATTGGATCGGGATGGCATTCGCCAGATGAAGTCCCAGCTCACCAACGACATCTTCCAACAGGAGCTGCTCCATGCCTACGAGCAGAAGTCCGTCTCACGGGGTGAACTGGTTCGCGAAACGCGAAAGGTCATGCTGGAACTGTCCCGGCAGATGCGGGAGACGGTCTGCGAGCACACCCAGGCGGAGCGGATGATCTGGAAGCTGTCCCGGCAGCTGGGCGAGGTCAAAGGCAAGAAGTCCTACGGGTACCTCCCACGGCCCATGAAGCGGCAGGTGGATGAGATCGTGGATCAGCTGGAGCGTATCCCCGTTGTCAACGAGTACTACCAGAAGTGGTGGGAGCTCCAGTGTCAGGTGAACGCGTTCTACTCCGGCAAGAAGCAGCCGCGCCCACCGCTGTCGAAGCAGAAAGAGTTCCGGGCCATCCGGAATGCCGTCATCCGGGAGGCGGAAAACATCCGCCTGGGCAGGATCACCTTCGAAGATGAGAAGCTGGAAGACCGGGGCGAGTGGGTGGATGACCTGATTGTCTCCTACCAGTGTCTGCGGCTGCGGACCAGGATCGAAGACAGAAAGCTGCCGCTGGCCCAGCGGGACGAGGCGGCAGAGGATCTGGAGCGTCTGGCGGAGTACGGCGATGTCCACGCCCAGTACTTCCTGGGACTGTTGTATCGGGATGGCGGCTTACTGCTGCCGGACGCAGAACGAGCCGCCTACTGGCTGGAACTGGCGGCGAAGCGAAATCTGCCCGCAGCTCAGTACGCTCTCGGCAAGCTATATCTCTCTGACGATCCGGAGGTGCATGACGCTGATGATGGAATCCAGTGGTTGGAACGAGCAGCTCAAAACGGAAACACCGACGCTGCCTACCGGCTGGGCAAGGAATATCTGACGGGCAAATCCGTGCGAAAGAACACAGCCAAAGCGGCGGAGTATCTCCGCCGCGCAGCCGACCGGAACCACCCCTGGGCCAGCTACCTGCTGGGGAAGCTGTACCTCACAGGCAGCGGCGTTCCCAAAGACAAGGAAGCGGCACGCAACTGCTTCCGGCTGGCGGACGCGTATGGCTATCCAAACGCTCAGTACGTTCTGGAACGCCAAGATCAATGGCACCAGCCGCAGCTCCTGTTCACAGTGTCCCGCCTGCTCTACCACATGAGCAACATCTTCCGGGACAATGCCCCAACTGTTTCCGCACAGCCGAGGCTGCACATCGACCGCAAGCGGATGCAGGAGCTCCAGGAACTGCGCATCGCTCTGGGCCACCAGCCTGATGACCACGAAGAAGAGCAGACACAGACGCAAACCTGGGGCGGCATGACCATGAAGGGGTTGTAAGAATTTCTGGCTGCGAAAATGACCGCCGCAGGCTATCCCTGCGGCGGTCAGAAAGTGATAGTTGTATTCTCGTTGAGTGCTGAACAGAGCGGCAAGTTGGTTTCAGCAATGCCGTTCACTGTAACGCCTTCCACGGATCCTTCCAAATTCCTGCCGGGTCCCGTCACCATAGCGAGCATCATTGGATATCCATACGGGGCAATTGAATCGTCTCTTCAAAAAAAGAAACTAGCTGATCCATGACTCCCTGTGCCGCATAGATGGTAGCGATCATAAAAGTATCTGGATCAACGGCAGATAGATCGAGTTCATAGCCAAGATGTCTAATCCATTGTGTGAAGAACACGCGCTGCGTACGTCCGTTTCCTTCGCGAAAGGGATGCAGCATATTAATCGTATGATAAAAGTCCGCAATCTCTTCGGCAAATTGATGTTGGGACAGGCCGTCAGGATGAAATGAGTTCAATCGTGCAAAACAAGCCGCCGCGCACGGTATAATCTCATCTGCCGGGACAAATTCAGTTCCCTTTTTTGAAAGATTGATGGTGCGTATTTGGCCTGCCCAGTCATAGAGGTCAGAAAATAAAAAGTGGTGGATACGTTTGTAATGATCAAAGTCAAAGTCACCCTGAATAGGGTGCTGATCCAAAAGACTGGCCTTGCCAAGAACGACTGCAGCTTCGGTCTCTGCTAATACAGCTTCATCCCGGATCCCCATCTTATTGATCAGACAAGTTGTGCCAGGATAGCAATCGTCTGTTATTGAATCAATGTTGTAAGCCATATTTTATGTGTTCCCTTTGCTGGGAGTAACATAGGACAGGTACTGTTCCAGCGTAATTTCCCCGGCCAGGAGTTTGCGGCAAAGCTCTTTGCACGATTCTGAAACAAAAAGCCCCTCCATTCGCAAAGATACTTCAGCGGCCCGTACAGACTGTTCAATAGAATGAGACATAAAAACCCTCCATACAAAGAAGTGGTTATGCGTGCATTGTAGCATAATAGATGAATTGTTGCAAATCGAAAAGAAAGTTTTTAGGAAGGTTAAGAGGCTGGTTGAAGTGGTAGAAAATGCAAATCCTGCGTCGCCGTAAACAATAATAGGCCCCGCCGTTCGAACCGCCGCAAATGATAATTCTTTCTGAACTGTGGTCAAAACCCCTGGCTATTTGCCGCGTGTTCCGGTATTGTGTGTCGCTGATAGGAGGCGAGACACATGAACGACTACATGCGGGCCCTGCACCAGCGGTTCTTCCGGGAACCCGAGTATGCGGACGTGCGGGAGGAGATCGAGGCGCTCCGCCGGGAGCTGCGGGAGCAGCTGGACCGGCAGGACCGGGAGAAGCTGCTGAAGCTGGCGGATCTGGGGATCGAATTGCGGGAGGAGACCTCCCTGGCGGCCTTCACCGCCGGGTTCCGGCTGGCCCTGGGGATCGCCGGAGAACTGGAACCCTACTCCTTCGACGACGAGGAAGAGGAGCGGGCGATGCGTCGGATGGAGCGGGAAGATCGATGAAGATTGCGTCGCTATATCAAAGAAAAGGCGCCGGAGGAACGGGAGGTGAACGGACATGAGCAAGCGCAGACCGTCCGGGGACGGCATGGTCCGCAAACGGGAGGACGGCCGCTGGGAGGGCCGCATCGTGGTGGGTCACAAGGAGAACGGCGACTCCATCTTCCGCTATGTGTCTGCCGGGAATCAGAAAGCCCTGACGGAAAAGCTCCACCGGGAGATGAGTACCTACCGGGGCGTGGATCTCACCGAGAACAGCCGCATGACCCTGGGGGAGTGGCTGGACCAGTGGCTGGAGGAGTTGGTGGCCCCCTCCGTGCGGGAGAGTACCCTGGAAAGTTACCGCCATCATATCCAGTGTTACATCAAGCCCCGGCTGGGCAGCAAGCCCATCAGCAAGATCACCCCAGACGATGTCCGGAAGCTGTACCGGGATGTCCAGCAGCATGGCCGCGTCCGGGAGGACCCGGAGTACGGCCACGCCCTGTCCGCCTCCACCGTCCGCCGTCTCCACGGGGTGTTCCACCTGGCCATGGACGCGGCGGTGCGGGCGCGGCTCATTCCCCAGAATCCCACCCAGGGGGTCACGTTGCCCAAAAAGGAGACGGCCCCCAGGAAGATCCTCAATGACGCCCAGCTGGAGTGCCTTATGGAAGAAATCAGAAAAGATCCCATCTGGTACGACTTCTTCTACACGGAGCTGACCACCGGCCTGCGGAAAGGCGAGATCTGCGGCCTCATGTGGTCGGACTTCGACAGCAAGCAGGGGACCCTCTCCGTCCGCCGCACGATTCACCGACGGAGGGGCGGAGGCGTCACCGCGGGAGCCACCAAGACCGGGGCAGGCAAGCGGGTCATCACCCTGCCGCCCAGCACGGCGGAGCTGCTGTAAAAGCGGAAGAAGCGCTCCTGCTCCCAGTGGATCTTCTGCCATCCGCTTCTGCCGGAGCAGCCCCTGCCGCCGGACATGGCCTACAACCGGATGAAGGCATTGCTGAAGCGGGCAGGACTGCCGGAGCTGCGGTTCCACGACCTTCGGCACACCTTCGCCACCCACGCCCTGGCCAGCGGCGTGGATGCCAAGACTCTCTCCGGCATCCTGGGCCACACCAAGGCCAGCTTCACCCTGGACACTTACGCCCACGTCACCGGCGATATGCAGCATCAGGCGGCCCAGGTGATAGACACCTTCATGACCGACATCTTCGGAAAGGAGTTGGCACCATGGCAAAGCGGCGAAAACCCGGCAGCGGCAGCGTCCACCTGAGAAAAGACGGCCGCTGGGAGGGACGATGCGTGGTGGGCTACGACCAGCGGGGGTATCCCAGGACGAAGAACTGCTTGGCCAAAACAAAAGGGGAGTGCCTGCGGAAGCTAAAAGCCCTGCGGGAGCAATGCCGCCCTCCGGAGCAGCCTAAAGAAATTGAATCAGGCATGACCTTCGGGGCGTGGCTGGATCACTGGTATCAGACTTATTCCATGCCCGCTCTCCGGCCCAGCACCCAGCAGGAGTATGAGCTGCGGATCTACCGGCACATCATCCCGTCCCTGGGGGAGATCCCCCTGAACAAGCTGACAGAGGCGAACCTCCAGCAGTTTTACCACCAGCTCAAGCACAGCGGGCGGCTGAACAGAACGGACCTCTACGGGCCGGGACTGTCTGACCGCTCTGTGCGGGGCTGCCACATCACCTGCCGGGCATCGCTGGCCCAGGCGGTGGAGGAGGGGCTGATCCCCGTGAACCCCGCCGAGGGCTGCAAGCTGCCGGGAGAGGGGAGGCGGGAGATGCAGGTGCTGACCCGGGAGGAGATGCAGCGATTGCTGATCCAGGCCAAGGAGGACGGCTGCTACGAGCTGCTTCTTCTGGAGTTGTCCGCAGGCCTGCGGCGGGGCGAGCTTCTGGCCCTCCGGTGGGAGGACCTGGACCTTGGGACCGGTGAGCTGCGCATCAGCAGACAGGTTTCCCGGGTGCGGGGAAAGCTGACAGTGTCCCAGCCCAAGACGGACGCCGCCGTCCGCACCATCGTTCTCTCGCCCGCTGTGACGGAGCAAATGCGGCGATACCGGAAGCAGGTGGATTCCCGCTGGATGTTCCCGTCCCCCAAAAAGGAGGATGCGCCCCGGGACCCGGCGGCAGTTCGGAAGCTGCTGAGCCGGGTCCTGAAACGGGCCAAGTGCCCCAAGATCCGGTTTCACGATCTGCGGCACACCTTTGTGACCACGGCGCTGGAATACGGTATGGACGTGAAGACCCTCTCGGCGGTGGTGGGACACCGGTCCTCCAGCACCACCCTGAATGTCTACACCCATGTGACGAAAGCCATGGAGCGGCAGGCAGCGGCCAAAATCGACCAGGGGATCGGGAAGCAGGAGGCGCCAACCGAGGCAGCTCAGGAGACAAAGCATCCAACCATGACCACCTTCCGGGCGGACCCTGGGAAGCGGCGCAAGCCCGGCACCGGCTGCGTCCATCAGATTGGGGAACACCTCTGGGAAGGGCGGTATTCCCCCAGAGGGCCGGACGGCAAACAGCGCTCCCGGAACGTCTACGGCCACACTCTGGAAGAGTGTGAGGAAAAGCTGAAAGTCCTGATTGCCACCATGAAAGCGGAGATCCAGGCGGAGCGGAGGCGGCTCCAGGAAGCAGGGGACCGGCCGTGAAAGCGAAAAAAGAAACTCCCGCAGATGCGGGAGTTTTCCTGTCTGTGGTATTTCTGTGGTCAATCAAAAACGGGGAAAAATCGGGACACTGCAAAGTTGTGAAAAAGTTGTAAAAATCAAAGAAAAGTTCCTGATTTCACAAGAAATCAGGAACTTTTTGGTGGAGACTACTGGACTCGAACCAGTGACCTCCTGCGTGTGAAGATACGTCGGGACGTCAAAGCCCTGCTATTGGGTGCTTTCCGGCACTTTTGGCCCCACTTTCTGTGGGCACAAATCACTGCCTTGTCCACTGTGTCCACCCGCTGATTTTCTGATATTGGTCAGCGTATTGGTCAAAGCCCCGGCTCCGCCAAACCAGGCGGAGCCGGGGCTTTGACTTGAGGACAAACCTCGTTGCCGTGATAGTAGCTTGAACCGGAACGATTGTCAAGTACATCTTTCCGCCCCAGGCAACTTGCTCTGCACCACCCCTACTCCATCAGATGGTGGGGAAGTATATGAACAAGACGAATGATAACAAAAATACGCAGCAGGCACAAAAGAGATATCTCCACGTCTACAATTCAGGAGAGATTGTGGTTCATGTCAGATCATTATGATAATACATGCAAATGAGAAATCGTTGCCTCCCCGCAGCAGTTTGTAGATGCTCAGGTGACAGATATATTACAGCGGTTCGTTTGAAATTCTGCCCCATCCTTTCCACATACTTCACAGCAGGTATCTCTCTGAATCAGTTCCGGTGTCAGCAAGCGTTGGGTAAACTCCAGCCCGTCATCCTGCTGGATCAACTCTGTCAGCAGCCGCACGCCGGACCGGGCCAGGGCTTCAGCACGCTGAGAGATGGTTGTCAGCCGAATTTTAGGCAGAGCGGCGTAATCGATGTTGTCAAAGCCCAGCAAAGACAACTGTTCCGGGATGGCGATGCCCAGTTCATCCGCCGCCTGCATGATGCCCAGGGCCATCAGGTCCGAGGCGGCAAACACAGCGGTGTGGGAGAAGGGCTGCAGAAAAAAGTGCCGGGCCAGCCGGTATCCGCTTTCGGAGGTGGAGTGACTGCCCGGATTCCAGATGGTGTCCACCGTCATGTCCAGTTCCTCCGCCGCGTCCAGAAATCCCCGGTGCCGCAGCAAGTGGGTGTCACTGCCCTTGCGCACGCCCAGATAGACCACCTGCCGGTGGCCCAGGCCATGGAGATACCGGGCGGCCATCTGTCCGCCCACATAATTGTCCGTACAGACGGAGTTGATGCGCATGGAGGACGCCACTGGGGCAAAGGCGGCTCCGATCAGAACTGTGGGTACCGCGGACTGATAATGCTCCAGCAGGGGGATGGCGCTGTTGCTGGCGCTGGTCAACAGGATTCCGTCCACACCTTGGCTGATGAGAAAATCAAAAAGTTCATGGATGCGGTCCGAGCCGGGCTGTCCGCTGCACAGCATAACCTGATAGCCCAATTCGGCGGCGCAGGTTTCGATGTGCAGGGCCAGCGTCGCATGGTAAGGGGCGGAGATGTCCGACAGGATGACACCGATGACGTTGGTACGGTTGGAGATCAGGCTGCGAGCCAGCAGATTGGTGCGGTAGCCCTCCTCACGGCAGAGCTGCAGAATCCGATCCCGGGTCTCGGGGCTGATTTCCGGGGCGTCGTTCAAAGCGCGGGAGACAGGAGGCACGGAACCCCCCGCTATCCGGGCAATATCCTTGATAGTCACACGCCGCATGAGCACTCACCCTCCTTAAATACTGGTAACGTTTGCACAATACAACAGGCCAGGAAGTGTCTCCGGGAGACTCTTCCCCAGGAAAACAGGAAGTATTCCGGGAATAACGGCCGATTATTTGAAAAAATACGGCCGAAAACTAGATGGAATCGCTTTCGTTGGCTCTATTATAACAAAAGTATCGCCAAAAAGATGTTATATATACTGCACAAATAATAAAGCGCAATATAGTGTTTAATGTGAAAAATGCAAAGGAGACCTTGACAATTCTTCCTGAATAATGCTAATGTAAAGCCAGAAAGCCGAAAACGTTTGCATAAATTGCCGATTCATATAGCGGTGCTTTCGGCAGAAACCAGGAAAGAGAGAGGGTGTCTCCACGCGATGAAGCAACACGAGCAAAACTACTCCAAATCCCGACGGCTGAAGAACCAAATCAAGGCAGTGGTCACCAATCCGTATAATGTGATCGTGCTGATCGCCATTATCCTGCTGGCTTATCTGATCGTTCTTCCCCTGCTGGATATGCTGGCCACTACCTTCCAGCTCTCCCAGCGGGACCTGCGGGCCACCGGCGGGACCATGGAGGATGTGGGTAAATTCACCTTTTATTACTGGCAGCGGCTGCTGGCCAGCGACCTGAGCTGGAACCTGCTGATCAAGCCTCTGCTGAACTCCCTGACCATTGGCTTCGGCGTGTCTGTCTGCGCCATTGCCCTGGGCTCCTGTCTGGCATGGCTCATGGTCCGCAGCGACCTGCCCTTCAAGCCCTTCTTCTCCCTGGCGGTCATCATTCCCTATATGATCCCCTCCTGGGTAAAGTCCCAGGCATGGCTTTCCATGTTCAAGACACCCCGCGTAGGCGGTGCGCCGGGCTTTGTGGCATCCATGATGATGAACGCAGGCGTATCCAATGAAGTGATCGAGAGTATCCTTTCTCCCATCGCCTATGGCCGCATCGCCATCATCATCGTGCTGACGCTGCACTATTACGCCTATACATACCTGTTGGTCTCCGCGGCGCTGAACTCCATCAACTCCGAGCTGGAGGAGATGGGCGAGATCCAGGGCGCCAGCAAGACCCTCATTCTGCGGAAGATCACCCTGCCCCTGGTGCTGCCTGCCATGCTGTCCGCCGTCATCCTGACCTTCTCCAAGGCCATCGGCACCTTCGGCACCATCAACTATCTGGGCGCTCCCGTCAGCTTCCGGACCCTGTCCAGTGAGCTGTACTCCAACAGCAAGTCCCAGAACACCCAGACGGCCTTTGCCATGGCCATTCTGATGATCTGCATCGCATCCCTGTCGGTGTTCATCAACCAGAAGCTCATCGGCACCCGGAAGTCCTATGCCACCGTGGGCGGTAAGGGCGGCCGGTCCACTCCCATCGGTCTGGCCGGGTGGAAGCCCATCATCACGGTGATCCTGTTTATCTTCTTCATCGTCGGCATCATCATGCCGGTGGTCATTCTGATCGTTGAGAGCTGCATGCTGAAGGAGGGCACTTACTCGCTGTCCAACTTTACGCTGTACTACTGGATCGGCGAGGGCGACCCCAACATTATGGAAGGCGTCCCGGGCATCTTCAAGAACAGCAACTTCAAGCTGTCCCTGTGGAACTCCCTGAAGCTGACCTTCGTCAACGGTGTGTTCGGCACCATCTTCGGCCAGATGCTGGGCTACATCTGCGCCAAGGGCCGCGGCAAGCTCCATGGCCGGTTGGTAGAGCAGCTGGTGTTCATCCCCTATCTGATCCCCTCCGTGGCCTTTGGCGGCATCTACCTCTCCATGTTCTCCAAACCCCAGAGCCTGTTCGGTGTGGAGCTGATCCCCGCCCTGTACGGCACCTTTGCCCTGCTGACTCTGACCTCCGTGGTCAAGCACCTGCCCTTCGCCTCCCGCGCTGGCACCTCCAACATGCTGCAGATCAGCGGCGAGCTGGAGGAGGCTGCCACCATCGAGGGCGCCGGCTTCTTCAAGCGCTTTGTGAAGATCGTGTTCCCCCTGTCCAAGGGCGGCTTCATCTCCGGCTTTATGCTGATCTTCGTCTCCATTATGAAGGAACTGGACCTGATCATCCTGATCATGACTCCCAAGACCTCCACGCTGCCTTACCTGGCGTTCCAGTATCAGAACCAGAACTGCCCCCAGGCATCCAACTGCGTGGCCATCGTGATGTTCTCCATCGTGTTCCTGGTGTACGCGCTGGCTAACATCTTCGGAGACGCCGACCTGGCCAAGAGCATGGCCGGTTGAGAACAGAAAGGAGACGAAAACGAATTATGAGCAAGATCGTACTGACGAATGTCGATAAATTCTACGGCAAGAACCACGTCCTGAAGGACCTGAACCTGACCATCGAGGACGGCGACTTCATGACCCTGCTGGGCCCCTCTGGCTGCGGCAAGACCACCACCCTGCGTGTGGTCTCCGGCCTGGAAAAACCCCAAAACGGCTTCATTTACATGGACGGCAAGGAAATGGTCAATGCCACCGAGGCCTACTTTGCCCCTCCCAGCAAGCGGAACCTGAACCTGGTGTTCCAGTCCTACGCCCTGTGGCCCCACATGACCGTGTATGAAAACGTTGCCTTTGGCCTGAAGATCCGCAAGGAAGCCAACGACGTCATCGAAAAGAAGGTGGCCAGCGCCCTGGAGCGGATGCAGATCGGCGAGTACGCCAAGCGCTATCCCACCGAGCTGTCCGGCGGTCAGCAGCAGCGTGTGGCCATCGCCCGCGCCATCGTGTCCGAGCCCCGTCTGCTGTTGCTGGACGAGCCTCTGTCCAACCTGGACGCCAAGCTCCGCGTGGACATGCGGGCCGAGCTGAAGCGCCTGCACCACGAGACCGGCACCACCATCATCTACGTGACCCATGACCAGGTGGAGGCCCTGACCATGTCCACCAAGATTGCTCTCTTCCGCAAGGGCGAGCTGGTCCAGGTGGCACCTCCCCTGGAGCTGTACGACAACCCCTGCAACCTCTATACCGCCGACTTCATCGGCAACCCCAGCATCAACTTCGTCAAGGGCACCGCTACGGTGGACGCCGCCGGCATGACCACCGAGAGCTCCGTGGGCCAGATCAGCTTTGAGCGGGCGGACATGACCCCCGACGCCCCCCAGGGCGGCGAGCTGGACGTGACCCTGGGCATCCGCCCCGAGCAGTTGAGCATCACCCGCACCCCCGACGATCTGCACCGCATCGAGGGCCATGTGTACTCCGGCATGCCCGCTGGTTCCGAGACCCTGGTCACCGTCCGGGTGGGCGGCGACATGCTGACCGTCAAGGAACTGGGCTCCACCCACTACGGCAGTGACGAAACCGTCTATCTGGGCTTCAATCCCAAGAAGATCAACGTGTTCGACACCAACACCGAGAACCTCATCAAGTACTGCGTCTGAGAATGTACCCCCTGCGGCGGATGCCGCACGAAATAAAACGGAAGAAATCAAGGAGGAAAAGGAAATGTTCAAGCACAAGAACGCTCTGGCCGCCCTCATGGCCGTGGTCATGCTTCTCAGCCTGACCGCCTGCGGCGGCAAGAAGACCGAGGAAAAGCCCGCTGAGACCCCTGCCCAGTCCGAGACCCCCGCTGAGACTCCCGCTGCGTCCGATCTGACCGAGTGGGAGCAGAAGTCCGGCATCTACAACACCGACGAGACCGACGAGGAACTGTATCAGCAGGCCCTGGAGGAAGGCGCTACCGTGACCCTGTACTCCATCTCCTCCCGCTGCACCAAGGTTGCCGATGCTTTCATGGCAAAGTATCCCGGCCTGGAGTGCGTGCCCTTTGATATTTCCACCAACGAGCTGCTGGAGAAGGTCACCCGTGAGTATGACGCCGGCGCCCCCACCGCTGACGTGGTCCACATCAAGGACCAGGACGGCTCCATGTACATCGAATACGTCCAGGGCGGCAAGTTCTACAACTACCAGCCCGCTGACATCTTCTCCCACATCGACCCCGAGTACACCGCCACCGCCACTCCGCTGTACATTGAGCTGACTCAGCTCTTCTACAACACCGAGGCTTATCCCGACGGTTCTCCCATCACCAACATCTGGCAGCTGACCGAGCCCCAGTGGAAGGGCAAGATCATGATGCAGAATCCTCTGGACAACCTGTCCTGGGGCTCCTGGATCACCGGCTTCTGCGTGGGTGAGGAGCCTGACCGTCTGGCCGCCGCTTACAAGGACTTCTACGGCGAAGAGCTGAAGCTGTCCGACGGCTGTGAGAACGCCGGCTTCGAGTTCCTGAAGCGCCTGCACGCCAACGAGCCCATCTTCACCGCTTCCTCCGACGAGATCGCCGAGTCCGTCGGCACCCCCGGCCAGAAGGATCCCCCGGTTGGCTTCTGCGCTTCCTCCAAGCTGCGTAAGGCCGAGGAGAACGGCTGGGTCTTCGCTCCCGTGAACCTGGAGCCTGACACCGGTATCCCCGCTGTCAACACCCTGTACATTGTGGAAGGCTGCGAGCATCCCGCCGCTGCCAAGCTGCTGGTCCGCTTCATGATGGGCGGCATTGACGGCGATACCTCCGGCTACAAGCCCTTCAACACCCTGGGTGGCTGGCCTGTCCGTGACGACATCACTCCCGCTGACGGTTCCACTCCCTATTCTGAGATCAATGTGGCTCCCTTCGACGCCAACGAGATCTATGTGAACTACAACACCGTGCGCGACTTCTGGCAGATGCTGGGCTGATTCTGTTCGGCCTGACTGACATGTAAGCCACCAAGCGGCGGGCGGATTCCCCGCCCGCCGCTTTCCTCTTGTGTCCCTCTATGACCTGCCGCTCACAAGGAGCCTGTTATGAGTTTTTTTGTTGACCGTTTCAATCGGAGAAAAAGTCCCCTGGCCCTGGCCGCCTTCGGCGCGGCCCTGCTGGATCTGGCCGTGTTCGGCCTGCTGTACGCCTTTTTGGCAAAACCGCTCAACGACGCCGTCTCTCTGGGCAGCGCCGCTGCCACGCTGGTAGTCCAGGCCCTCATCATTTCTGTGCTGGGCACGGCGGTCTGCTGTCTGCTGTTTCTGCTGAAGGACAAGCGGGTAGCCCCTTACGGCTTCCTGGGCCTGGCTGTACTGCTGCTTGTTTTTTACGCCGTGGCCTTCCTGCTGGAGGAAGACGCCCGGCCCCTGATGCTATATATCATCACGCTCTACGGTCTGGCCCCCGTGCTGGTGGGCAATGCCGTGACGTGGCCCATTTATTTGAAAATAAAGCGTGCCAATCCCACGCTGAACCATAGAAAGACCATAGCCGAAGAACTGCGGGAGGCTGTGGAAAAGGAGAAGGCCGCAAAGGCGCCCCGTCCGGAGCCTGCCGATCAGGAGCGCTCCGTGCCGAAGCACTCTGTACCGGAATCCTTCGTACAGGAACCTCCGGCCACGGTGGAGGAGGCCATGTTCGGCCTGCAGGCGGACCGCTCCGCTTTCGCATCCCGCTCCGCCCAGGAGGAAGCCATGCTGCTTTATGAGGACGACGAAGATGAAGAAGAGAGCGACGATTAAGGATGTGGCGGCTCTGGCGGGCGTCAGCGCCGCCACGGTTTCCCGCGCCCTGGACGACCGGCCCGAAATCAGCAGCGAGACCAAGGAGCGGGTCCGGTCGGCCTGTGCCCAGTTGGGGTATGTGCCCAATGCAGCAGCAAGGGGACTGTCCGGACATGCTACGCATACCATCGGATTGGTGCTGCCGGACATTTCCAACCCCTACTTCTCCGGAATGGCCACCGCCATTGAGGAGACCGCCGCAGCCCACGGCTGCCGGGTGTTTCTGAGCAATTCTCTCCGCAAGGAGGACCGGGAGTTGCGTGCCATTGAAAACCTGGTGGCCCGTCAGGTGGACGGCATCTTAGTGAACTCGGTCTCTCCGGAGAGCCAGCTGCGCCACCGGGAAGTGCTGGGCGGACTGCCCTGTGTTTACTTGGGTGCCAACCACGATGAAAGTCCCAGCTATGTGATGGCGGACAACGAGACCGGCGCCTATGCCGCCGCCCGCTATCTCATCCGCCTGGGTCACCGGGACATTCTGTTTCTTGGAGGGCGGACTACCTCCCGTACCCGGGAACAGCGCATCCGCGGCTTCCGCCGGGCACTGGCGGAGGCTGGGTTGGAGGGCCGGGAGCTGCCCGCGCCTCCCAATGTGACCCTCATGCGCCAGTGGAGCTATGAGACCGCTCTGGAGCTGCTGAAGGGTCCCCTGCCGGACGCCATCTTTGCCTACTCGGATATGACTGCCCTGAAGGTCCTGGAAGCGGCGGAGGAGCGGGGTGTCCGCATACCGGAGGACCTGTCTATGGTTGGCTATGATAATATCGCCTTCGGGGCGCTGCACCGTATCCATCTGACCACTGTCTCCCAGCACAAGTACCAGCAGGGACAGATCGCGGTGGAACGGCTGTTGGAGAAGATCAACGGCTCCAGGGCGCACACGGAGGACATCCTGGAGCCGGAGCTGATCATACGCTCCACCTGTGTCAAGCACCAAACCAACAGATGAAGGAGGACCCCCATCCCATGAACGGACTTCCCAATGATGAACGCCAGCGCCTGGGTGCGCTGTTGGACCATACCTCTCAGGAGGAGGTCATGGCCATGATCCCCCAATTCTCTCAGGCGGAGATTCACAACATCGCCGCTGCACCCGAACAGGCACAGGACTCCCTGGGTATCCTGGTGTTCAATATGGAGCGGGGCGTACACCTGGCGGAGCTGGGCGACTTCCTGGAAACCTGCCCGGAGGTCAGGCCCTACGACGTGATCCTGGCCAACGAGCTGGACGACGGCTGCTTCCGCTCCGGTCAGCGGGATACCACAAAAGAACTGGCGGAGCACCTGGGCATGAACTACGTGTTCGGCCTGGAGTTCATCGAACTGGTGAACGGGGAGGACGCCAAGGGCTTCCACGGCAACGCCATTTTCTCCCGCTGGCCCATCAAGCACGCAAAGGTGGTCCGGCTGCCGGAGCAGTACAACTGGTACTTTGACCGACAGCGCCGCATCGGTGGCCGTCTGGCCATCCTGGCGGAGCTGGATGTGAACGGCAGGAGCGTGGGCGTGGGAACCATCCATCCGGAGAACCGTACCCACGGCCCCGGCCGTCAGGAGCAGCTAGAGACCATTCTGAAGGCCGCCGACGAAATGTTTGTCGGGATGCCGGTGGCCCTGGGAGGAGACCTGAACACCAACACCTTTGACGGCCGGGACAAGGACGCCATCCAGGAGATCGCCGGCAGTCCGGAGCTGCAGCGCCGCTGTCTGGAAGATGTGGCCGCCTGGGAGGGCTGCCTGCCTGCCGCAGAAAAGGCCGGCTACAAGGCCATGCCCGATCATCCCATCGCCACCCGCCGCAAGCCGCTGCCTCCGGTGATCACCTGCCGGGACAGTGCGGGCGGACATCATCTGGACCTGCGGCTGGACTGGCTGCTGCTGCGGGACCTGGAGCCCACGGACAGCCGCACCATTTCCACCTGCCGGGAGACCTGGCCCTTTGCGGCCCCCGGTTCTCCGCTGGAGGCCTTCGGCGGTCAGGAGTTATCTGACCACAACGCCGTCTGGGCCAACTGTACCATCCCGAGATAAAAGAGAGATAGGAGATCATGCTATGCTGAACACAGTCCTGTTTGATATGGGCGGCACCCTGGAGGATATTTGGTACAACGATGACACTGTCACCGATGCGATGGAGCAGCTGAAAAAGGTCCTGCAGGCCAACGGCCTGGAGCCGGGCTGCACGGATCAGGAATTTCAGGAGCGGGTCCTGGCCGGTGTGAAGAATTACAAGCGCTGGAGCGAGGGCAACATGCTGGAGGCCAAGCCCGAGGAGATCTGGCCCGGCTATTATCTGAAATCCTTCGGCTTCGACCGGGAAAAGCTGCTTCCCATCACGGAGGAGCTGGCCAACCTCTGGGAGATCACCTACTATCACCGGGAGCTGCGCCCCGGCGTCAAAGAACTGTTGGACGGCCTGAAGGCACGGGGCTATCACATCGGCGTCATCTCCAACAACGCCTCCCTCTACAACGTGTTCAATGTGCTGGAGATGTACGGCATCCGGGACTACATGGAGGATGTGACCGTCTCCAGCGTTACCGGCTACCGCAAGCCGCACCCTGAGATTTTCCGCATCTCCATGCGGCAGATGCGCTGCAGACCGGAGAACTGTGTCTATGTGGGGGACACAGTATCCCGTGATATCATCGGCGCCAAGCGGGCCGGCTTTGGCCGTGCGGCGCAGATCTACTCCTTCCTCACCGCCCAGAAGGATGTGGGCATCCCCATTGCGGAGTCGGAGAAGCCCGATGTGGTCATTCAGAATTTTGAGGAGTTCCTGGACTGGCTGGACCGGGAAAACCCCGCCATGGCACTGAAGTAAAAAGCAGGTCCCCGGAGTGCAGACTCCGGGGACCTTTTGTTCAGATGTTCAGCCGAGGACACGGTCCGCCACGCGGCACAGCAGGTCCGGATAGTTGGAGATGATACCGTCAACGCCGTGGCGGAGCATGTCTTCCATGGATTCCTCGTCGTTCACCGTCCAGGTGTTCACCTTCATGCCCCGGCTGTGGAACAGGTCCGCCAGCTCCGGCTGATACTGCAGCAGCATATAGCGGGGGTGCATGTTGTCGGCGTTGGAGCGCAGAAGGTAGTGCTCCATATCCAGAAGGGGCTTGTCATACAGCAGCCCTGTATCGATCTCCGGGCACAGCTCCTTGAACCGCTGCATGGAGATGTGGTTGAAGGAGGAGACGAAGACCTGTTCCTGCATCCCGCGGGCGCAGATCTCATCTATGACCCGCTGTTCCAGACCATCGTAAAAGACCTCGTAATTTTTCAGTTCCAGATTCAGGAGCAGCCGGGTTTCCCGGCAGAAGTCCAGCAGCTGCCCTAGGGTCCAGATGCGTTGCCCGGCAAATTCCGGGGACTTCCAGGCGCCGATGTCCAGCTCCAGCAGTTCGGCATAGGTCAGGTCCCGGATAAAGCCGGTACCATTGGAGGTGCGCTCCACAGAGGCGTCGTGGAAAATGACCAGCTTACCGTCCTTTGAGATATGAACATCGCTCTCAATGCCGTCGACGTTCGTTTTTTCCGCAGCCATGTGGAAAGCCAAAGGGCTGTTTTCAGGATAGATTCCGGAGAAGCCCCGGTGGGCGAGAAGTAAAGGGTGTTGCATCATTGTTATTGTTCAGTCACGGTGCGGAAGAAGCACAGTGGCTGCCTTTCTATATGATATGTGTGTTGAAAAAGCAATTCGCATTCCGGATGGATGACCGTTGGAGGAACCGTACAGCAACTGTTTTATGAATTCATTTCAACCGCCTTTATTCATATCAGAATTAGGAATAAAAGTAAAGTCTTGTCGTTCCGCTGCTTCTCACGGCAAGCTCCCGCCTTATAAAGCGTGAATCTGCCAGTCATATATAAAAGCTACCAAATCAGAGTATTCAGTATGTATCACGGGAAAGCCTACAATGTGCGGATACGGGTTCATAATCGGTTGGCGGATGCTGTTGTAGATCAGTTTGGTAAGGATACAATAATGGTTCCTTATCAATCGACCAGAGATTGCCGCTATCAGAAAGCACTTATTGAAAGTCTGCCGGAAGATAAAGAGATGGCCATTAGGATGGAATCGAACCGGTAGCCTACCTATTGTCGAGTCCGCAGAATGGGCTAAGAATAAACGTATACACTCGTCGGTAATAGTATGTAGCAGGAAATCGTTCAGAATGGGCAGTGCGGTACTACCGACTTTCTTCAGGCGCTTTTGGTACTTTAATAGGCCTGTACCTTGAGGGCCACAAGTGCCTCCAACAGGGATTCACAGTGTTTTTTCTCACCTTGTAGTTCCACTTCTTGCGGGAATCCTTACGAAATTTTTGACTCTGTTCTGAGGGATAATATATGGCGCAGCCTGGAAGAGTTCAGACTGCGCCATACTTTTTCAATCAGGAATCTTTCAACCAGTCAACATACTCTTCCAGCGTGATCTTCCCGCTGTCGCACTCGGCCTTCTTTTCCCTGGCACGCTCACCCCAGGCGTATAGTTCCTCCGGCAGGATCTTCCCGGACTTCGTCCAGGCAAACCGCTTTTTGTATTCCCGGCGGTATGCCTTGAAGACATCGTCCGTATCTTTTTCCCGTGTCCACTTTGCAATGGCACCAACGTCCTTGCAGGTACGTCCCTTCGAATCAAACACACGGTCACAGTATTCGGCGTTGGTTCGCCCAGTGATTGCGAAATACTTCCCGCAGTTTTTGCAGACCCGCATCTTCTGCTCCCGCCTGACCCACTCCCGCAGATAGTAATCGATCAAGTCATAGATGCTCTTTGGATAAAGGACTTCCGCATAGGCGTTTCGGTCGATCATCTCAAAAGACACCGTCAACGGTTGGAACTCAAAAGGACGTGGGTCTACGTGATAAGGGTCCTTGTAATAATCATAGAGCCTGCTGGCAACAGAACGCTTGCTGGCATCCATGTCTAATACACGCTCCAGCAGATCCTTGATCTGCTTCTGCGCGTAATCAATATTGCTGGGGATATGCGCAATGGCTTTGTGGGGCAGCATGTCAGATACGTGAGCAAAATTGTCCTTCTCTGCTTCATTCAGTTTCTTGGACCAATCCAGGAACAGCAGCTTAAAGAATATATGCACATCGGATAAGTTCTGTAAAGTGAAGAATACATCTTCGGTGTATCTGGCGTCGCGTGTCCTGTACAAGTTTAAAAGCGCACGGTCGATCTTCTTGATTTGGGGTTCCCATTTCCAGATGTCGAGGTAGAGCAGGGAAAAAAGGCTTTCCGAAAACGGAAAGTCTATTTTTTGTATAAAGCGGGCATCAGAAACATCATCGCTGTAAATGAAATACTCTCTTCCGTTAGCGATATAGGTCTTAAACATATACTCAGACATGAAAAAACTCCCTCTCGGATTAGACTTACTATTCAAGAACGAAACGATAGGTCTTGACAAAGGGTGACCTATCGTGTTAGACTGCAAGATGCGGCGACCAATAAAATTATGATACTAAAAATAAGTCTAATCAGGTCAGGACCAAAAGTCAAGAGGATTCTATTGGTTGCCCGTTGCACCTCGACAATTGAATACCCACCGCCAAAGTTCATACTCGCCGGGAGAAGTATCGCCAGGACTACATTGTGACCGTGTCACGATATACAAGCGTACCAACGGGGAAGAAAACGCCGTGGAGGTCAGAAAGGATCACAGGGCAGGAAGGTGTATGGCGTGTGGCTGACGAAAATTTTTATGAATGGTGGTGATATTCATCGGCAATCAGAGTAAGAAAAATCTCAGCGTCCCTATCAAAAAGGAAAGCCGCCGAAACTGCTGCAACAGTCCGGCGGCACGCCGCGTTCCGAAAAACGCAGACTCCATCTGCGAACAGTTTAACAGGGAGGCTCTCGGAACGCAAGAAAAATTTATCTCTGAATTTCAAAATCAGGAGGTTCCGTATGCCAATTCTCGGTGAACGATTTTATCAAATGAGCAACGCTATTTTCTGCTATGACCTGAAGCCGATCCCCTTGGCTGTGTACAGTTATCTGGTCTGCTGTGCTGGGCAGAAGGATGTATGCTGGCCCAGCATGAAGACCATCGCTCTGCACTGCGGCTGCTCTGAAAACGCCGCAAGGGACGCGGTCAGTCTGTTGGTTGACCGTGGGTTCATCAGCAAAGTCAAGACCTCGCGGTGTGTGAAAAGCGGCAAGTGGCTCCAGGGGAATAACCACTACTACATCCTGCCGCTGCCTGAGCTTCCCGCCGCAGGCCACAGTGCATGAAGGGAAAGCCCCTCAACAGATGGTGAGGAAGTGTATGAACAAGACGAAGAGTAACAAGAAAAAGTCCTGCCGCCAGGTTATCCCCCCAAAAAAAGCGAGAACTGGCTGAGACACGCAACTCCCGCCCTGGTTGCCCCTGTGAGCCGCTGTGTGCGCTTCTTCGGGGCTGGGTGGAGTCCCAGCCCCTGCAAGGGGTTTGAGGCGGTTTTCGGGAGCTGTTTACGACTCTTCGGAGGACGAAAGTCGAAGCAGGATAAAGGCTTGGGGTCACTGCCCCAGCTTTTACC
>CATZYY010000008.1 GCA_958426425.1 uncultured Oscillospiraceae bacterium
TATCCCTTCGACCTGGAGAGCGAGGAAGCCATTTACAGAAAGTGCTACTAAGCCGTTCTTTTCCCATTCTTTAAAAGCAGCCGCCCTTTCGGGCGGCTGTTTTTTCTTGCATGTCCCTAAAAATGTGATATACTGCTGTCAAGACAGTTCTTAGGAGGGATACTCATGCATGCAGCTCAACGCCGCCAGGCAATCCTGGATGTCCTGCGCCAGTCCGGCGGGCCAGTCAGCGCTTCCGCCCTGGCGGAGCGGTTCTCCGTCAGCCGCCAGATCATCGTGGGAGACATTGCCCTGCTGCGTGCCTCCGGGGCTGCGGTCTCTGCCACGCCCCGTGGCTATGTGATTCTCTCCGCTGCCACAGGCCTTACGCGTCAGGTGGCCTGCCAGCACGATGCCGCCGGCATGGAGGCAGAGCTCAACGCCATGGTGGACAACGGCTGCACCGTGTTAGATGTGATCGTGGAACACCCCATCTACGGTCAGCTGACCGGCCCCCTACAGCTGTCCAGCCGGTACGACGTGGCCCAATTCATCACCCGCTGCACCCAGTACGAAGCCCGGCCGCTCTCCGCCCTGACCGAGGGCATTCACCTCCACACCCTCTCCTGCCCTGACGAGGCGGCCTTCCATCGGGTGCAGGATGCCCTGCGGACTTTGGGCGTCCTGCTGGAGGGCTGAAAAAAGCGGTTGACATCCGCACAGGATGCGTGTATGATACGGTAGACAGGTGTCAAGACACCTGTCTACCGTATTGTCTTATTTTCCAATATTCTACGAAAGAAACAGGTGTCTCCCATGGAAAAGTTCAAAGCCTTTTTGAAACGGAAAAACATTGTGATCTCCGGCAAACGGTACGGCATCGACGCCCTGGGCGCCATGGCCCAGGGTCTCTTTTGCTCGCTGCTGATCGGCACCATTCTGGATACTCTGGGCGATCAGCTGGGTGTTGCGTTTCTGGTAACCGTAGGCGGCTACGCCTCCGCCATGAGCGGCGCCGCCATGGCCGTGGCCATCGGATATGCCCTCCAGGCACCGCCCATGGTACTGTTCTCCCTGGTAACGGTAGGCTATGCCGCCAACGCTCTGGGTTCCACCACCCTATCCGGCGGCAGCGGCGCAGGCGGCCCCCTGGCGGTACTGTTCATCGCCGTCATTGCCGCCGAGCTGGGCAAAGCCGTCAGCAAAGAGACCAAAATCGATCTGCTGGTGACACCGCTGGTGACCATCCTCTCCGGCGTACTTCTCTCTGCCTGGTGGGCACCTGCCATCGGCACCGCCGCCAGCGCCGTAGGTAACTTTGTCAAGTGGGCCACCGTGCTCCAGCCCTTCTGGATGGGCATTCTGGTGTCCGTGGTCATCGGCATCGCCCTGACCCTGCCCATCTCCTCCGCTGCCATCTGCGCCGCCATCGGCTTGACGGGCCTTGCCGGCGGCGCCGCCGTGGCGGGCTGCTGCGCCAATATGGTGGGCTTCGCCGTCATGAGCTTCCGGGAAAACCGCTGGGGCGGTCTGGTGAGCCAAGGATTGGGCACCTCCATGCTGCAGATGGGCAACATCGTGCGGAACCCAAAGATCTGGCTGCCGGCCATTCTGACCTCCGCCATCACCGGGCCTCTGGCCACCTGTGTGTTCCACTTTGAGATGAACGATCCCGCCTCCGGCGTGGCCAGCGGCATGGGCACCTGCGGCATGGTGGGACCTATCGGCGTCTACACCGGCTGGGTCAACGACGTGGCCCTGGGCGTCAAGGACGCCATCACCGGCATGGACTGGCTGGCTATGGCCCTGATCTGCTTCATTTTGCCGGCGGTGCTGACGTGGCTGTTTGGCCTGTTCTTCCGCCGGATCGGCTGGATCAAGGAAGGAGATTTGACCCTCTCCTGAGCCTTGCGCCCAAGTGGCGGATGTGCTATGCTGATAAAAAATCCGGCGATGCCGCCGCAAAGGAGAAATGGTCATGGAATACCGTAAATTTGGTGATACATACGTGGTCCGCATGGACAAGGGTGAGGAAATCCTGGAGCAGGTAAAGGCCCTGGCCATGGCGGAGGATATCCGTCTCGCCTCCGTTCAGGCTCTGGGCGCCGTCAACGACATCACGGTAGGCGTGTTTGACACGGTGAAAAAGGAATACCATGCCAACCACTTCCAGGGAACCTTTGAGATCGTCTCCCTCACCGGCACCATCGACACCATGGACGGAAACTTCTACACCCATCTGCACATGAGCGCCGGAGACGACCAGGGCCGGGTCTTCGGCGGCCATCTGAACCGGGCGGTGGTCAGCGCCACCTGCGAGATGCTGGTTCGGGTGCTGCCCGGCGCTATGGACCGGGCCTTCAGCCCGGAGATCGGACTGAACCTGCTGAAATTCTGAATACAGACAAGAGGGCCTGGGATAATCCCCGGCCCTCTTTTTTGCCAAGTCTATTGACAGCGGTTGCTGTATGTGATATATTTTTATCGTAAAAAGCGAATCAGTTCACATTATTGGAAAAGGAGACTCCTGTGAAGCAGCAGCGCAATCCCCTGTCCTATTTGGGCTGGCTGGGACTGATCGGCTTTTGGGGACTGGTCTCCAGCATGGTGAATCTGTGCGTCTTTTTTCTGTTCTTCTTTTTCTTTACCTATCGGGCCAAGATCCCGGACGAACTGTTTTGGATCGACGTGCACAAGGCCGCCACCAGAACCCTGGCGGGCTACATGACATTCTTCCTCCTGTTCACGCTGTCAATCTACATCCGGGGCTGTTATTTTCACCTGGAACCGCCCGTTCTGCAGGATGGATTTTATCAGGTCCCCATCGTGCAGTGGCAGCAGTCCCTGTGGTTTGTAGGCTTCATAAATACTTCTGTGGTTGTTATAGTATACCTGTTCATGTTCACGTTGATGTATCTGAATTACCGGGAGCGCCGCTTCGCGGGGCCGGAGGATGACCCATGCTGAAAACCCGACTGAAAGAATACCGGGCCCGGTTCGGGCTGAAGCAGGAGGACCTGGCCAATCTGGTGGGGGTCCGGCGTGAGACCATCGGCAACCTGGAAAACGGCCGGTACAATCCATCGCTGAAGCTGGCCATGGACATCGCAAAGGTATTCCACACCACTGTGGAGGAGCTGTTCTGCTTCCAGGAGGAGTGAGGGCGGGACGCGGTCAGAATTGAAAACCGCCCGGACAATACTGCCGGAGGTTCGCTTGGAATTGCGTCCCGCATCCACCCGGCCTCAAGCCTACTATCTCCGAACCCCCCGCAAAGATGGGCAGTACACGGTCTGCCCTTATGGCACGCCGCCGGAAGTGCGGTGAAAATTGCCCCCCGGCCCAACACAGGGCAGTCCCCTTTCCCCAGGAAACGGCTCTGGAAACCGCATGCGATACTCCCCGTTCATTTTTACGCCAAAAAGCCTTCCCTGTCGGGAAGGCTTTTTCGTTGGGCTTAGTTCTTTTCCGCCAAATTCCTCAGGGTGTCCCCGGCGAGCCGGTACACCGTCCAGTCGCTCATGGGCTCCGCCCCCAGGGAGCGGTAAAAGGCGATGCTGGGCTCGTTCCAGTCCAGGCACCACCACTCCAGCCGTCCGCAGCCCCGTTCCACGGCCAAGGCCGCCAGATGCTTCAAAATGGCCTTGCCCACGCCCCGGCCACGGACCTCCGGCAGGACGAACAGATCCTCCAGGTACAGTCCCGCCCGGCCCAGGAAGGTGGAGAAGTTGTGGAAGAACAGGGCAAAGCCCACCTCTTTTCCCTCCAGCACGGCGAAGATCACCTCCGCCTTGCACCGGTCAAAGAGCCACTCCTCCAAAGTAGCCTCGTCGGCCACCACCTGGTCCGCCATATGCTCATATTCCGCCAAAGCCCGGATGAACTCCAGGATCAGCGGTACGTCTTTCCGCTCCGCGCTGCGGAAGGTCAGGGTGCATTCCATAGAAAACCGTCTCCTTTTTCTCAGATCAGCGGGCCGGTGGCATAGGTCCGCAGGGGCAGGGTCTGGAAGATCTCCGCCTCAATGGATTCATAGGCCGCCGGTCCCCGAGACCGGCGCAGCTTTTTGTCCAGCTTGTCGCTGTCCTCAAAGAGGTGAATCAGGTAGAACCAGACCTCCTTCATCCGCTGGGCCGCGGGCTGAGGCTGCCCGTAGAACTCTTTGTACTGCCGGTACAGCTCCGCCGTGAAGCGCTCCAGCTCCTGCCGGGTGGCGGCGCCGCCGCCGCGGATTTTGCGGAACAAGGCCGGGTCCGCCACGCCGCCCCGGCCGATCATCACCGCCTCCACCGACGGGTAGTCCCGCTCAAAGGCGGCGCAGTCCTCCACCGTCAGCAGGTCCCCGTTGTAGCACACCGGGTTCCGGCTCCCCTCCGCCGCCAGGCAGAACTGGTCGAAGTGGATGGGCCCCCGGTACTTCTCCTTTCGGATTCTGGGGTGCACCGTGAGGCAGGCGATGGGATAGCGGTTGTAGATCTCCAGCAGGCGGGCAAACTCCTCCGGCGTGTCGTAGCCCAGCCGGGTCTTGACGGATACCGGCAGCCGCACGGCGGAGAACACCCGGTCGAAAAAACGATCCAGGTCCTCCGGACGGGCCAGAAAGCCGGAGCCCTTGCCCTTGGCGGTGACAGTGCCGGAAGGGCAGCCCAGGTTCAGGTTCACCTCGCCGTAGCCCAGGTCCGCCGCCACCTCCGCAGCCCAGAGGAAGTCCTCCGCCCGGCAGGTCATCACCTGGGGCACCAGGAGCAGGTCGCCGTTGTTGGCCCGGTCCAGCTCCCGCCGGTCCCGCTGAGTCAGAATGTGCTGGTCCGTGGGGGAGAAAAAGGGGATGAAATACCGATCCGCTCCGCCGAACATGGCGTGATGGACCCGGCGGAACACCACCTTAGTGATGCCGTCCAGTGGGGCGAAGTCGTATCGGGCGATCACAGCAGCCGCTCCTCCCATTCCTTGAGGCGGAAGCCGGTCAGAACGAAGTCCTCCCCGATCAGCAGAGGCCGCTTGACCAGCATACCGTCGGTGGCCAGGAGGGCGATCTGCTCGGCCTCGCTCATGGCGGGCAGCTTGTCCTTGAGGCCCAGGGCCTTGTACTGGAGGCCGCTGGTGTTGAAAAATTTCTTCAGGGGCAGGCCGCTGCGCTTCCACCACAGGGTCAGCTCCTCCGCAGAGGGGTTTTCCGTCTTAATGTCCCGGAAGTCATAGGCAATGCCCTTTTCCTCCAGCCAGGCCCGGGCCTTCTGGCAGGTGGAACACTTGGGATAGCAGATAAACAGCATGGTGATTCCTCCTTCTCTCAATAGGCGCTGATGTCCAGGGAAGCGTCGTCTCCGCCCTTTTCGATGGCGCGGACCTCCACCTGGTATTTCATCTCCGGGCTCACCTCCACGGTGACCCGGTCCCCCACATGGCGGCCCAGCAGGGCCTTTCCCACAGGGGATTCCTTGCTGATGAGCCCCTTCAGGGCGTCCTGCCGCAATGTGGTGACAATGCGGAGGGTCATCTCCCCCTTGGTCATCTCATTGTAGATGGTCACCCTGTCAAAAAGGCCCACGGCATCGTCCTTGGACTCCGGGGCAATGACCTTGGCAGTGCGAATCATCCGCTCCAGATAGCGGATGCGGCTGTCGTTACGGTTTTTGGCCTGCTTGGCGCAGCGGTACTCAAAGTTTTCGCTGAGATCGCCAAAGGCCCGGGCGGTCTGGACTTCCTCAATCAGCTGAGGCCGCAGGACCCGGGTGCGGTAATCGATCTCCTGCCGCATTTTCTCAATGTCTACTTCCGTCAATTCATCGTACATGTTGAAGGCTCCTCTCCCCGCCGTCAGGCGGAGCAATCTCTATGAAAACAGGGGAAAAAGCGCCGCGCATGACTGCGGCGCCTTTTCCCTGTCATTCAACCAATTCGCTCCAGTTTGTCTCCGGTGGCCTTACACAGGGGGCATACCGCCTCCTGGTCTCCCTCCACCTCAAATACCTCTCCGCAGACCTTGCAGCGGTACTTCCGCACGACCTTCTGAGGGGTGGGCGCGTCATTGTCCGGCAGCAGCTCCAGCAGACGCCGGGCCGCCTCCGCCGGGAAATCCGGTGAGGGCGGCTTTTCCAGCAGTCCCCGCAGCAGGGCGTGGGTGTTTCCGCTTTGGGGCAGCATGTAGCCGGATTCCCGCAGCAGGTCCTCGTTGACCAGCCGGACAGACTTTTCAACGGCCTCCATCAGCCGCCGAAGCTCCGGGTCCTCCGCTCCGGCAGCCAGCTGCCGGGCCACAGCCTCCTGCTCCGCCTTCCGCCTTGCCATGGCAAGGGACTGCGCCACAACGGCCTCCGGCTTCTTCTGCTGGGGCGGGTACTCCAGCGGCACCATGGAGATGGCTCCGCTGGGACAGGCGGCGGCGCACACGCCGCAGCCAGTGCACTTGGTGGTGTCGATGATACTATTCTCCGTGTCCGTGGCTCCGGTGGGGCAGACATACAGACACAGACAGTCCTTGGTGCATAGGCGCAGATTCCGAACGGCAATCTGAGTTTTCATATGGCTTCCCCTCCCTTACAGTCGGTCAAATTTCCAGTCCGGGACCTTGCATACCGGGCACAGTGCCGGGGGACGGTCCCCCACATAGGCAAAGCCGCAGACGGAGCAGACCCAGATGGAAGTATTCTTCAAAAAGGCGCTGCCCTCCTGCTGGTACTGCCGAGCCAAGGCGTGAAGAATTCTGGTCACCTTCTCGCCCCAGACGCACACCCGCTGGGTGCCCCGGTCCCCTTCCGCCTGGGCAGCCCCGCTGACTGCCGGATATCCTGCCTCCAGATCCTCCTGCAGCAAGTCCGCAAGGCGCTGGGTGTCCGCCGTTTTCGCCGCCGGAGCAACAGATGTAAAATAATCCGCGATCTGCCGGAACAAAGCCGCCTCCTCGTCTTTGTACTGCTTTTCGCAGCCTCGGGCCAAGTTGGAACAGATGGCCGCCAAGACCCCGGCGGGCAGTTCCGTTAGCTCCTCCTCCGCCGGAGCGGGCGCCGGGGACGGTGCCTTGGGCGCCTCTGCCGTCCCCTCCGGTTCAAACAGCTTCTTTCCCGCGCCGCACCAGGGGCAACGCCAAGTATCGGGCAGCGACGCAAAGGGCGCGCCCTCCTTCTCCTCGTCATAAATGTAACCGCAGATGGAACAGACGTATCTCATGGTTGGATTCCTCCCTGTCTCAGAATCGTTTTCCCGCGCCGCAGATCTTTTCCCTCTGGGATTTCATCTCAATATCCTACCAAGCATTTTCCCTTTACAGCATGGATAAAATCTGGTTTTTCGGTCTCGCGCCCACAGCCTGACGGACCACCTGGCCATCCCGAACCACCATCAGTGTGGGAATGCTCATGATTTGGAACTGCTCTGCCAGCTCCCGCTGTTCGTCAATGTTGATCTTGCCCACCTTCACGTCGGGCCGCTCCTGGGCGATCTCCTCCACAATGGGGCTCACCATCCGGCAGGGGCCGCACCAACTGGCCCAGAAATCCAGCAGCACCGGCTTAGAAGACTGGACGACCTCCTCCTGAAAATTCTGTTTAGTAATATGAATAGCAGACATACCGTGCGTCCTCCTTGTTTCTTGATGGCTCTATCATAGTCGGCCGCACAGGATTCTTCCGTGACTTTATTACACTTCCTGAAAACATTTCTCCACGCTCCATCACGGAGCTTTCGGTGCCTGCTCCACAGCAGGACGGAATCTCCGGTACACGTAAACCGACAGCAGCACTGTCAGGGTGTCCGCCGTCACCTGGGACCAGACGATGCCCAACATACCGAAGATGCTGTTGAGCAAAAACAGCATAGGGATATTGAATACCAGCCACCGGGTCACCCCCAGGAACAAAGACACCCGCCCCTTGCCAAAGGACTGAAACAGGTACACGGTGAAAAAGCTCAAAAACATCAAAGGTGTGGCCAGCACCCGAATCCGCAGAAACTGGGAGGCCAGCTCCACCGTCCGGGCATCGCCGATGAACAAGTTTGCAAACTGCGCGGCAAACAGCTCGTAGAGGGCGATGCTGACGGCGGCAGTGATGAGGCCCAGCCGGCGGGACAGGCGGATAGTATCCTCCATCCGCTGCTTGTTTCCCGCAGAGTAATTGTAGGCCACCAGAGGGAGCATTCCCTGACAGATGCCGATGCCCACATTCAGTGGGAATCGCTCCACCTTCAGCACAATCCCCACAGCAGCCAGGGCCAGATCGCCGTAGGAGACCATGAGCTTATCCAGCACCACATAGTCCAGATCAAACAGGAAAGTCGTGATGGCAGAGGGAATGCCCACACCAAAAACGGCCCGAATGCTCTCACCTTTGGGAAGTCCGTGTCTGGGGGAAAATGTAATCACCGATTCCCGGCCCATTTTGGCCAGCACGATGAGGAAAAAGGACAGGGCAATACAGTTGGAGAGGCAGGTGGCAAGCCCGGCTCCCAGAACCTCATAGCCCTCCGGCATCAATACAAACATAAACAGCGGGTCCAGGGCAATATTCAGCAGCCCACCCAGCACAATCCCCGCGCTGGCCTCCCTGGACCGGCCGATGCTGCGGATCAGGTTGGCCAGCACATTGGATAAAACCGTGGGCACGCCGCCGGCTACAATGACGCACAGGGCATACTGCCGGGCGTATTGAAATGTATTTTCCCCGGCGCCCAGCAATCCCAGAATGGGTTCCATGAAAATTCCCACCACTGCCGCCAAAAACGCCGCGGCGGCCAGACCCAGGTACAGGGAAAACGCCCCCACCCGTCTGGCCTCCGCCTCCTGGGACTGGCCCAGCAGACGGGAGATCAGGGACCCGCCGCCGACACCCGCCAGTCCCGCAAGGCACAGCGTGAGATTGAATACCGGCAGGATCAGGGAAGTAGCCGCCACCATGTAGGGATTGTCGGTCTGTCCCACAAAGAACGTATCCGCCATGTTGTAGATCAGAACGATCAACTGGCTGGTCACTGCCGGAAGAATCATTTTCGCCAGGGCGGACGGAATGGGGAGCTTCTCAAATATGTCCTCCCTGGCGGAGCGCACCGCAGTCTGCATTGCACAACACCCGAGCTTTCTGACAGGAGTGACAGCGTCATGCCACCCTCCGAAATTTGATTCGTCCCCATCATATCACACAGCTGGGAATAACTCCATCCTCAGTTGATAATTTTTGCCGGGAAGATCGTTTGGGATGGGAAGATGCGCCTCATCTGCCGCAAAAACAGGGCGGGCCGGATACTATCCGGCCCGCCCTGTTTTTGCGAATTCAAATGCCTTACAGCCGCTCCATCAGCCGCAGGGCATCCTCCTTGTCCCCGGCGATCAGCAGGTGGGAATCCGCCTGGAACCGATACGAGGGGTTCAGCAGCGGCTCCACTTCATCTCCCTCTTTCACGCCCAGAATGTTGACATTGTAGCGGCGGCGCACATCCACCTCCACCACGGTGCGTCCCTCCCACTGGGCAGGAGTCTCGATCTCAAAGACGGCATACTTGGGCGTCAGCTCGAAATAGTCGAACACGTTTCGGGCAGTAAAGCGCATGGCCACCCGGTGCGCCATGTCCATCTCCGTGTGGATCACATGGTCAGCGCCGATTTTCTTCAGGAATTTGATCTGCTGCTCCCGGTCCGCCCGGGCCACCACATACTTCGCGCCCAGATCCTTCAGAACGGCGGTAGCCTCCAGCGAGCACTGGAAGTCGTCCCGAACGCAGACGAAACAGGCATCGAAATTGCGTACGCCGAGAGAGGACAGTACCTGCTCATCCTGACAGTCTCCCACGCAGGCGGCGGTGACGGTCTTGGCAAGGCGCGCCACTCGCTCCTCGTCCCGGTCCAGCACCATCACCTCATTGCCCAGCTCCTGCAGACGAATGGCCAGATGGCGGCCGAAGCGGCCCAGGCCGATTACCAAAAAGGATTTCATGGTTGCTCCTCCCTTTTCTCACCCAATCAAAATCTTCTCCGGCACGTTGCGTACCTTGGGATGGGGCCGGTCCCGGGTCATGGCCATGGCCACCGACAAGCTGCCCACCCGGCCCGCAAACATCAGCAGTGTAATGGCCACCTTGGACGCACTTTTCAGCGTGGGGGTCACTCCGTGGGTCAGCCCCACCGTACCGATGGCGGAAATGGCCTCAAACAGCGCCTCGTCCACCCGGACCCCCTCCAGGCACAGCACCAAACAGCCTCCCAGGCAGGTCAGCGTGAAAATTCCCACGGAGGAGAAGGCCTGGTGAAGGGTATCGTCATCCAGCCGACGGCGAAAGACATTCACATCGTCTTTGCGAAGCATCTTGGCCCGAATGCCCAGCAGCAGCACCGCGAATGTATTCACCTTGATGCCGCCGCCAGTGGAGCCGGAGCCGGCGCCAATGAACATCAGCGCCATGCTGATCAGTACACCGGCCTGACTGAGGGCCATGAGATCGGCGGTATTGAAGCCGGCGGTGCGGCAAGTCACCGCCTGAAAGGCCGCCATCAGCAGCCGCTGCCCGGCGGGGACGCCGGCAAAGGCGTGGTCCCCCTCCACAATGTAAAATAGTCCCGTGCCCACAACCAGCAGCACGGCGGTTCCGGTCAGCACCAGCTTGCTGTGAAGCCGGTAGCGGCGCAGGTGAATGCCGTTCACCAACACATCGTCCCACACCAGAAAGCCCAGGCCGCCGGCCACAATCAGGGCCATAATCACCAGATTCAGCAGCGGCTCTCCGGCTTCGGTGGTCAAAGAAGCCCCGGTGCCCAGCAGATCGAAGCCGGCGTTGCAGAAGGCGGATACCGCATGGAAAACACCCATCCACAGTCCCCGCCCCAAGCCGTACCGGGGGCAGAACCACAATGCCAGCAGCACCGCGCCTGCGCCCTCCCAAGCGGCCGTCACCATCAGGGCCCGGCGGGTCAGCCGCACCACGCCTCCCACCTGGAGGGCGCCTACCGTGTCCATCAGCACGGAGCGCTGGTGGAGGCCGATGCGCCGGTGCAGCAAAATGGCCACCAGAATGGAGATGGTCATAAAGCCCAGGCCGCCGATCTGGATCAGCAGCATCAGCACCAACTGCCCGAAAATCGTGAATTGGGTCCAGGTGTCATACAGCACCAGTCCCGTCACGCAGGAGGCGGAGGCGGAAGTAAACAATGCGTTTAGGAAGGGAATGGACTCCCCGGACCGGGAGGAAATGGGCAGCATCAGCAGCACCGCCCCCGCCAATATCAGGCAGGCGAAGCCGATGGTCAAGGTCTGAACGGCGTTGAGTTGAACGCGGCGGCCAGTCATAGGCACCTCCAGCAGGAGATTCAGATGCCCCACAGCGGGGCGCAGAAGACGGCGCACCGCCTCCTTTTCACACTGAGGGTATTATATACCCCCTGCAAAGGATTTGCAATGACAAGAACTGTGAAAAAACGGAGGTCCCTGGTCATGCAGGAGAGGATTTGCGGCTATCGGGCACTTTTGCATCGTCCTCATCGGACTTGCGAAATACCCCTCCATACCGATTTCCCGAACGGCTGCCGTCCAGGGATGGGCGGGAGAATTTCCAATGAGCTTTGCGCATTCCCTTTCCACAATGCTGCTCCCCTTTGAGCTTCCTGCGGAGGGTGGCATCCGCACCCTGAGAACACAGCCAAAAATCACCAACGCCTCTAAACCGCATTGAAAAATCGAAGATAGATACCCCGGACCACAGACAATTGGCTGCGGTCCGGGGTACGGCGCATTTGTTTTCCAGAAATTTCTCCTGGGCCTGGCTTCACATTGCGGCACAACGCCTCATTTATGGGTCGGTTCCAATGCGCCGCTTTTATCCTCACAATATCCGAAAATTTTGAGCGTCTCTTGGCGCGCATGGATCAAATGAAACGCCATGCACAAAATCACCGCTACCTAAAACAGGTGAACCACGGCAAAAATGTTCCACGCAAATCCACGGGGAAGCATATAGAATCCAAACAGCAGCACCCCTGCAAGCGGGAGAAAAAACAACACCTGCACCACCGCGCCAAAAACGATATAATACCGCCCTTTCGGAATCCTTGTCTCCCACTGCAAAAAAGGCGTATCCAGGTACGCGTTGAGCAGATCTTCCAAAATTCTCCGGTATGTGCCCAGCTTGACCTGCTCTTCCGTATATTTAATGAGATTGTAGAGCGCGTAAAAATACAAGGTGGGAAGAACATAAAAAATATTAGAAATGCCGGACAAGCCAAATTCTTCATTCACATTCGTAAGGATGCTTGCGGCAGCCGCCACCAGACCACACAAGAAGGTGGACGCCATGAATTGCAGATTATAGTTGGTAATGTCGCTTCTGCAATGCTTGATTTCATCGTGCAATACCGACACAGTAATGGCCGATTTGTCTGTTTGTTCGTGTGCAGGTGAAAAATTTTTTTGACTTTCCATGTCCCACCCCTCCTGCCCAGCTGTCGCGTTTGCCCCTGTGGGGCTTACGGCACATCGTTCTCCTTTTGAGCCGCCCTAAAAATTATGGGTATTTTTTCCACCTATTCAGTATAACAGAAATTTATTATTTCGTCGAGTCCTAATTTTGATTGAAAGAAGGCAATGGACTATCAACTGCGCTTTTTGTACAAAGAAGCAATCAGCAACCCCACCGCCAGGACAGCGCCGCTGAGGCAAAGCAGCAGGAGCGTCTCCCCGCCGGCTGCTCCAGGCGCGGTGTCCTGACCGGATGTGATGTCCCAGCCGCCTCCGCCCCGACCGTTGAATACCGCCTGAGGCCTGACCGTCTCCTGGGCGTCTTCTGAGGCGTCATTGCCCGCGCCCTCTTCTTCAAGAAGCGTCCCTCCTTCCTCCTCGGCACCGCTTTGGTTCTGAAAGCTCTGCCCTGTCTGAGGCCCGGCAGGCTCACTGCGGTCCGGCGGGATCTGGACGCTGCCGGCGGACGCAGGATCATCTCCAGCATGGGCGCCGTCAGCATCGACATTGTACGGTTCCTCCGCCGTGATCCGGCCTTCCTCCACAGAGGCGGCGCTTTCCGGGGAGCCCAGGGTCTCGCCGGTCTCTTCCCGGGCAAAGGCGCCGGTTCCGCGATTCATACCGCCGCCCATACCGCCGCCGTTGTTCATGGACCCCATGTCGGAGATGGAGATGGCGGAGGCGTCCACCAGGGCGTCGCTGTCGGCATTTTGGCCGTCAGAAGTGGCGGGAATGGTCCCCTCCAGCTGCCCCCGGATGCTCTGGGCCCGCAGCAGGCAGAACTGCTCCAGGGTATCAAAGCCCGTCTCAAACTCCTCATAGGTGCAGAACTTGGTGGGGTCCTGCTCCACATAGGGGGCAATCAAGGCCTTAGTCTGGGCCATGAGCTGCTGGAAATAGCCGCTTTCAAAGTATTCCGTGATGAACTGGTCGAAATACTGGTGGTAGAGCGCAGTATATTCCTCGTCGCCAAAAATCCAGGCCAGCATAGGCCGGGACTCCACCGTGCCCCCGGATACCGGGGTGTCGATGGGGTAGTTCACCATGGACGTGGCATCCCCTCCCCCCTGAAAACTGCCGAAGGCCAGGTTATAATCCCAGGGGATCATGGACAGCTGTCCGTCCTCCTCGTAGAGGTAGTAGTTGTGGATCATGGAGCCGGTGTAGCTGTCGAAGTTGCAGACAAAGTTGTGGACCACAAAGTAGCGGATCACTTCGTCCACGTCTACCACGTCCGCTATATTCTCCCCCTCATTGAGCTGCTTCAGGGAGGCGATGAGCCGGTCCTTGTCGGCGTCGGTGATGTCGGTCTTGGCGTTGTCGAAGATATTGGAATAGCTGTCGTAGTCGTCGTCGGTATAGATGTGGGACACGTCGTCGCTGCCCATCATGCCGCCGGGCATACCGCCGAAGTCCCGGCCGCCGTTCCCACCGGGCTCCGTGGAACCGTCCGCAGGTGCTTTTGCGGATGAATCTTCGGCGGTCTCGCCATCAGTCACATCCTCCGTGTCCTCCGACGGCTTCTCCTCCCAGCCTCTGTCAAAGGTCCCGTCCTGGGGCAGCTCTGGCGAGCCTCCGCCTTCCATGCCGGGGAATCCCATGTTCTTCATCTCCTGGAAGACGGTCTCCGGGTCGAAACTCTCCTCCGTGCCGTCAGACTCCCGGTCGGCCATCCAGTCCTCCATGTCGAAATTGCCGCCGTTGCCGCGGCCGCCGCCCATGCTCATGCTGTCCGGCTTGTAGAGTTCTCCGTGGTCGCCGCCGTAATTGCGCTCCAAAAAGGCGTCCTCCACGCCCTCCACCGCCAGATACAACCCCCAGTCCTCTCCGTTGACGGTGAGGTAGACGAAGCTGCACAGAGGGGCATCCACCCCGAAATAGCCCATCATCCGGTAGGTCAGGTAGTCCTTCATGTAGGTGTTGTCCTGGATGATGTTGTTGAGGCTCAGCTTATCCAGACCGTGGTAGGTGATGGAGCTGTCGTAGTGGTCAAACTCCACCTTGAAGCTGTAACGGTCGTTGCCGTAGGCCGCCACCTGGGTCAATGAGGTGTTGCCCTTGGCCCGGATGGCCACGTTGTTATAGCTCTCTCCGTCGATGACCAGGTCGCAGAGGACGTACTCCTCGTCGGTGCACTCCTCCAGAAAGCCCTCCCAGTCGTCCATCCGGATGTCGATGGTAACACACCACCGCCGCAGTGCCCTCTGACGGCCCTAAAATGCGAAAGCCGGGGGTTATTCGCCCCCGGCCTCCTTTTGCACGGCTATTACTCTGCGTTGCGGATATTCGAATCCTCAACAAAAAACTGAACTTTCAGCAAAGAGGAAAAATACATACTGTTCCCCAAATCGTCCTCAATGGTATACTCTCCCCCTTTGCCTCTGATTCTGTGCAAGTGACAGCCGTACTTATTCAGTGCGCGGCGGAGCCTCCGCTCCCAGGATTCTTGTGCAATCATGGTAAAACCTCCTTATATTTTGGCATTGCCATGCCTGCCAAACCACGCCAAACCATACCGCGCCTTGAACCAATGAAAATTACTGGCCGCCCCCGGCCTCTTCCACGTACTCCAGCAGATCCCCCGGCTGACATTGCAGCAGGTGACAAAGCCGCTCGATATTCGCCCAGGACACAAGATCCCCGTTGCGGAGCTGTTGTAATGTGTTTTCGGCAAGCAATCGCTCCTTCCGTAGCCTATACGTGCTATACCCCTTTTCTTTCAGTGCGGCCAGCACATCGAATTTGTACCGAATAGGCATATATGGCCCCCTTTCCTTTGTGGGAAGGGGGGGATTTTTGCTCCCCCCTTCTCCACTGTACACAGTATATGTCAAATATACACAAAAAACAAGAGCATAATTGCACAATATATACTCTTTAGTCTTGTGTATAATGCCAATGGACATACTCATAAATATGGTGTATATTATAATCACAGCAAGGGACAAGAGAGCTGCGACGGACGGGCCGGGATCGAGCCGGATATTCCCTCTACAATCTCTCGAATCCCACAAGGGGGCCGGGTGGCTGCGACAGGTGGACCGGTTCACGTTCCGGGTGTACTCTCTACAATCTGCCCCCCCACAAGCACCTTGACAACGGAATATCGGCACCGCTATAATGACAGCGTGAGGTGATAATATGGACAAGGAACTGTTGGAGGCTATCTCCCAAATGCTTGATGAAAAGCTGGACCCCATCAAGAAGGACATTGCGGACCTGAAAGATGATGTCGCAGCTTTGAAAGAGACATCTGAAGTCACCCGGGCAGGCGTAAACAGCTTGCTTGAATGGGCAGAGGAGTGCGGCAACGTCATCAAGTTCCCGCTCCCCAAAGTAAAGTAAATCTGATTACATAAGGCGGTGCCGGTACTCCGGTGCCGTCTTTTTATTATGCAAGGAGGAAAACACAATGAGTATTAAGGAACTGGAAATCAAGTGCCGGGAGCTGCGGCAACTGCAAGCGCTGATTGACGAGGCGCAGGCAGAGGCAGAGGCCATCAAAGACGCCATTAAGACCGCTATGGGCGATTCAGAGGCCATCCAGGCCGGGGAATACAAAGTCACGTGGAAGCCAGTCACGTCCACCAGACTGGACACTGCGGCCCTCAAGAAGGCTCTTCCAGATGTTGCGGAGCTGTTCACCAAAGAAACCACCGTCAGACGGTTCTCCGTGGTATGATGGAAGCCGTCGTGATCTTGGCCGGCGCCTATCAGCTGACGCGCTGCCTCTTCTCTTTGGTGGATGCCATCGAGGCCCCGCCGAAAAAGAAAGCCCCTCCCACGTTGGCAGACGCGAGAGAGGCAAGCGATCCCCGGCAGTGACAAACAACAGGGGGCCGGTTCCATTGTAGCCGGTCCCCACCAGAAAAGCAAGGAGGAAATGATACATGACGGAAGAACAGGCGCGGGATTTGATTTCCTGCCTGACCTATGAGGAAAAGGTCGCACTGCTTAAAATGCTGATTGATTTGAAGGGGGTGAGTGCATGACACAAAAAGAGGAAGTGTTGGCCCTGTTTCTGCAGTTGTCAGAGGCGGAGCAAGATGCATGTTTGGAGCGTCTGCGGGCGCTTGTAGCAGAAAACGAGGAGAAGGCATGACAATCGAGGAAATGTTCGAGCGCCTGACGCCGGACAATAAGGAGCTGGTGATTGCCGCCATTGAAAGACTGATCCAGCAGCAAGACGAAAGGAGGGGGCGGAAATGATGTCCGACGAGATCCACGGTGACGATCTGAAAACCATTCTCATTTCTACTATACTGGAAATGACCTTAGAAGAACGCCGGCAATTACTTGCCATGTGGAAGGAGTATAAAAATGTCTGAGCAAATTTATTCAAGAAAAACCGGCCTTACAAATGAAATGCTGGAAAAGTTCATGGAAACGGCCAGCATCGAAAAAGACGGTTTAGCTTTCATGGTCTGCGATCTGCATTATAAGATGAACCGGGTTTTAGAATTGCTTGAACATTCAAAATAAGCGAGAGGGGACCGCCCGGAAAGGACGGCCCCCGCTTTTTAATATGCCGTCGCCGTGCTGATAGTGCTTCCGACAGATATGATAGAACAATCTTCATTTTCACTGCCCTTCCGAAATAATTTCCCGAATTTCATCATACACCGCCGCAGTTATGGGATCTGTTGCTCCCGCAGGGTCCATCAGGTCAACGATCTTCCCCATGCCGGTGTCAACGCCGTTTTTCAGCAGGTATGTAATGGGATCTGCATTTGTGTGGAACAAGCTGCCGTTGTCCAGTTTGAACACCGTCAAGCCGTCCTGCCTCATCTGGTAAGCGGTTTCCAATCGCCGGAGCCGCTGCAATATGTCTTTCAATGTTCGCCCTCCTTCATGGCATTTTCAAGGCTTTCAATCCGGGAAACAATGTCAAGCTGCTCCGTCAACCTCAACGCATATTCCAAAGTGGAGCGGGCAGCCATCACCCGGGCCTGTGACTGCTCGTGTGGGTTTTCCACAATCTCCCGCAGCGCGGAGAGGGCCGGAGATATGGCCTGCTGTGCCTGCCTGGCAGCATCCTGCACAAGATTACCAAAGGCCTCCCGGTATCGCTCCTGGAACTCCGGGTCTTTCAAATAGGTGCGCAGTGTGCTTTCTCCGATCTCTGCCATCTTTGCCGCCTCTGCCCGTGTGCGGCTCACCAAAAGTGCTTGTAGGGCTCGTTCTTTACGTGGTGTCGTGATGTATCACCCCCCTTCTTTTTGCGTCAGAAAGCACTTGGAAACGCCAAACGGTCACTCTTCTTCGCCCTCATAGTCCCGTTGCATATCTTCCACTCTGGAAAGAACGCTGCGCAGCGGGACCGTATTCCCCGAAACCATGGAGAAGTTGGGCACCTGCCGCCAAAGGTCGATTTGCTTATCTGCAAACGTCGAAAGTGCGGAGAGGTCTGCCATCGTCTCCCGGTTCACTCTTTCCATTTCCTTCGCCGCCTCGTTGGCCTTTCTGTATAGCTCCTCGTCTCCTCTGATCTGCACCTTTTCCAGCAGGTCAATCTGTGCCGCCGTGGCGGCCCTGTTGGCCTCCAGCTCCGCAAGATCCCGTTGAATTGTTTCCAATGCGGCGGCATTCCCGGAAATGGTAGCCTCTGCAAGCGCAGGGCCAAAAGAGGAAATCTGTTCATCCAGTCTGGAACACTCGCTCCGCAGTGCGGCCACCCGGTCAGCAATTGCGGCACGCTTGTCTCTGACATCGTCAAAATAAGCGTTTACGGCCTTTACCGTGTCATTCACGGCGGTCTGAAGCCCTTCTCCCAGCTCGTCCCGGTATTTCAGCGCAGCGGCGCCACCATGTTCCTCAATCTGATCTAATTTTGCTCTATCAAGCATTGTTTTGCTCCTTTCATAAAGTCATACAGTGTCTTTGTAAATTTCTGCACCCTGTCTGCAATGTCCTTGCACTTATGGACTATCCGTGGTGTGGTCTCCGCCTGTTCGTGCGTCTTGTTCCAGCCGCCGCCGTTATTCAAGTAATACACTGCACCACCTCATCCCAATCCCCTATATATTTTTTGCCTAAATGCTATGTGCATCCCGTGACGCTGCACCAGCCTCCTTTCAATTTTTGCAAAAGCGGAAAACGTCCCTCATTCACAGCCTAAAATGTTCGTTCATTTTCCGCTCAAAAGTGTCTCGCTTTTCCGTTTGTAGGTGGGGGACGATTCTCTGCTGCATTTCGTCCCGCTGCCGGTAACGATCCAGTTTTTTTCTTTTCGGTTTTGCGGTTGCAAGCGCTACGAGGGCTTCTTCGAATGTCAGCATATGATCCTCCCTGTCGTTTTGTAGAACGTGGCGTCAACGTGACCAACAGGCCCGCGCCGGTTCTTATCCAGCCACAATTCCAGCAGCTCCGGACCGTTGCTCTCACATGGCGGGTTATGTAACAGCGTCACCGTATCCGCATCCTGTTCAATCGCGCCGGACTCCCGCAGATTTGCCATTGTGGCCCGGAAGCCGCCGGAGCGGTCAGATGCCCCCGCCCTATTCAGCTGGCAAAGGCAGATAACGGGGATCTTTAGCCGCATGGAAAGCAGCTTCAAAGCACGGGAGTTTTTTGTGGTTGCCTCATATAGGCTCATGCGCGGCTCTGGAGGCTCCAAAAGCCCCAGGTGGTCTATCACCACCATTCCCGGCTTTTCCCGGAAACAAAGCGCCTCTATTTGCCGCATACTCATTCCGGAGCGCCTGTTGAACACAATAGGCAGCGCAGAAAGGGCCGCTGTCCCCTGTGCATACTTCCTGTATTCGTTTTCTGTCAGGTTGTCGCCGAACATGAGCCGGGCGGCGGAAGCCCCGCAGATATTCCCCACCAGCCGCGCGGCGCAGTCCTCGCTGTCCATTTCCAGCGACACATAAAGCACCTTGACGCCCTTTCGTGCCACGTTCAAAGTGATCTGCAATGCAAGGGCAGATTTTCCCACCGCCGGCCGTGCTCCGATGATGTGCAATCCTCCGTTGATGAATCCGCCGCCCAGTAGCTTGTCGTACTCCCGTAGGCCGGATGCAATACAGGGAGCCGCGCCGTCTGCCTGCTCTTCCACTCTGCGCCATAGGCCCTCTAGGGCATCTTTGAGTGCCAGGGAGTTACCGGCCCCCTGTTCCCTTGAAAGCGTCGCTATGATGTCCTGTGCGTGTGCCAGGGCCGTTTCCGGGTCCTGTTCAGCGTCCAGCAGCCCACCGGCTAATTCCTGCAGCTTCCGGGAAAGCGATTCGCTTTTGACTTCGGAGACATAGGCCGGAAGGTTCGCCGCCGTCGGCGTGATCTCCAGAATTTGCATTAGCAAGCTGTCTGTCACATCTGCACAAACCTTCCCAGCCTCTCCCCGGATCGTCAGGGTGTCAAAGGTCCCACTCTCCGCATACTGCCGCCGCATGGCCCGGAATATCTCTCGCAGCGGAAGGAATGAAAAATCATCCTCCGTCAACGCCGACGCTTCCGGCATCAGCGAGGCATCCAGCAGCAGGGAGCCGATTACGCCGTATTCATTCATCACCGATTTTTCCATAGTCAGCTCCAGATCCCCGTGCTTGGGTCATAGCGTTTCGGCTTCTCCCCCGCCGCCTTGCTCAACCTGTCCCACTTCTCCGCATTTCGGCAAGCCGCTTTCCAGTCTTTCATGGGGGTCTTGCCAACCATCCAGCCTTTTGCCTCGTAAAAGTCGATGAACTCTTGCGGGTCTACCGGGGAATGGCGTTCAGACACATAGGACTGAACCTCTGCAAGTGTTGGTGGTGTGAAGCGTGAGCGCGGCGGCTTGTCCGCCTTATATATTCTCTTATTATCTTCTTCTGTATCTGTTTCTGTTTCTTCTTCTGTCTCGGTCGATGTCGGTCGATATCGTTCGATATCGTTCGATTTGCTTTTCTTTGCTCCGATTCTCTGCTCGTATCGTTTCCATGCTTCCTCCATGTCAGGGAAAAATGCAGAAAAGACGATTTTTTCTATGGAATTTAGGTTTTCTGGGATCTCCATTGTTTCGAGATAGTCCCAGCAGGCCAAAAGGACATTTACGGCGGTATCGGCCGGCAGCTCTTTGATAAGTTTCCTCCGTTCAATTTTCATTTTGAACCATGTCGGATGCTTCGCCTTGATATTTGCCAATCAATCCACCTCCGCCGCCTCAATGGCGTTTGCCACGTCTAGGATCTCCCGGGCCCTGCCTCGCAGGGACCGGACACAGGCGGCGCGGTCTGCTTCCGTCTCCGGCAGAAAATGGCCGTTTGTGTTGTCGCTCAAAATGGGGAGGCCCCGCAGCCGTTCGGATTGAATTGTTCTCCGTACCTCTCGCTCCGTCCAGTCGGTCAGACGAACTAAATCTGCAAGATGAAGACCGTTTTCCGGCCCGTGGCCCAAAAGATCCGCAATCTCAAATTGACGGGCCTCTTTTTGCGTGTTAGACTGTCCATAGGGATTTCCGCTTGCCCAGTGGTTTCCCTGCTTTGCCTGCTCCGCTGCGCTACCAGCGGGGCGGGTTTTTTTACTGTTATGCACTCTCACTCACCCCCGCCTGCTGATTGATCCACTGCTTGAAAGCCTCTACCGGGATGCGGGTGCAACCTCCGATCCGAGCGACGGGAAATCCTGGAATACGGGTCCATCGGTAAACTGTTGGCCTGGAAACACCAGCGGCTCTAGCGGCTTCTGAAATGGTGAACGCCAATTTTTCCACGTTAGCCAACCTCCTTTGAAAGTCGCTTGATGATGTTTAAGATCCGTTCTTTTTCTTCTGGCGGTAGTTCTCGGCGAAGCTTTCTTGACAAGCTAGCATCTGCAATCCCTAATTCTTCTGCCACTCGCCACAGCCGAACGCCAGACGATACAGCGGCAGCACGGACATCTAAATTTGCCATGTACTTACCTCCTTCTTGTTGTTGACAGTCAAAAAAATATTTGATAAACTGTCTTTAATGGCAGTATACAACAATTTGACGCCTTGTACAAGACAGTCGCTTATATTTTTATAGACAGTCTACAGTTTGGGCAGCGAATTACAGACTGTCCACAAAATGGAGGGCGCACATGAAATACGCCGCTGAAATCTTTATTGACGAAAACAAGGATCGTGTTTTTCGCTTATATACCGGTCAAGCTGAAGGGCAATTTATATCTTTTTGCTATGATGTCGGGGATCTTCTGGTGGTTGCGATTAACATCGCCAATGACAAGGATGCATATAAGGAAGAACGCAAATTTAGGATTCAGTTCCTTAAGGAAGCACCGCTTGTTCATGTGGAGCCAGGAGTATCCATTCCTAATTGGCTCTTAACTGATTCCGCCTCCCCAATTTTTAATCTTGCAACCTTTACCGCCGCCGTGGAGTCAATGCCAGAGGAACATCTGCATTCTTTTGCATCTAGCAGTTTCCCTCTCATCCCGGACAATCCGTGGGAGCGTGGCGAGCATGGGTTTGAGGCACACTATTCGTTTGATAGAATGACAAAAGCAACATGCATTTCCTTCCAAACCCTTTTTGATGCTCTTTTGTATGATGCATTTGAAGTAAAAAAATACCATGTGAAGCCGACACGCTGCCAAAATTGCGGGAAATTGTTCTTCCCACATTCCCGCTCCGACGAAATATACTGTAATTACATTTTTCGAAATGGAAAATCTTGCAAGGAGCTCGGATATGAGATAAAGGTAAATGCCAACCAAGTTATGAAGGAGTATCGCCGTATATACAAAATGCAGAACGCAAGGAAGCAGCGAAATCCGCAAAAGCGAAATATTGCCGCGCGCTTTGATGATTGGACTGCATTTGCGAAGCAAAAGCTGAAAGCATGTCAAAATGGCGAAATCACTTTAAATGAAATGAAACAGCAAATCTCCGGTACTGACTGGATGCCATAATAAAAAACCGCCCCGGTGCTGCGAACACCAGGGACGGTTATAGGGGCAGTAAACTTTGAGCGCCTACTGCCCTTCCATCTTATCAAATTGAGGGAGGAATTGCAATGCCGCGCAAATCAAACACGAGAGCCGCCGCCGGGGCCGGAAGCATCCGGCAGCGTTCGGACGGTACCTGGGAGGCCCGCTTTACCGTCGGGCATGATCCGGGGACCGGGAAGCCTATACGGAAATCTGTTTACGCCAAGACACAGAAAGAAGTCCGCCAGAAGTTAGCCCAGGCCGTTGCCGCTGTCGATAACAGTGATTACTTCGAGCCGTCAAAGATGACGCTTGCGCAATGGCTGGATGTCTGGACGGAAGAATACATGGGGGACAAGCGGTATTCAACGAAAAAGACATACAAGGCCAACATTGAAACGCACATAAAGCCCGCTCTTGGGGCAGTGAAGCTATCGCAGCTCGCCCCCCATCTGATCCAGAAGTTTTACAACACCCTGCTTACAAGCGGCTGTAAAGTGCCGCAGAGGGGCAAGGACGGAAAGATCTTCAAGCTGGACGGGAAACCTGTCTATGAAACCGCCCCCATGTCCGCAAAGACCGTGCGGAACATTCACGGAACACTGACAAAGGCATTGTCAACCGCCGTTGATATCGGTTATCTGCGGATAAATCCGGCTGATCGCGTCACTCTCCCACGGGTGGAGAAGAAAGAACTCTCTCCGCTGACGGACGAACAGGTAAAGAACTTCCTCCAGGAATCGTCCAAAGATGATTTTGAGATCATTTTGAAGGTCATCCTGTTTACGGGTCTTCGGGAATCGGAAGCTCTGGGCCTTACATGGGACAGCGTTGATTTTAAGGCCGGTACTGTCAAAGTATCAAAGCAGCTTCAAAAGCGCCGGCTCGCTGACGGCGGTGCGACACTGGCACCCACCAAAAACGGCAAATCCCGGCTCCTGAAGCCCGCCCCGTTTGTCATGGGGTTGCTCCGCAGACAATACCAGGAACAGGCCACACAGCGCCTGAAAGCGGGAGATCTGTGGCAGGGATGGCAGACAGCGGAAGAACGAAAGACCGGCCTTGTATTCACCACAGCAGAAGGGAAAAGCATTTCCCAGACGTCGATCCGCTATCACTTCAAGAAAGTCGTGTCCGCAATCGGCGTCCCCGCTTGCAGGGTCCACGATCTCCGCCACACGTTTGCCGTGCTGTCCCTACAAAATGGGGATGACATTAAGACTGTACAGGGCAACTTAGGCCATGCCACAGCCGCCTTTACACTGGATGTTTACGGCCATGTATCGGAGAAAATGAAGGATGACAGCGCCGCCCGCATGGAGGCTTATATAAAGTCACTTTGAGCCGTAAGGGGTAAACTTAGGGGTATTTGACCGGGAGCAGGGAGCGTCCCGGAACTTTTTGCAGCCATTTTAGCGAGAATATAAAAGAAAAGCCCCGGAATCGAAATGATTCCGGGGTAATCTTATGGCAGCGGGTGAAGGATTCGAACCCTCACATACAGAGTCAGAGTCTGCTGTGCTACCTTTACACAAACCCGCTGTGTCTGCCGAACAGATATTATTATACAAAAATTCCGCGTTTTGTCAAGACCTTTTTTCAAATCTTTCCGTTTTTTTCATAAAGTCCCTGAGAGCGGAGATTCAAAGACCTCCGCTCTCATCTATGTACCTCACTTGTCTTTGTGTCCCAGCAGTCCGCGCAAAAAACCGCTCTTCTTTCCGGACACCCGGTCCAGCGCCTCCTGGGCACCCTCATATTCCTGCCGTGCCGCTGCCTGGTACAGTTCCCGGGCCCGGCTCAGATCCCGTGCCACGCCCTTGCCGTGTTCGCAGCACCAGCCCAGATTGTACTGGGCCCGAGGTGAGCCGGCCTCTGCGGCCTGATGATACCACTTCACCGCCTCCGTCCAGCTCTGCTCCACGCCCACTCCGGTCTCATACAGATAGCCCAGATTGCAGGCGGCCACGCGGTCGCCCTGCTCCGCCGCCTTGCGATAGAGCCAGGCCGCTTTGGGCACATCCTTGGCCACTCCCCGGCCAAACTCGCAGCACACGCCCAGATTGCACTGGGCTCTGGGATAGCCCTGGTCTGCGGCGGCCTGATACCAGCGCACCGCCTCCGTCCAGCTCTGTTCCACACCGCGGCCCACCTCATAGAGATAGCCCAGATTGCACTGCCCGGCGGCGTCCTGCCGCTCCGCCGCTTGGCGATAAAGCTCCGCGGCTTTCTCCGCGTTCTCCTCCACGCCATCGCCGTTTTCGTAGCACACACCCAGGTTGCACATGGCAGGCACGGAGCCCGCTTCCACGGCCTTTTCATACCAGGCCACCGCCTGTTTGGCATCCTTCTCCATGCCGATGCCCCACTTGGCACAAACGCCCATACAGAAAAGGCCCCGGGCATCCTCCTGCTCTGCCGCCTGCCGGTACCAGTGCACGGCTCGTTTTTCGTTTTTCTCCACGCCCTTGCCGTGCTCGTAACACCAGCCCAGGTTGCACTGGGCCCGGGCCATTCCCTGCCGGGCAGCGGCCCCGTACCACTTTGCCGCCTCCGTCCAGCTCTGCTCCACGCCCTTGCCGATCTCATACAGGAAGCCCAGGTTGCACTGTCCGGCGGCATTCTCCCGCTCCGCCGCCTGCCGGTAGAGCTCCGCCGCCTTCGCCCAGCTCTGCTCCACGCCTTCGCCCCGCTCATAGCAGACCCCCAGGTCGCACATGGCGGCGGCGGAACCGGCCTCGGCGGCACGGGTGTACCAGCGGACTGCCTCGGCGGCATCGGCTTCCACGCCGATGCCGTAATCGTAAAATCGGGCCACGCTGAACAGGCCCCGTGCATCTCCCTGCTCCGCAGCCTTCCGATACCACTCCAGCGCGGCAGTCAGATCCTGCTCCGTGCCCTTGGCGTTTTCCATGCACCAGGCCAAATTGCACTGGGCCCGGACGGAGCCTGCCTCCGCGCTCTGCCGGTACCAGTGAACCGCCTCCTCCCAGCTCTGCTCCACGCCCTCGCCGATCTCGTACAGAAAGCCCAGGCAGCACATGGCATCCTCGTCTCCCTGCTCCGCCGCGGCGCGGTACAGCCGGGCTGCCTCCGCCTTGTCCGCCGGGACACCCCGTCCCCGCTCGTAGCAAAAGCCCAGGCATATCAATCCCCTGGGATAGCCCTGTTCCGCCGCGGCGCGGTACAGGCGAACCGCTTCCGCCTGGTCCTTTTCTACACCTTGGCCGTACTCATAGCACCAGGCCAGATTACACTGGGCCCGGGGATAGTCCTGCTCCGCGGCGGCCTGATACCAGCGGACCGCCTCCTCCCAGCTCTGCTCCACCCCCTGTCCGCTCTCGTACAGGAAGCCTAAACAGCACTGTCCCGGGGCATGGCCCTGCTCCGCCGCGGCGGTATACCACTTTACCGCCTGGGGCAGGCTTTGCGCCACGCCGGTACCGAATTCCAGGCATCGGCCCAGCTCCGTCTGGGCCGGCGGATAGCCCAGCCAGGCGGCAGACTGGTACCACTTGGCCGCCTCCGTGTCATCGCGCTCCACGCCGTCTCCCCGGCGGAGGGCCTCCGCCAGCAGGAACTGCGCCCTGGGAAAGCCCTTTTCCGCCCCCCGCTGAAAGCACTCCAGCGCCTTGGCAAAGTCCTGTTCCACGCCGGTTCCGGTGGCGTAGCAGTAGCCCAGATTGGTCAGGGCCGGAAGATAGTCCTGCGCAGCCGCCTGGGCATACAGCACCACCGCCTGCTTGGGGTCCGCCGTCACGCCGGTACCGCTCTCCAGACACCAGGCCAGATTGGTCAAGCCCAGCAGATCGCCCAGGGCCGCCGCCCGCTGATAGCAGGCAAGGGCATCGGTTCCCCTTTCCGCGTCCACCGCCCGGTTGCCCAGCTGGACCCAGTCGGAGCCGGTCAGCTCCTCCTCCAGCACCGTCTGAAAGAAGGTCCCTCCGCACCGAGGGCACACATCCGGCTCCGTCCCCTCCGCCACATAGCCGCAGTCGGGATTTTCACAGCGATAATAGTCCATGCATCATACCTCGCTCAGGTCGCTATTTTCCCCGCCGGCCCCGCCCAGAGGGTCGCCGGGGAACTGGTAAAAGTCAAGGAGAGAATGGGCCGTTCCACGGTACTTGAAGCCGGGAAAGGTGTCCAGCTGGACGCCGTGGATGGCCCGGAACATGCTCTTTTCAATGTTGGGATTAGTCTTTTTCAGTTGCCGCAGCAGCACCTTCATCTCCTGCCGCTTGCTGTCTCCCACGCCGTCCTCCGCGGCGTCCCGCCCCTCGGTGAAGCGGCAGGCGCACTGGAGAAAACGCAGGTGATTATAGTTCTTCCAGGCGATGATGGCGTCCTCGTGGACGCAGTACAGAGGCCGGATCAGCTCCATGCCGGGAAAGTTCTTGCTGTGGAGCTTAGGCGGCATGCTCTGCAGCTGGGCCCCGTAGAACAGGCCCAGCAGCGTGGTCTCCAGCACGTCGGACATGTGGTGGCCCAAGGCGATTTTATTGCAGCCCAGCTCCTGGGCCTTGCTGTAAAGAAAGCCCCGGCGCATCCGGGCACACAGATAACAGGGGTTCTTCTCCACCTGCACGGTGACATCGAAGATGTCACTTTCAAAAATGGTAATGGGAATGCCCAGCCGGGCGGCGTTTTCCTCAATCAGCGCCCGGTTGGCCGGGTTGTACCCCGGGTCCATTACCAGGAAGGTCAGGTCAAAGGGCCGCTCCGTGTGACGCTGAAGCTCCTGCATCAGCTTTGCCAGCACCATAGAATCCTTTCCGCCGGAGATACAAACGGCGATCCGGTCTCCCGGCTCCACCAGCTCATACCGCTTGACGGCGGCAATAAAGGGGTTCCAAATGCTCTTGCGGTAGGTTTTGATGAGACTGCGCTCGGCAATCTCCTGAGGGGTCAGTTGGCGGGGCATGAAATCCTCCAAAACATTGTATGATAGTCTCTGATAAGCATATTTACTTTACAGCCAAATAGCAAACAAGCGCAAAATCGAGGCGAAAAACCGCCGGACCCAGGAGCGCTTGTTCCACTCCTCCAGGGTATACAGTTCGCTTTTTGCCATGGTCTCGTCCAAATCCTCCAGCAGCTCCTCCACCACTGGCATGTGATACAGCAGCACGCCGCACTCATAATGGAGCTGGAAGGTACGGTAATCCATGTTGGTGCTGCCGATCAGAGCTACCTCCCGGTCCGCCATCACGCTCTTGGCGTGGAGAAAGCCCGGGGTATAGCGGTAGATGCGCACGCCGTGGCGCAGCAGCTGACCCCAGTAGGTCTCCGCCACAATATAGGCATACTTCTTGTCCGGCACCGCCGGCACCAACAGCCGCACGTCCACCCCGGCATCCGCGGCGATGCAAAGCGCCTGCTGAATGGATTCCTCCACGGCGTAGTAGGGCGTGGTGATATACAAAAACCGCTTGGCGGAGGAGATCAGCTGAAGATACGTCTCCTCGATGGGGTTGTCCGGATTGTTGAGGGGCCCGTCGGTAAAGGGCTGGCACCAGCCGGGGCCGCCCTCGTCCACATGACGGGGCCGGTAGTAGTCGTCCTCGTTGGGCAGCGTCCGGCCGATCATTTTCCACATCTGGATGAACTGGGAGGCAAAGCCCCAGGCGCCGGCTCCCTCGATGCACACGCCGGTATCCTTCCAGTGGCCGAAGCGCACCACCAGGTTGGCGTACTCGTCTCCAATGTTGATACCGCCGGTATAGGCCCACTGCCCATCAATAACGGCAATCTTCCGGTGATCCCGGTAATTAAAATAAATTCGGTTGACATAACGATGGACCGGGTTGAACACCTCCACCTCGATACCGGCGTTCTGCATGGCCTGAAGGGTGGCGTCGGACAGGCGGGTGAGGTTTCCGAAATCGTCGAAAATAATCCGGATCTCCACTCCGGCGGCAGCCCGCTCCTTCAATACGGCGAACATCCGGTCCCAGATCTGTCCCTCGGCCAGGATGTAGTACTCAAGAAAGATATAGACCTCCGCCCGCTCCATCCGGGCAATCAAGTCCTGGAAAAAGTCCGCTCCATCGGAAAAATACCGGGCCCGAGTGTTGCGGTAGAGCAAAAAGCCCCGGTGCTGGAGGTAGGAGGCCAGCCGCCCCCAGGCCGGGGACTGCCGGCTCAGACGGGCTACGTTGTTGTCGCTCTCCATCCAAACGCTCTCCCGCTCTGTGGGCGGCGCCACCTTCCGCAGACTCAGGTTCTTGGCCTGATGGGTGCCGCCCCACAGGCAAAAGAGAATCATGCCGGACACCGGCAGCGCCAGCAGCAGACACATCCAGGCCAGCTTATAGGAGGGGCTGCCAGGCCGCTGATAGACCCGGATGGCCACCAGTGCGCCGGCCAGACCCAGCACAAAATAGGCAAAGTTGGCCTGTTCCCGCAGGAATCGGGTCAGCAGCAGCGTAGTGGCGATCTGAGCAATCACCGTCAAGGCGCACATAGACAAACTGGTGGCGGCGGAAATCCGCCGCTCAGTCCGTTCGTTGGTCTGAGGCAAATTTTTATGCATGACCCGCACCTCCCAGCATGTGTGATCTCGGCAATTTATCTTTGTATTATACCCAAAACGGCTCTGGTGTTCAAGCACGATTCTGTAACAAATCACCCCCGCGAGCCGGGATGTCTCTCGGCTCGCGGGGGATGGAGACTCAGCAGCTCTGGCGCAGCAGGGTCTGCTTGATGTCCCAGAGCTTCTGGCTCAGATCCACATAGTAGGTATGGGGGTTCTCAAAGCGCTTCACCTCGTCCCACAAGGCGTCCACCTGCTCGCTACAGTAGGCCTGGATGGCCTGGAGGGTGGGCCGCTCATAGACCAGTTCTCCTCCCTGGAACACCGGCACCTGCAGCGGACGGGCTGTGAAATTGGTATAGGTCTTGCGTTTCCAGGTGGCGCTGGGATCGAACAGCTCCAGGGGCTTGGTCTCATCCACTGTCTCGTCGAAGACGGTGATGTAATCCGCCTCGGCCTTGCCGGTAGCCCGGTCAAAGATCCGGTAGGTCTTTTTGAAGTGGGGAATGGTGATCTTCTCCACGTTTTCGCTGACCTTGATCTTGGGAAGAATGGTTCCGTCCGCATCCTCCACCGCCGCCAGCTTGTACACGCCGCCAAATACCGGCTCACTGCGGGCGGTAATCATCCGCTCACCCACGCCGAACAAATCGATCTCGGCACCCTGGCGCAGCAGGTCCTGGATGATATACTCGTCCAGGGAGTTGGAGGCGGAAATCTGGCAGTCTGTCCAGCCAGCCGCATCCAGCTTGCGCCGGGCCTCCCGGGTCAGATAGGCCATGTCGCCGGAATCCAGGCGGATGCCGCACTTGGTAATGCCCCGGGGCCGCAGGACCTCATTAAAGGCCCGGATGGCGTTGGGCACGCCGGATTTGAGCACATTGTAGGTATCCACCAGGAGCGTTGCATTGGTGGGATAAATCTCGCAGTAGGTCTTAAAGGCCTCATACTCCGACGGGAACATCTGAACCCAGGAGTGGGCCATGGTGCCGCCGGCGGGAACGCCGAAGAGCTGATCGGAAATGGTGCAGGCGGTACCCTTGCAGCCGCCGATGAAGGCCGCCCGGGCGCCGGTGATGGCACCGTCGGTGCCCTGGGCCCGGCGGGAGCCGAACTCCAGCACCGTCCGTCCCTGAGCCGCCCGGACGATGCGGTTGGCCTTGGTGGCAATGAGGCTCTGGTGATTGATGGCCAGAAGGGTGAAGGTCTCGATCATCTGGGCCTGGATGGCCGGAGCCCGGACCGTCACCACCGGCTCCCGGGGGAAGATGGGCGTGCCCTCCGGAATGGCCCAGATGTCTCCGGTGAAACGGAAATTTTTCAAATAACCCAGGAACTCCTCGGAAAACAGGCCCTTGCTCCGCAGAAAGGCAATATCTTCCTCGTCAAAGTGGAGATCTTGAATATAGTCGATCAGCTGGTCCAGGCCGGCGCAGATGGCAAAGCCGCCCTTGTCCGGCACATTCCGGAAGAACACGTCAAAATAGGTGATCCGATCCTGAAGGCCCGCCTGAAAATAGCCATTGCCCATGGTGAGCTCATAAAAGTCGCACAGCATGGTCAAATTCAGCTTGTCATTGCTCTGCATGGCACACACCTCGAATTTCTTCTGTGATGAAAACGCTGTTTTCTCGATTATAAGCGGATAGGCCGTGAAATGCAACGCTTTTCCCCAAAATCTCGTCAAAAGTTTATCAATTCCCCGTTGACAAGGTCCCTTCCCTCCCCTATGATGATACCTAGGCACGGGGCACGGCCCCGGCATCAGGCGGCTCTGCCGCCGAAAGGATGGGAAGTTCATCATGGATGTGATCTTAGGAATTGACATTGGCGGCTCCACCACCAAGATTGTGGGGCTGGATACAAAGGGAACGGTTCTCTCCATGCTGCGGGTCCGGGCCGAGGACCAAATCACCAGCCTGTACGGGGCCCTGGGCAACTACCTCACCAGCAACCATCTCTCCTTGAAGGACGTGCGGCGGGTGGTGCTGACCGGCGTGGGCGCCTCTTACGTGGACGGGGACATCTACGGCCTGCCCACCTGCAAGGTGGACGAGTTCTCCGCCAGCGGCACCGGGGCTCTGGCCCTTTCGGGACAGTCCTCGGCAGTGGTGGTCACCATGGGCACCGGCACCGCCTTCCTTCACGCCGGACCCCAGGGTGTACGGCACCTGTGCGGCAGCGGCATCGGCGGCGGCACCCTGGGCGGCCTGTGCCACAAGCTGGTGGGCATGGAGCACTTCGGCCAGATCAAGCTGCTGGCAGAGCGGGGAGATCTGAAGCAGGTGGACCTGACCATTGCGGACATCTCCAAGACCGCCGCCGACAGTCTCCATCCCGACATGACCGCCGCCAACTTCGGCAACCTGGCCGAGGACGCCTCCCCGGCGGACCTGGCGGCGGGCGTGGTGAATCTGGTGCTCCAGGCCATCGGCACCATGACGGTGCTGGCCTGTCAAAGCTGTAAGGCCAATACGGTGGTGGTCATTGGCTCCATGACCACCCTGACCCAGGCGGAGGCCAACTTCCAGCTCTTTGAAAAGCTCTACGGCATCCACTATATCATTCCCGAAAACGCCACCTTTGCCACCGCCATCGGCGCGGGGCTGTACAGTCTCCAGAAAAAGGCGGCGGAGTGATGGAGGATTTGGGCCTTTACCATCCCCGAATTCCGCCTCTGCTGCGGCATCTGGCGGACACAGCCCCCATGGCGCGGCTGCGGCAGGTGGGGATGAACTGCGGCTGTGAGTACACGGACTTTCCCCGGTTCCGGGGACTGCCGCCCTACTCCCGGTTCCGCCACAGTGTGGGCGTGGGGCTCATCGTGTGGCACTTCACCCACGACAATGCCCAGGCGGCGGCAGGCCTGCTCCATGATGTTGCCACGCCGGTGTTCGCCCACGTGGTGGATTTTCTCAACGGCGACCACCTGACCCAGACCTCCACGGAGAGCGGCACCGCCGCCCTGATCGCCGGCGACCCCGGCATTCACCGGACACTATCCGCCTATCACCTGGCGCCGGAGCAGGTTTGGGACTACCACCGCTACCCCATTGCCGACAATGATAGTCCCCGCCTGTCGGCGGACCGGCTGGAGTACACCCTGGGCAACGCCGTGAATTACGGCTTTCTCACCCCGGAGCAGGCCCGAACCCTCTACCGGGACCTGATGGTGGCCCCCAATGAGGAGGGCGCGCCGGAACTGGCCTTCCGCACCCGGGCGGCCGCCTCCGCCTTCACGGCGGCGGCCCTGCGCTGCGCCAGAGTTTATGTGGCCGACGAGGACCGCTTTGCCATGGAAGCCCTGGCGGCCCTGCTGCGGCGGGCCCTGGACCGGGGCGTGCTGGACCGGACGGATCTTATGAGCACGGAGCCAGCGGTCATCCGCAAGCTCCGGGCCGATCCGGTCTGCGGTCCCCTGTGGCAGCGGTTCCGCTCCTTCTCCCGGCTGCGCCGGGCAGTGGAGCGGCCCCCGGATGGAAATTGGTTTCAAGTAGGTGCCAAGCTGCGCTGGATCGACCCTCTGGCAGTGGGGGCGGGCCGGGTGTCCCAATGGAACGAATCTCTGGCAACGGAGCTGGAGGCCTTTCGTCGGACGGATTTCAGCGTCTGGCTCTCCGGGGAAACGGGGGAATGACCCTTTTCGAAGCGGCTCTTTCCCCGGGAAACTGTATCTGACCGCCGCTGATCCGGCGGTCCTCCCCACTCACAAAAAACGGCGGCGCCATTTGGCGCCGCCGTTTTTCATGGATTTTCTTATTCCTCGTCCTGAGGGGCCTCGTCTTCCTCGTCGATGCTGCTGAGGTCAAACTCCAGCTTCTCGCCGCAGTTGGGGCAGATCACCTGACCGTCCTCCAGTACAGACTCATCGAAGTAGATGGTCTCCTCGCAGGTGGGGCAGGTGGTGGCGTAGCAGTCCTCGTCCTCGTCCAAGTCGTCGTACTCGTACTCGTCGTCGAAGTCCTCGTCGTCCTCGTCCTCGCCGAAGACCACGTCCTCCACGTCCTCCAGATCGTCGCTGACGGCGTCCAGACCGTCGCCCAGCTCCTCCTGGGCGTCCTTCAGGTCCTCAATCTCCAGGGCCATGTCGTCCAGCACGTCGATGATGGCGGCAAGCAGCTTGCCCTCCTTCTTGTCGGTGTCCAGCTCCATGCCCTCGGCCAGGCCCTTCAGATAGGCGACCTTCTCAGTGATTTCCATAGCAGTAGCTCCTTTCATTGTGTAACGTCTGAGCGGCCATGCCGCTCCCTTTGGTGTGGGAAAGGGGGGACGCAAGTCCCCCCTCTTTTGTCTTACTCCTTGCTGCGGCCCAGATACTCGCCGGTGCGGGTGTCGATCTGGATCTTCTCGCCCTCGTTGATGAAGATGGGCACCTTGATCTCGGCGCCGGTCTCCAGCTTGGCGGTCTTGGTGACGTTGGTGGCGGTGTCGCCCTTCACGCCGGGCTCGGTCTCGGTGATCACCAGGTCCACGAAGTTGGGCACTTCCACGGTGAACACGCTGCCCTTGTAGCTGAGCAGAGAGCACATGGTGTTCTCCTTGACGAACTGGAAGGCGTCACCCAGCACGTCCTTGTTCAGGGGAACCATATCATAGGTCTCGGGGTCCATGAAGTAGTAGAGGTCGCCGTCGTTGTAGCTGTACTCGGCGTTCTTCCGCTCCACGGCCACCTGCTCGAACTTGGCGCTGGGGTTGAAGGACTCCTCACGGATGGTCCCGGAGATGACGTTCTTGTACTTGGTGCGCACGAAAGCGGCGCCCTTGCCGGGCTTGACGTGCTGGAAGTCCACGACCAGCATGGGCTTTCCGTCCATCTCAAAGATCATACCCTTGCGAAAATCGCCGGCAGTAATAGTAGGCATAGTTGTTTCCTCCTCACAAATCTACGAGAAAACGACCTGCGGGAGGACATTTTCTCTGTTTTTTCAATCTCGTCATACCTTAGCTATTTTATCCTATGTTGTCCGCTATTGCAAGTATTTTTCAGCGCTCTCCTCCAATTTTTCCGCCTCTTTTTTCCATGCGGCGGCGGCAGGCGGCCTTGAAGGGGGCCTGGAGGGCGTGGAGCACCTTCTGCCATGCCGTCACGGCGCCGCCGGCGGGCTCCACCATCAGCGCCAGAACGCCGCGGCGGTTGGCGGCCAGCATGTCGGTCAGCAGCTTGTCCCCCAGCATGGCGGTGTGGCGCCGGTCCGCTCCGGCGCGGGCCATGGCGGCCTCCAATCCTTTGGGGCTGGGCTTACGGGCGTGACCCTGATAGGGTACATCCAGCTGGGCGCAGAACTCCGTCACCCTGCGGCCGGAGCGGTTGTTGGACACGATCATGAAATCGATCCCCGCCGCCTTCAGCGCGGCGATCCAGTTCCGCAGATTCTGGTCCGGCCTGCGAACGGACTTGGGCGCCAGAGTGAAGTCCAGGTCGCTGAGCAGCAGGGTGATCCCCTGCCGGGCCAGCCAGTCAGGCTCGATCTGGTCGTATCGGTCGAACAGGTAATGAGGTGTCAGGGAAACGGGCATAGGCGGCTCCTTCATCGCATACTCTGTTGATAGTATACCAGTTTTCGGGAAAAACCACAAGGGGGAGATCGTTTGCAAGTCTATCTGGCCGTTACGCCGGGGCAGCTCCAGGAGGCCGCCCGCCACTGCCGGAATCTGGCCCATGTGGCCTACCGGATGGGCGAAGGCTCCACCCTGCTGCGGCAGAGCCTTCTGCTGCAGACCCGAGGAGGGCTGCTGGCTGTCACCGATCAGGAGGCACCCGTCATCCAGGACCCGCAAAAGCTCTCCGCCGCCGTGGTCCGGGAGTGCGGCCGCCGGGGCTTCACCGGCGTGCTGCTGGACTTTCAGGAGCGCACCGCCGACCGTCTCTCCTTTGCCCGGCAGCTGGTCCTGACCCTGAAGGAGACACGGCGAACCGTGTACGTACCGGAGATCTACGGTCCCTCCGTGCCCGGCGCCGTAACCCTGATCTGCACCGCCCTTTCCGGCGGGGACTTTGCCCAGCGGCTGCGGGAGGCAATGGCGCAGCGCACCGGGCCGCTGGGTCTGGACGTGCAGCGGCTGCGAATGGACTTCACCCTCCCCGCCCGGACCGGCGAGGGCGTTCCCCTGTCCCAGGCGGACTTTCAGGCCCTGGTGGAGCGGGAGGACCCGGCGGTGTTCTTCTCTCAGGAGCTGTGCGCCCGGTATTTCACCTACACCCGGGATGGTCAGACCCATTTCGTCCTCTTTGACGACGCCGGCACCATCCGAAAAAAGCTCCAGACCGGCGCCGCCCTGGGCTACTCCGCCGCCTTTTTGATGTTTCCGGAGGTCCGGGATCTGCTGGGAGAACTGTTCCCCCTCCAGCGAAACGGCCCGCAGCGGAACTGACCGCTGCCGGCGCGGCAGTGAGGCGTGTCCTTCCGCAGGAACGCTCCGCCACCGGTGCGCTCGTCACCGGATGCAAAAAAACACCGTGCCGGATGGCACGGTGTTTTTTGGTTCTTAGTAGAAGCGCTTCTTGTTCTTGCGAGCGGCCTCAGACTTCTTGCGGCGCTTGACGCTGGGGCTCTCATAATGCTCTCTCTTACGAACCTCGGCAATCACGCCTGCCTTAGCGCAGCTGCGCTTAAAGCGCTTGAGCGCGCTGTCGATGGACTCGTTTTCCCGAACATGGATTTCAGACATCTATATTTCCCTCCCTCCGAGGTATCCGGCTCAATCCAGGATACTTTAAGGGCCATAATCTATGGCTTTAACAAAGCTATTATACGGACCTTGCCGGTCATTGTCAAGGGATTTTGTTGAAAATTTGCGGAATCTCCATTGCCTGTCCGCTTCGGAGGGCGGGCACGGCCTGCAGCGGACAGGTCAGGCGGCCTCCGGCTCCTCCCTGGAGGGTCCGAGGCCGCCTGGAATCCGTACATCTTGATACGCCGGAGGCGCGAAAACGCGTTACTGGGGCTTTACGATCAGATTGACCAGACGGTTCTTGACCAGGATGGTCTTGACGATCTGCATGCCCTCGGTGGCCTTGGCCACTTTCTCCACAGCCATGGCGGCGGCCACCACGTCGGCCTCGGCGCTGTCCACCGGCATGGAGATGGCGCCCTTGAGCTTGCCGTTGACCTGAACGGCCATGTCCACGGTGGTGGCCACGGTCTTGGAGGCGTCGTAAACAGGCCAGTTGGTCTGGCAGCACATCTTGCCCTCCTTGGCGGCAAAGCCCAGCATCTCCCACAGCTCCTCGGTAATGTGGGGGGCAAAGGGGTTCAGTAACAGCAGCAGCGTCCGCATGTCGCCCCGGGTGACGCCGTTTGCGGTCAGCTCGTTGACGGCGGTCATCATGGCGGCGATGGCGGTGTTCATCTTCAGGCTGTCCACATCGTCGGTGACCTTCTTGATGGTCTTGTGGAGGATGGCCTCGTTGGCGGGGGTCACGTCATAGCTCTCGGAGGCGCTCTCCGCCAGGTTCCACACGCGGTCCAGGAACCGCTTGGAGCCCTTGACGGCCTCGGTGGACCAGGTGGCGGCCTGCTCGAAGTCGCCCACGAACATGATATACAGGCGCATGGTGTCGGCGCCGTACTGCTCCACGATATCGTTGGGGTTGACCACATTGCCGCGGCTCTTGGACATCTTCTCGCCGCCCTCGCCCAGGATCATGCCGTGGCTGGTGCGCTTGGCGTAAGGCTCCTTGGTGGGCACCACGCCGATGTCATAGAGGAACTTGTGCCAGAAGCGGCTGTACAGCAGGTGCAGCGTGGTGTGCTCCATGCCGCCGTTGTACCAGTCCACGGGAGACCAGTAGTCCAGCGCCTCCTTGGAGGCCAGCGCCTTGTCGTTGTGGGGGTCCATATACCGCAGGAAGTACCAGCTGGAGCCGGCCCACTGGGGCATGGTATCCGTTTCCCGCTTGGCGGGGCCGCCGCAGCAGGGGCAGGTGGTGTTGACCCAGTCAGTCATCTTGCTCAGGGGGCTTTCGCCGTCGTCGGTGGGCTCATAGCTGTCCACCTGGGGCAGCACCAGCGGCAGCTGCTCCTCCGGCAGGGCCACCCAGCCGCACTTGGGGCAGTTCACCAGGGGGATGGGCTCGCCCCAGTACCGCTGGCGGGAGAACACCCAGTCGCGGAGCTTGTAGTTGACCTTCTCCTTGCCGAAGCCCTGCTCCACCACGTACTTCTTCATGGCAGGGATGGCTTCCTTCACGGTCATGCCGTTGAGGAAGCCGGAGTTCACCATGACGGCGCTGTCATCCTTGGCCACGAAGGCCTCCTTGGTAACGTCGCCGCCCTTGACCACCTCGATGATGGGCAGGCCGAACTTCTTGGCAAACTCCCAGTCGCGCTGGTCGTGGCCGGGCACGCCCATGACGATGCCGGTGCCGTAGCCCATCAGCACGTAGTCGGAGACAAAGATGGGAATGTGGACGTTGTTAACGGGGTTGATGGCCTCGATGCCCTCCAGCCGGACGCCGGTCTTCTCCTTGTTCAGCTCGCCCCGCTCGAAGTCGGACTTGTGGGCGGCCTCCTCCATATAGGCGCTCACGGCGTCCCAGTTCCGGATCTGATCTTTCCACTGCTGCAGGTAGGGGTGCTCCGGGGAGATAACCATATAGGTCACGCCGAAGAGCGTATCGCACCGGGTGGTGTACACGGTCAGCTTGTCGCCGTTGGAGGCGGTGAAGTCCACCTCGGTACCCTCGGACCGGCCGATCCAGTTGCGCTGCTGGATCTTGACCCGGTTGATGAAGTCCACATCGTCCAGATCGTCGATCAGACGGTCGGCATACTTGGTAATGGCCAGCATCCACTGGCTCTTTTCCTTGCGGATGACCTCGCCGCCGCAGCGCTCGCAGACGCCCTCTACCACTTCCTCGTTGGCCAGGACAATCTTGCAGCTGGTGCACCAGTTGACGGGCATGGAGGCCTTGTAGGCCAAACCGTGCTTGAACATCTGCAGGAAAATCCACTGGGTCCACTTGTAATACTCAGGGTCGGTGGTATTCACCTCCCGGTCCCAGTCGAAGGAATAGCCCAGCATATGCAGCTGCTTGCGGAAGTTTTCGATGTTGTCGTGGGTCACCTTGGCCGGATGGA
>CATZYY010000009.1 GCA_958426425.1 uncultured Oscillospiraceae bacterium
CCAAGTGGATGCGGGAGCGGCTGCGGAGCATGGGCGTGCGCCCCATCAACAACATTGTGGACATCACCAACTACGTGATGCTGGAATACGGTCAGCCCATGCACGCCTTTGACTACCGCTATGTCAAGGGCGGCAAGATCATCGTCCGCCGGGCCGCCGACGGCGAGGAGCTGACCACCCTGGATGGTAACGTCCGCAAGCTGACGAGCAGCATGCTGGTCATTGCCGATGAAACCCGGGCCGTGGGCCTGGCGGGCGTCATGGGCGGCGAGAACAGCGAGATCGTGGCCGACACCGCCGACGTGGTCTTTGAGTCCGCCTGCTTCGACGGCACCTGCATCCGCAAGACCGCTCTTGCCCTGGGCATGCGCACCGAGGCCTCTGCCAAGTTTGAAAAGGGCCTGGACCCCCTGAACACCCTGCCTGCCGTCAACCGCGCCTGCGAGCTGGTGGAGCTGCTGGGCGCCGGTGAGGTGGTGGACGGCATCATCGACGTGCTCAACTGCGTGCCCCAGCCCCGGACCATCCGCATGGACCCGGAGCGGGTCAACGCCCTGCTGGGCACCGACATTCCCGCGGCGAACCAGTACCGCTACCTCAAGCGCGTGGACATCGTCACGGAAAACGACGACATTCCCGACGGCCCTGCCGACGTGCTCATTCCCTCCTGGCGAGGCGACGTGGAGGGCATCGCGGACCTGGCGGAGGAAGTAGCCCGGTTCTACGGCTACAACAACATCCCCGTCACCCTCATGCGGGGTCAGACCACCCTGGGCGGCTTCGGCGCTGAGGAAATTCTGGAGCGCCGCTGCGGCGCCGTCTGTCGCTCCATGGGCTATGACGAGATCATCACCTACTCCTTCATCTCCCCCACCTGCTACGATAAGATCAACTGGCCCAAGGACTACGCTGCCCGCAAGAGCTTCAAGATCCTCAACCCCCTGGGCGAGGACACCTCCATTATGCGCACCACCACCCTGCCCTCCATGCTGGAGATCCTGACCCGGAACTACAACTACCGCAACCAGGACGTGAAGCTCTATGAAACCGGCCGGGTGTACCTGCCCGGCGGTGAGAACGGCCTTGCCGACGAGAGAAAGATCCTGACCCTGGGCGCCTACGGCGGCGACATGGACTTCTACGCCATGAAGGGCACCATCGAGGCCATTTTGAAGGACCTGCGGGTGGAAAAGGTCCGCTTCCAGGGCCCCACGGGCGCCCCCAGCGACGCCTCCTACCACCCCGGCCGCTGCGCCACCGTGTGGGCGGACAGCAACTGCATCGGCATCTTCGGTCAGATTCATCCCCTGGTGGCCCGGAACTACGGCGTGGACGCGGAATTCTACTGCGCGGAGCTGCGCCTGGATGCGCTGGGCCTGGCCCAGGGTGCCGATCCCCAGTACACCCCCCTGCCCAAGTTCCCCGCCGTGGAGCGGGACATCGCCGTTGTGTGCGACGAGGCCGTTACGGTGGGCGCCCTGGAGGAGTGCATCCGCAAGGGTGCCAAGGGCCTGCTGAAGGCCGTCAAGCTGTTTGACATCTACCGGGGCAAGGGCATCGCCCAGGGCAAGAAGTCCGTGGCCTTCAACCTGGTGCTCCGGGCCGACGACCGTTCTCTCACCAGCGAGGAGGCGGACGCCGATGTAAAGGCCATTTTGGAAACCCTGGAAAAGGAATTGGGCGCCGTGCTGCGGTGAGAATTCCCACCCCTGGAAAATCTTTTTGAAATTTCCCCGGGAAACGCTTTACAGCTTTTCAAAAAGCGAGTATACTAGGTGTTGTATTGGGACTGTTTCTGTCTCACAAGAAAGGCGGTGTCTGTATGGATGATTTCACCCGGAAGTTTAATATTGCGACGGAAAAGGACGCGGAGCTGCATCAGATTCTGTCCACCGTCTATCAGGCACTGGAGGAGAAGGGCTACAATCCCATCAACCAGATCGTGGGCTATATTCTCTCCGAGGACCCCACCTATATTACCAACCACAACAACGCCCGGACCCTGATCCGCAAGATCGACCGTGACGAACTGCTGCAGGTGCTGGTGCGGAAGTATCTGGGCCAGTGACCTTATGAACCGCGTTCAAACCCCGGGGAGGCAAATGCCTCCCCGGGGTTTTGTTTCCTCAGGCAGCATCAGCGGCGCTTTTTTGCGCCGCTCATGTTCTGCATATTCAGGCCTCTTCCACCAGACGGTCCAGGCGGTCCCGGGCAGAATGCAGGTTTTGCTGCGTCTGCGCAGTTTCCTCTCGCAGCCGGTTCTGGATGGCTCCGATTCGGCCCTGCAATCCGTACATCTCCTCCTGAGAGCGCCGGATCTGGTCCCGTACCATCCAGTCGGCAAAGATATTGTCAAAAAAGATATCCACCGCCTGCATCATGCCGCCGGGCCGGACATCCAGATGCTCCAGCCGCTCCACATCCGCCAGCTCCGCCCGGTAGCGGCGCAAATCTCCCCGCAGCGTGTCGATCTGCTCCTGTGCTTCGTCCAGACGGCTGTATTTCATCACGTCTGAAACCAGGCCGCCGCCCAGCAGGTCCCAGGTGCTCCAACCGCCGGCGCTGTCCAGTTTTCTGATGACCTGCTCCAGACGGCTCTGAACCCGCTCCCCGGCCTCCAGCGCCTCCTGCAGCTCCCTCGTCCGGGCTGTCAGCGCGGCAATCTCCGCCTCCAGCTGTCCGATTTGCCCGCCCAGTGCGGTGTCTGTGGCTTTCAGCGCCGCCTTCCGGGCCTGGAGGCAGGCTTCATACCGCTCCGGGCAGTCCGATGCCTCCTGTATACGGCGCTGACAGTCCTCCCGTTCCCGCCGGATCTCCTCCAGCTGCCCCTGGGCGCTCTGGTATTGCAGTCGGGCGGCCACAGCCTCGGCCTCCTCCTTTTCCAAACGTTCCTCCTTCCGGCCCGTAAGGCCGGCCAAAAGGGACGAAAGGTTCACCCGCTCCAGCCGGTCCACGTCGGATTGCTCCTTGTTCCAGGCGCGGCGAAGCCGCTCTGTCTCCTGCTTGCACTGCCACTCCTGCTGCCGCAGGGTCTCCAGCAGAGCCTGGTCCCGGCGCAGACCCGCCAGCTCCTCCCGCAGGCGCTCCAGCTCCCGCTGCTGATCTGTCAGGCCCATGGTCTCCTCCGTCATATGAATGCCTCCCTTTTCTGCCGCCCGCATTTTTTGAACTTTATTATATATCATAGCATATTGTAGGCTCCGGCACAGTTACAATTCCATGACAAGCAGATTTTTCCGTCGAAAAAACAGAATAAACCCTTTTCCACGGGTCAAACTAGGCTCGCGATACCCAGCAAGAACCCAATCAAAAAACCAATGAGTTAGGAAAAGGAGAAAACCAAAATGGCTAAGAATAACAACAAGATCAACGTCCCCGAGGCTCGTGCCGCTATGAACAAGTTCAAGATGGAGGCTGCCTCTGAGGTTGGCGTGAATCTGAAGGAAGGCTACAACGGCGATCTGACCTCCCGTCAGGCCGGCTCCGTGGGCGGCCAGATGGTCAAGAAGATGATCGAGTCCTACGAGAAGAGCCTGTAAGCTCCCTCTGAATACCCCCTCAGCCGATGGATTGATTTCATCGGCACCTGAAAAAGGCGGCCCGGCAAATGCCGGGCCGCCTTCTAAGATACGTTGATACGTTTGAATATGCTTGTGCGCTCTTTCCACTTACGCCTGCGGTACCTTTCGCACGCAAAGAGGGTTCTTATATCCAACGCGCATCATTTTGCAAATAATCTTGGACCACGGAACCGCGTTTAAAATATAAGCCGCGCCCAGCAGTCCCGCTCCCCTTTGGGGTACACTCAGATCACAATACCCCAGTAGCGCCAAAGGATCACACAGAAGTTGGCCCGGGTGGCCAGGACGTTGGGATTCAGATATCCCTGGGTCGTTCCGCTGACCACGTTGTTGCCCACGGCCCAGGCCATGGCGTCCTTGGCATAGGAGGCAATGCTGCCTGCATCTGGATAATTGGCCAGTGAGGCCTTGCCCTCCACAGAATAATTCATCATCTGAGTAAACCGATACAGCAGCGTCACCAACTGCTGCCGGGTCACGACGCCGCCGGGATTGCTGCCGTCGGTAATGCCGCCCTTCATGGCCCAGGCCTTGGCCTCTGCCATGCTGGCGGGAGCGGCGCCGGACAGCCGTGCCAGCATCATCCACACCTGCTGGCGGGTCATGGTGCCCTCAGGCTGGAAAAGGGTATCGGTCTTGCCGGTCACCACGTTCTTCTCGTAGGCCCAGAGAATCTCGCCGTAGGCCCAGTAGTCGCCGGGCACATCGGTAAAGGGCAGCCGCAGGGGCTCCTCGTAGCCCACTACATACAAAGAGAAGTGCCGGGTGCTGAAGGTTACCTCTTTGGCGGTGGAATCATAGCTGGTCTCGCAGTCGGTGAGGCGGCTGTACTCGTCCATGGACCACACCACCACGCCGGCGGCCTTCTGCCACTGAGGCTTCTCGTAGGGCAGCGTTACCGTCACCTTACCGCCGCCGAAGGTATTGATCTCCTTGCCGGCGCACACCAAGGTCAGCTCGTATACCGGCGCACCGTTCACAATCTGGCGCTGATGCTCACTGAGTTTGCCGGAAGACACCGGAGCCAGGGTAAATACCGCTGTCTCTCCCTGGGCCTGATTGACGATGGCCGCCATGGCCTCATGGTCCAAAGACACGTCCGCCAGGGAAGAAACCATGGTCAGCGTGGCTCCCTTATGTGAGCCCAGAGTCTCCATCGCCTCCACCGGTAAAGAAACCTCCAGAAAATCCGGTTCCTTGGGCAGCTTCACCTGAATCTCCACAGCGCCGTCTCCGGAAGCAAGGGCGCTGTCCACGGCCTTTTCCAGCTGACTGCCGCTGACCTGCGCCGCGCCTTTGTTGTCTGTGGTCACGCTGATGATCTCGCTTTGTCCATCGTCCGCCGCCATGGCCCACGCCGGCAGCGCCGCCAGCAGCATCACCAGTGCCAGCAATACGGCCAAACCTCTTCTCCGCATCGTTCCATACCTCCTGTTTCACACCGGAGCGCCCCGGTCCTCCCTGGAACTTTTTCCCGCGCTCCGACTCTTTTCCCCATTATAAGTGCTTTTTCGCCCGCCATCAAGAGAAACTTTCACATGGGGTCAAATCCATTGATATACCGAAAAATTTTCTTCTATTCCCTGACGCTTCAATCTCACCGAAAGGGCGGAAAAAAGACGCCGCAGAACCACTGCGGCGCCTTTTCCGCTTTTCAGCGGGTGGGGATGATCTCGATCCAGTACCCGTCCGGGTCGGAGATGAAGTAGATCCCCATGTCAGGATTTTCAAAGCAGATGCAGCCCATAGCGGCATGACGGGCGTGGGCCGCCTCATAATCGTCGGCCCGCAGGGCCAGATGGAACTCGCACTCCCCCAGATCGTATTTCTGCGGGTGATCCCGCAGGGCCGTCAGCTCCAGGGAGAAGTCGGTCTTGCCGTCCCCCAGGAAGACGATGACGTAGCTGCCGTCGGCGGCCTCCTTCCGGCGCACCGGCTCCAGGTCCAGGGCCTCCTTGTAAAAAGCAAGGGATTTGTCCAGATCGGACACATTAAAGTTAAAGTGGTTGAATGTCAGCATGATTCCTCACCTCGCCGTCAGTATACCACGGCGACGCCGGACATTGTCAAGGCAAACCAAAAGCGGCTATGGAAGTTGCACAATTCCTTTGGCCAAGTTTCTCCGCTTTTGTACCCATTCCCGCTTGTTCTCGGTGAGTTTACCGTGGTAAACTTTAATTGTTAGAGCAAGCTAACTTTTGGGAGGAATGACCATGACATTGGACAAGCTGCCTCTGGGGCAGGAGGCCGTCATCACTGCCGTAGGCGGCGAAAAGGCCCTTCGCTGCCATCTGCTGGACATGGGGCTGACGCCCCGGACCACGGTCCGGGTGGAAAAAGTGGCCCCCCTGGGGGACCCCATTGAGCTGCGAATCCGGGGCTATGCCCTGTCGCTGCGGAAAGAGGACGCCCGGAACATCACCGTGGAGGTGAGGAAGCCGTGATCTTCGCACTGGCCGGAAATCAAAACTGCGGCAAAACCACTCTTTTCAACCAGCTCACCGGCTCCAACCAGCACGTGGGCAACTTTCCCGGCGTGACGGTAGACCAGAAGTCCGGCGCCATCCGGGGACAGAAGGACTGCACGGTGGTGGACCTGCCGGGCATCTACTCCATTCGGCCCTATACGCCGGAGGAGATCGTCACCCGTGACTTTATCCTCAATCAGCGGCCCGACGGCATCATCAACATCATCGACGCCACCAACATCGAGCGGAACCTGTACCTGACGTTGCAGCTGATGGAGATGCGAATCCCCATGGTGCTGGCCCTGAACATGATGGACGAGGTCACCGGCAGCGGCGGCACCATCGATGTCAAGGGGCTCAGTCAGGCCCTGGGCATCCCCGTGGTGCCCATCTCCGCCGTGAAGAACGAAGGCGTGGATGAGCTGGTCCGAGTGGCGGTCCACGTGGCCCGGAACCGAATCTACCCCACGGTGTACGATTTTTGTTCTCCCGGCCCGGTCCACCGCTGCATCCATGCGGTGGTCCACCAGATCGAGGACCACGCCGAGGCCTCCGGCATCCCGGTGCGCTTTGCCGCCACCAAGCTGATTGAGGGAGACGAGGACATCTGCGCCCGGCTGAATCTGGACCAGAACGAGCTGGAGCTGATCGAGCACAGCGTCCAGGAGATGGAGACAGAGCACGGCATGGACCGCAACGCCGCCCTGGCGGACATGCGCTATGGCTTCATTGAGAGCGTCTGCTCCGGCACGGTGGTCAAGTGCAGCGCCTCCCGGGAGCGGCAGCGCAGCGAGGCCATTGATCGCTTCGTCACCAACCGCTACCTGGCCCTGCCCCTGTTCTTTGTCATTATGCTGGCCATTTTCTATCTGACCTTCAATGTCTTCGGCGCCGTGCTGTCAGACCTGCTGGCAGAGGGGATCGGCGCCCTGACCACCGCCGTGGACGTCGGACTCACGGCCTACGGCCTGAACCCCGTGGTCCACAGTCTGGTCATCGACGGCGTGTTTGCCGGCGTGGGCAGCGTGCTGAGCTTCCTGCCCATCATTGTGGTGCTGTTCTTCTTTCTGTCCATTCTGGAGGACACCGGCTACATGGCCCGGGTGGCCTTCGTCATGGACCAGCTGCTGCGCAAAATCGGCCTGTCCGGCCGCAGCATCGTGCCGCTGCTGATCGGCTTTGGCTGTTCCGTGCCCGCCATCATGTCCACCCGGACACTGGCCTCTGAGCGGGACCGGCGGATGACCATTCTGCTGACGCCCTTTATGAGCTGCTCTGCCAAAATTCCCATCTACGGTGTCTTCACCGCCGCCTTCTTCCCCCGGCATGCAGCCCTGGTGATGATCGGTCTGTATCTGCTGGGCATCCTGGTGGGCATTATCGCCGCCAAGGTCCTGGGCGCCACCGCCTTCAAGGGCAACCCGGTACCCTTTGTCATGGAGCTGCCCAACTACCGCTTCCCCTCTCTCAAGAGCGTGGGGCAGCTGTGCTGGGACAAGGCCAAGGACTTTCTGACCCGTGCCTTCACCATCATCTTCGTGGCCACCATTGTGGTGTGGTTCCTCCAGACCTTCGACACCCGGCTGAACCTGGTGTCGGACAGCGCCCAGAGCCTCCTGGCCGCGGTGGGCGCCTGGATTGCGCCGGTGTTCGCCCCCCTGGGCTTTGGGGACTGGCGGGTGTCCACGGCCCTGATCACCGGCTTCATTGCCAAGGAGTCCGTCATCTCCACCCTGGGGATTCTGACCGGGTCCGGAGCGGACGTGGGCGCCGCCGCCCTGAGCACCCTGTTCACTCCGGCTGCCGCCGCCGGCTTCCTGGCCTTCACGCTGCTGTACACCCCCTGCGTGGCCGCCATCAGCGCCGTACGCCGGGAGCTGCGCTCCGGCTGGAAGGCCGCCGGCGTGGCCCTGAGCCAATGCGTGATCGGCTGGGTCGTGGGCTTCGTGGTGTACCATCTGGCGCAGCTGGTGCTGTAAGGAGGGACGTCTATGGAAGTGCTGATCCTTCTGGCTCTTGGCGTGTGGCTGTTTTTCGCCCTGCGGGCCTGCCGCCGTCACGGCGGTGCCTGCGGCGGGGACTGCGCCCACTGCAGGGACTGTCAAAAATAAGTGGAAACCCGGCCGCCCTAATAGGGCGGCCGGGTTCTTGTTTAAGGAGCTATTCTTCTTTGGGCGGCCTGGTTATCCTTTGATGGGCCTGATCGCCTTGCGCAATGCGATGGGTGAAATAAACCTCGTTCCAGGGGGGAGACATGATGTCAGGATATTCTTTCACGCCCCCTGCCATTGGCGCAACTTCCGGCGGTGTTCAGCCCACGGCGCTGCGGCTGACCCGCTCCAGGGCCTTTGCCACCGCCGGGACCTTCAGCACGATGACGGTGATGACCCCCTCCGCCAGCAGGTAGCTGTAATTGTAGACGATGGGATACACCGCCTTCAAAGACTGGGGGAAATTCTCCGGCATATAATCCATCCAATAGAGATACCCGCCCAGGGAGTGAAAGAAGCCCCGAGCCAGCACCGCCACGATGTAGCCGATCACCAGGCCGTTCTTCTTTCCCCGGAACAATCCCGCAAGGCCCAGGGCCGCGAAGGCGAACACATAGTCGCAGCAGACCTGGAACAGCGTCAGAAAATAGGGCTCCTGCAAAAACTGCAAAATGCCGTAGGCAAGACCCACCATGACGCCGGTGCGGACGCCGTACCAGTATCCGATCAGCACGATGAACAGCATGCTCAGAAGGGTCACGGACCCGCCGTAGGGCATCTCAATGGGCTTGATGAAGGATGTGACGTAGGCCAGGGCCACCGCCATGGCGCAATAGGCCAGGTGGCGGGCGCTCATGCCCCGCTTCTCCTTCCCGCCGGACAGGGCCAGGCCCGCCAGCAGGAACAGGGCCATCAGGGCCCCGCTGAGGACGTATCCGGCAGTGGTGAGGCCGCCCTCGGCATTGACAAACAGTTGCAGCATGATTTCAGTTCCTCCTTGTCGTTCCGCCTGTGGACCGGCGGGCCGTTCCATGAAAAAACGCCCTTCCGGCATGCCGGAAGGGCGTTGAACCACGAACGGAACATCCGCGCGCGTCCACTATGACGGCTCCCTACGTTGGCATTACCCACATCAGGTCACGGGTCGGAGCTCTCAACTCCCTCTCAGCCTGTTCCACAAGCTCCCCGGTCCACAAGCTATGAAATTTGTAAGGCAAGCCTACCACGTTTCCCCCGGTTTTGCAAGACCTCACAGCCATTTTTTCCGTTTGAACCAGTACAGCAGACCCCCCACAATCACCGCTCCAAGGAGGATCACCGCCGGATAACCGTACCGCCACCGCAGCTCCGGCATGGCGGCGAAGTTCATGCCGTACCAGCCGGTCAGCAGCGTCAGCGGCAGGAACACCGCCGTCACCACCGTGAATACCTTCATCAGGTCGTTTTGCCGGATGGACAGCTGGGACTGGTAGGCCTCCCGCAGGTGGGCCACGGACTCCCTCAGGTCCTGAACGGTGTTCAGGTACCGCTCCGTCCGGTTGTTCAGGTTGGAAAAGCGCCGGGCAGTCTCCGGACCCAGCAGGCCGTTCTCGTTGTCCGCCAGCTCCCGGAAGATGGAGTCCAGCTGCTCGTAGTACCGCCGCAGCCGCAGCAGCTCCCGCCGCCAAAGGGAGATCTTCTCCAGACAGGCGGCATCCGGCTGCGCCAGCACGGCATCCTCTCCGTCGGCGATCTCCCCCTCCAGAGCGTCCAGATGGTCCATGTCTCCCTGGAGCAGGCGGACGAAAAACCGGTGGAGCAGCTGCTCCTGGGTGAGCGTTTCCTCCTCCAGGGCGTCGAAAATACTCTTCGCCCTGGTCAGGGCCCGATCTCCCTGACAAAAGCACAGCAGCCGCTGCCGGTCCAGATACAGCAGGAACCGTCCCGTCTCGGTCCGGTCGCTGCGGACGTCGTACCAGTCGAAGGCAATCAGATCGAAGCCCTCAAACCCCTCGAAGGCCTCGCTCTGCCCTTCGTGAATGTGGCGCAGAACCCGCCTGTCCATGACATCCCGCATCTCTCCCAGCCGGGAGAGGGGCAGCACCGTCTCCATCAAACCGCTTCCCTTCTCAACTCAGTCTGCGCCGCCCAGAGGCGGCAGGGCCTCATAGTATTTCCGGCTGCGCCACAGGGCCGCCAGGAACCAGACGATACCCACCAGGCCCGCGATCACCCCCATCAAAGCCATCAGAGAACCCAGCAGACCCAGCACCCAGGCCGCCGCCTGGGCCACGGCCAGCACCGTCCAGGCGGTTTTCAGGGAATCGCTGTTCAGCTCCGCGCCCCGGCGGGCCTCCACATCCCGGATGGCCTGAACCACCGCCCAGGAGACGTACAGCGACACCGACAGGGATACAAGGCCCAGCAGCGTTGCCAGCCAGCTGCCCTGCCCCGTGACGGCCAGCAGGTCCCCCAGCCACAAAATACCTGTGTACACCGCCATGCCCAGGGCAAAGGGGCGGATGGAGGAAAACAGGCCGCTCTCCCCCTCCATCTCCCGGCAGGCCTTCATAATCAGCGCATACCCTACGAAGGCGGGCAGCACATTGAGCACATGGCCGTTGACAATCAGATTGAAATTGATGTACACGAAGAAAAATCCCCAGAACAGCGCGCTCATTCCCGTTCCTCCCGTTTCACCTTATCCGCGTACCGCTTCCCGTAGCGAAGCACCAGAATCCCCGCCACGATCTTCAGCGCGGCGTACAGCACCGGGATCAGGAGGATGGTTCCCATTCCCAGCATGCCTCCCATCGGACTCATCTCTGTCGCCCCTCCTTTACCAAAACATGAAGTTCAGCACACCCAGCCCCATCAGGGCCAGTGTCACAAGATCCAGCACGCCCCAGGCGATCAGCACCCAGCCCAGCAGGTATCCCTTGGTCTTGGCCAGATAACCCAGACGGCTGATGGTGTCCTGCCCGGCCGGAGCATGGCCGCTCCGGGGCGGCTCGTCCTCCGGCGGGGTCTGCTGCTGGGTCTGCGGCCTCAGCAGGTAGTCGGTGGTGACGCCGAAGATGTCCGCCAGGGCCACCACCTTGTCGGTCTCCGGCATGGTTTCATCCCGCTCCCAGCGGCTCACCGCCTGACGGCTCACATTCAGCCGCTCCGCCAGGGCGTCCTGGCTCATACCGGTCCTCTGCCGCAGGGCCTGCAATTTTTCTCCGAATGTCATGGGTCCGCTCCCCTCTTTTTGGATGGTTCCATGCTAGCAAACTGGCCGGTTGCTGTCCAGCAACCGGCCATGGAAGTTTCGCAATCTCAGGTTGCTCCGCCCTCACCATAGCATATTCAGCCTCTTCTCCGCAAGTCCCGGGGCCGTTTGGGGAAAAAATGCCAATGACGGCCGGACCCAGGTCAGATTCAGCTGAAGAAGGCGCTTTCCGTTGAGTCCGGCATACGCCAAAACCCTCCCTGCCTGCGGGAACGGTCATTCCCGCGGCACGTTGTTTTCTCCGGATGCGGTCGTCACCGGCAGGTCCACAATGTCCAGTCCCCGGCCCATGGCGTACTGCACCGTGTACCGGGTGCCGCCGGGTGACCCGTCGAAAACCGCAATCAGCAGCGAGGCGTGATCCACCATATACCGATCCCGCCGCTGCATGCAGCTGGAGGTGTATTTAGCGGAGACCACGGTCTCGTAGTCACAGGCTGCCACCAGCCGCCCGTACCGCTCCCGCTGGTCGGCGGGCCAGGCGTCCGCCTGGGTGGGACAGGGGATGGCGGCCTCCACGGTCACGTCCGGGTACTGCGCCCGCAGCTCCAGCACGCACTCACAGAAATAGAGATCGCATCCCTGGGCCATGCCGCAGAGAAAATGCCGGTAGCCCTGTTCATAGGCCGCCTCCACGGCGTCGCGGATGCGGCCCTTCAGTGCCGCGCAGCGGGGATCGTCCTCGTCATAGCGCCAGGGCAGCTTGGCGGGCCGATGGCCGGTGAAACAGCAGCTGACAGGCCGTCCCCGCACGGCGATTCCCTCCCTTCGGTGTGTTTTCACCAGTATAGAACATCCGTTCCGGTTTGTAAAGGGCGGACAGCATTTTTTCCGGGAGAAAAACTTTTGCAAATTAGGGGTTGCATTTTCCCGGCGGCTGTCGTATACTGTCCGCAGAGAAAGCAACTGAATACTTTGTCTTCAGGGCGGGGTGCAATTCCCCACTGGCGGTACAGTCCGCGACCGGATACCTCATGGTATCCGCTGACCCGGTGAAACTCCGGGACCAACAGTTACAGTCTGGATGGAAGAAGATGAGTGCGGCGAAGCCGCGCGTGTTGTCACGCGCTCCTTTGTTGCGGGTTCACCTTGGAGAAGTCAAAGCGTCCAGGGTGTTTTCCAGCAACAAAAAGGAGTGTGTTTTTTTATGTCTGATCCCACTGTCAACGCCATTAAGACCAATGCCCGCCCCCGCATGGGCGTCAAGACCATGACCTCCCTGGCCATGCTGACCGCCATCGCTTATGTAATCATGTATTTCAGCAAGATGCTGCCCCAGGTTCTGGGCTTCCTCCAGCTGGATCTGAAGGACACCGTCATCTGCATTGGCGGCTTTGTCTTCGGGCCTTTGGCCGCCGCCATCATCGCTATCGTGGTGGCGCTGGTGGAGATGTTCACCGTCAGTGACACCGGCATCATCGGCTTCATCATGAACACGCTGGCCACCGTCTCCTTCTGCTGCACCGCCTCCTTCGTCTACAAGAAGGTCCACAGCAAGAAGGGCGCCGTTCTGGGCCTTGCTCTGGGTGTGGTTGCTCTGGTGGCGGTGATGCTGCTGTGGAACTATCTGATCACCCCGCTGTACACTCCCGGCTTCACTCGTGCCGACATCGCGGCCATGCTGCCCACCGTGTTCCTCCCCTTCAACCTGGTCAAGGGCGGCCTCAACATGGCGGTCATTCTGCTGCTGTACAAGCCGGTGGTCACCGCTCTGCGCCGGGCCCGGCTGGTACCGGAGTCCCAGACCATTATTCAGCCCAGCGGTAAGGTGAACGTGGGCTTCCTGCTGTTCTCCCTGGCCCTGCTGGCCACCTTCGTGACCTTGGCCCTGGTGCTGATGGGCATTCTCTAATCTCACAAATCCATCCTTTTTACTCCTTGGAAGGGGGCGTGCCGCAAGCACGCCCCCTTCCCTTTTCCTCCCTCTTTTCAGAGGCGAACAAACGTGCTATACTGAACACAGAAAGGGGGCGGCACCATGGAGCGGATCATTCTCCACTGTGATCTCAACAGCTTTTACGCCTCCGTGGAGCTGCTGAGCCATCCCGAATTGAAGCAGGTGCCCACGGCGGTGTGCGGCGACCCCACCTCCCGCCACGGCATCATCCTGGCCAAAAACGAGCCCGCCAAGCGCTTCGGCGTTCAAACGGCGGAGACCATCTGGCAGGCCAAGAAAAAGTGCCCGGACCTGGTACTGCTGCCGCCCCACCACCGCCTGTACCGGGAGTACTCCCGGAAGGTCAACGATATCTACGGGCAGTACACCGACCTGGTGGAGCCCTTCGGCATCGACGAGAGCTGGCTGGACGTGACCGGCACTCTGCACCTCTTCGGCGGCGACGCCCGCGCTCTGGCGGACACCCTCCGCCGCCGGATGCGGGAGGAGCTGGGGCTGACCCTCTCCGTGGGCGTCAGCTTCAACAAGGTCTTTGCCAAGCTGGGCAGCGACTACAAAAAACCCGACGCCACCACCGTCATCGCCCCGGAGAATTGGCGGGAGATGGTGTGGCCGCTGCCGGTGGGGGACCTTTTGTACGTGGGCGGCGCCGCCCGGAAGCTGCTGGGCCAATACGGCGTCGACACCATCGGTCAGCTATCCGCCTGCAAGCCGGAGATGCTGGAACAGCTCATGGGGAAAATGGGCCTCCAGCTCTACCAGTACGCCAACGGCCTGGACACGGACCCGGTCCGGTCCCGGTTCGAGAAGGAGCCGGTGAAGTCCGTGGGCAACGGCACCACGTTCCCGCAGAACCTCACCACCCGGCAGCAGGTCCGGCAGGGCATCGCCATGCTGTCGGACTCCGTAGCCAGCCGGCTGCGCCACCTGGGGCTCTATGCCGGCGGTCTCCAGGTGACGGTCCGGGACCCGCAGTTTCGCGACCGGTCCCGTCAAATGCAGCTCGCCGCCCCCACCCACCTGATCCGGGAGGTGACGGAGACCGCCATGGCTCTGACGGAGCAGATCTGGAAGCCCCCGTCCCCCATCCGGGCCCTGACCGTCACCGCCATCCATCTGGTGGAGGCCGGCGAGGCCTACGAACAGGTGGACCTGTTCGGCGGCTCCGCCGCCCAGCGGCAGCGCAGTGAAAAACTGGAGGCGGCCATGGACCGCATCCGGGGAAAATACGGCACCGGCGCCATCAGCTACGGCGCCGCCGCGCCGGAGAAAGAGGAGGACCCCCTTCCATGACGAAGAAAGAGGAAAAGCGCGCCCTGCGCGCCACCCTGCGCCGTATCGCGGAGGATCTGCCGGAGAGCTACCGCCGGAAGGCCGACGCCGCCATTGCCGCCCATCTGCTGGCCATGCCGGCCTATCAGGAGGCGGAGACGGTGTTCTGCTTTGTGGGCACCGGCTGGGAGATCGACACCCGCCCCATTCTGACCCGGGCGCTATCCGACGGAAAGCGGCTGTGCGTGCCCCTTTGCACCGGACCCGGCATCATGGAGCTGCGGCAGATCACGGCCCTGGACCAGCTCTCCCCCGGAGCCTATCACCTGCCGGAGCCGCCGGCGGACGCGCCGCTGGTGGCGGTGGACCAGGTGGATCTGGCCGTTCTGCCCTGCATGGGCTGCAACCATCTGGGCCACCGGCTGGGCCGGGGCGGCGGCTTTTACGACCGCTTTCTCGCCGCCTACCGCTCCGCCGCCGTGTTGGTGTGCCGGGAGCGGCTGATCCGGGAGGAGATCCCCCTGGAGCCCCACGACCTGCCCATCCCCTGGGTGCTGACGGAGCGGGGCCTCTACGAGGACGGCACCCCCGCCCGGCTGGGCTGAGGGAATCCCCTGCCTGTACCCCCCCACCGCGCCACACTGTACGGAAGCAGACAAATGGATACCAGAAGGAAACGTAATACCTATTCACCGGATTTTTCCTTGACATCGGTGGGCAAGTCTGCTAGTCTGAAAAGAGAAGGGGCACCGCCCCAAAAAGTACATACCTGGATGAACGGCACAGGAGAGCCCGCTTCGGCGGCGCCGAAGGCCCCGCGCGCGGCGGGACCAGGCAGACGGGACTGCGCCGGGACGGAACTCTGGAGAGCAGCAATGCACCGAAGGGGCAACCGGGCGGATTGTTCGCCGGGAATCTCTCAGGTCACAGAACAGAGGCGTAAGGTAACCCCCTTTCCATACGAAGGGGCCCCCTTATGCCCCTGTTTTTTTATTTTTAAAGTCACATTCCACTATTTTCAGGAGGCGCTGCATATGGAAAAACGAACTCCCCTCTATGAAACCCACGTGGCTCTGGGCGGCAAAATGGTGCCCTTCGGCGGGTATGAGATGCCGGTCCAGTATCCTGCCGGCGTCATTGGCGAGCACATGGCGGTGCGGCAGAAGGCCGGACTGTTCGATGTGTCCCACATGGCGGAGCTGCTGCTGGAGGGAACCGACGCCCTTCAAAATCTCCAGTGGTTGGTGACCGCGGACCTGAGCAAAATGACCGACGGTCAGGTGAAGTACGCCATGCTCTGCAATGAGCGGGGCGGCATCGTGGACGATCTGGTGGTCTGCCGCCAGGGTCCCGAGAAATACCTGCTGGTGGTCAACGCCGGCAACCACGAAAAGGACGCGGAGTGGGTCTCCTCCCACCTCAGCGGAGACGTGCGCTTTTCCGACATCTCCGACCAGGTGGCCCAGCTGGCCCTCCAGGGTCCCAAATCCGGGGACATTCTGAAAAAGATCTGCGCCGAGGCGGACATCCCCGAAAAATACTACCGCTTCAACGACAATGTCACCCTCCGCTGCAAGGGCGGCGATGTGCAGGCCCTGGTGTCCCAGACCGGGTACACCGGCGAGTTCGGCTTCGAGCTGTACTGCCCCGCCGACCGGGCCGTGGACCTGTGGAACACCCTGCTGGAGGTGGGCGCTGAGGAGGGTCTCCTGCCCTGCGGTCTGGGCGCCCGGGACACCCTGCGGCTGGAGGCCGCCATGCCCCTTTACGGCCACGAGATGGACGACGACACCTCCCCCAAGGAGGCGGGCCTGCCCTGCAAGCTGGATGGCAAGGACTTCCTGGGCCGGGAGGCCATCATCGCCCGGGGTGCTCCCACCGTCAAGCGGGTGGGGCTGAAGGTCACCGGCCGGGGCATCGTCCGGGAACACTGCGACCTGTATCTCCCCGGCGGGGACAAGGTGGGTCATACCACCTCCGGCACCCACTGCCCCTTCCTGGGCTATGGCGCCGCCATGGGCTATGTGGACCTCTCCGCCGCCGAGCCCGGCACTGCCCTGGAGGCCGACGTCCGGGGCCGCCGCATCCCCGTGGAGGTGGTCCCCCTGCCCTTCTACAAGATCACCCGCTGAGGCGGACCCCAACCGTTTCCTTTGTATCCGTAACATTCATGATACATATTTGAAGGAGGATATCTGTATGAACTTCCCCGCTGAGCTGCTGTATTCCAAGTCCCACGAGTGGGTCCAGATGCTGGACGACACCACCGCCCTGGTGGGCATCACCGACTTTGCCCAGGATTCCCTGGGCGACCTGGTGTTCGTGAACCTGCCCATGGTGGGCGACAGCGTCAACGCCGAGGCGGCATTGTGCGACGTGGAGTCCGTCAAGGCCGTGTCTGACGTGATCTCCCCGGTCACCGGCGTGGTGGCCGAGGTCAACGAGGAACTGCTGGACGCCCCGGAGAAGCTGAACGAGGACCCTTACGGCGCCTGGATCGCCCGGATTGAGCAGATCACCGGCAAGTCCGAGCTGCTGGACGCTGCCGCCTACGAGGCCTTCACCCAGGAGGAGGGCTGAGCCCATGGGCAGCTATGTACCCAACTCCCCGGCGGTGCGGCAGGAAATGCTGGAGGCCATGGGCGCCTCCAGCATCCGGGACCTGTACGACAACGTGCCGGAGGAGATGTTCTTAAAGGAGCTGGACCTGCCCGCCGGCAAGAGCGAGCTGGAGGTCCGCCGGGCCGTCACCGCCATGGCGGAGAAGAACCACGTGTTCCGCACCTGCCTTCGGGGCGCCGGGGCCTACCGGCACTATATTCCCTCGGTGGTAAAATCCATCACCTCCCGGGAGGAGCTGGTCACCGCCTACACTCCCTATCAGGCGGAGATCAGCCAGGGCATCCTCCAGTCCATCTTTGAGTACCAGACCATGATCTGTGAGCTGACCGGCATGGATGTGTCCAACGCCTCCGTCTACGACGGGGCCACCGCCGCCGCCGAGTCCATCACCATGTGCGTGGACCGCAAGCGCCGCCGGGCCCTGGTGTCCGCCGCCGCCCACCCGGAGGTCATTGAGACCATGCGGACCTACTGTTTCGGCTCCGGCATTGAGCTGACCGTGGTGCCCGCTCCCGGCGGCCGCACCGACAAGGAGGCCCTCTCCGCCGCCCTGGGCGACGACGCAGCCTGCTTCTATCTAGCCCAGCCCAACTACTTCGGCCTGGTGGAGGACGCCGCCGAGATCGGCGAGATCGTCCACGCCGCCGGAGCCAAGTTCGTCATGGGGGTCAATCCCATCGCCTGCGCCGTGCTGGAGACCCCCGCCGCCTGCGGGGCCGACGTGGCCGTGGGCGACGGTCAGCCCCTGGGCCTGGACATCGCCTTCGGCGGACCGTACCTGGGATTCATGGCCGCCACCAAGAAGCTCATGCGGCAGCTGCCCGGCCGCATTGTGGGTAAGACCCACGACGTGGACGGCAAGGTTGGCTACGTCCTGACCCTGACCGCCCGGGAACAGCACATCCGCCGGGAGAAGGCCAGCAGCAACATCTGCTCCAACCAGGCCCTGTGCGCCTTTACCGCCGGCCTGTACTTAAGCGCCATGGGCGCAAACGGTCTTGCCCAGGCCGCCCGGCAGTCCCTGTCCAAGGCCCATTACTTAGCGGACCGCCTGGCGGAGGCCGGACTGCCCCTTGCCCATGAGGGCCCCTATTTCCACGAGTTTGTCACCGCCTGCGCCCCGGAGGTCGGGGAGAAGATCCTGGAGGCCCTGTCCCAGGCGGACATCCTGGGCGGATTGCCGGTGGAGGGCGGCCTTCTCTGGTGCGCCACGGAGCTGGTGAGCCGGGAGGAACTGGACAAAGCGGCGGAAATCGTGAAGGAGGTGCTGGCACAGTGAAGACCATCTTTGAAAAGGGCCATCCCGGTCAGGGGCTGAGCCTGCTGCCTCCCTGCGACGTGCCGGAGGTCCATCTGGACCGGGAGCGGACGGAGGCTCCCCGCCTGCCCCACCTGGGGGAAAATGAGCTGACCCGCCACTACAAGCAGCTGTGCGACCGGGTCCACGGCGTCAACGACGGGTTCTACCCCTTAGGCTCCTGCACCATGAAATACAACCCCAAGATCGACGAGGAGCTGGCGGCCCTGCCGGGCTTCACCCAGATCCATCCCCTCCAGCCCCTCTCCACGGTCCAAGGCTGCCTAGAGGCGTTGTGGACGCTGGAGCAGTCCCTGTGCGCCGTCACCGGCATGGACGCCGTGACCCTCCAGCCCGCCGCCGGCGCCCACGGAGAGTTCACGGGATTGCTGCTGATCAAGGCCTATCACGTCCACCGCCGTGACACCGGCCGGACTAAGATCATCGTCCCGGACTCCGCCCACGGCACCAACCCCGCCTCCGCCCGGATGGCCGGATTCGACGTGGTAAACATCCCCTCCGGCCCCGACGGTTGCGTGGACCTCAGCGCCCTGTCCGCCGCCGTGGGCCCCGACACTGCGGGCCTCATGCTGACCAACCCCAACACCGTGGGCATCTTCGATAAAAACATCCTCGCCATCACCCGCATCGTCCACGAGGCCGGCGGCCTTTGCTACTACGACGGCGCCAACCTCAACGCCGTGGCCGGCGTGGTGCGGCCCGGCGACATGGGCTTCGACGTGTGCCACCTGAACCTCCACAAGACCTTCGCCACGCCCCACGGCGGCGGCGGACCCGGCTCCGGCCCCGTGGGCTGCAAGACAGTGCTGCGGGACTTCCTGCCCGGTCCCCAGGTGGAGAAATCCGGCGAGGGCTACGGCTTCTTTACGCCGACCCACTCCATTGGCCGGGTCAAGGGCTTCTACGGCAACTTCACCGTGACGGTGAAGGCATTGGCGTACCTGCTGACCCTGGGCCGGGAGGGCGTGCCGGAGGCGTCGGAAAACGCCGTCCTCAACGCCAACTATATGATGTCGAGACTTGCCAAAACCTACGACATGGCGTACAATGGCTGGTGCATGCACGAATTCGTCATGACGCTGGAAAAGCTCCATAAGGAGACCGGCGTCAGCGCCATGGACATCGCCAAGGGCCTGCTGGACCACGGCATCCATCCCCCCACCATGTACTTCCCCCTGATCGTCCATGAGGCGCTGATGGTGGAACCCACGGAGACGGAGAGCAAGGAGACCATGGATGAGGTCTGCGCCGTGTTCGAGCAGCTCTATAAGGACGCTCTGGAGCATCCCCAGGCCCTCCACGAGGCGCCTCTGCACACCCCGGTCCGCCGTCTGGACGAGGTGGCCGCCGCCCGGAACCCGGTGCTGCGGTTCGACTTTTCCGCCGCGGACGAGGCCAACGCTTAAACCCACAACGAGGAGGAATTTGCCATGATTCAGGAGACCATGAAATTCATTTCCCAGGCGGACCCGGAGGTGGGCGCCTCCATTCAGGAGGAGTTTGCCCGGGAGCGCCGCAACATCGAGCTGATCGCCTCGGAGAACATTGTCAGCGAGGCCGTCATGCTGGCCATGGGCACATGCCTGACCAACAAGTACGCGGAAGGCTATCCCGGCAAGCGGTACTACGGCGGCTGCTACGCCGTGGATGTCACCGAGGACATCGCCCGGAACCGGGCCTGTGAGCTGTTCGGCTGCGCGCACGCCAATGTCCAGCCCCACTCCGGCGCCAACGCCAACCTGGCGGCCTTCATGGCCCTGGTGAAGCCCGGCGACACGGTGCTGGGCATGAACCTGGCCCACGGCGGACACCTGAGCCACGGCAGCCCTGTCAACATCTCCGGCAAGTACTTCAACATCGTGCCCTACGGCCTCAATGACGAGACCGAGACCATCGACTACGACCAGCTGATGGCCGTGGCCAAGGAGTGCCAGCCCAAGATGATTATTGCCGGCGCCAGCGCCTATCCCCGGATCATCGACTTTTCCAAGTTCCGGGAGGTGGCCGACGCCGTGGGCGCCTACCTGATGGTGGACATGGCCCACATCGCCGGTCTCGTGGCCGCCGGGGTCCATCCCTCCCCCATCCCCTACGCCGACGTGGTGACCACCACCACCCACAAGACCCTGCGGGGTCCCCGTGGCGGCCTGATCCTGTGCAACGACGACGAGATCTTTAAGAAGATCAACTCCGCCGTGTTCCCCGGCTCCCAGGGCGGCCCTCTGGAGCACATCATCGCCGCCAAGGCCGTGTGCTTCGGCGAGGCGCTGAAGCCGGAATTCAAGGAGTACGGCAAGCAGGTAGTGAAAAACGCCGCCGTATTGGCGGAAGAGCTGCAGAAGCAGGGCTTCCGCCTGGTCTCCGGCGGTACCGACAACCACCTGTGCCTGGTGGACGTGCGGAACTTCCACATCACCGGCAAGGAGTTTGAACATCGGCTGGACGAGGTCCAGATCACCGTGAACAAAAACGCCATCCCCAACGACCCTGAAAAGCCCTTCGTCACCAGCGGCATCCGGGTGGGCACCCCCGCCGCCACCACCAGGGGCTTCAAGGAGCCGGAGATGGTAAAGATCGCCCAGTGGATGGCCATGGTGGCCAAGGACTTCGAGGGCTGCAAAGACCAGGTCCGCGCAGAGGTGGATGAACTGTGCCGTCAGTTCCCTATTTACAACTGAGCTGCTAAAAAATCCCCCGGCTCATAAAAGAGCCGGGGGATTTTCCACGTTCAAAACAGTTTCAGTAATTCCTCCAACGTGTCCTTAGCCGCCCCACCATTTTCCCTGCCGGGGGAAACTGCATGTAATGTATACAGGCCATTTTCCAGGATGAAATACGCATCCGCACTGGAAAAATCATGATAATAGTCATTTTCCGGCGTTTTTGTTACCACCAGGGAATAGGGGGCCTTGCTGCCGGTTACGCCGGAGGTCAGGGTGAAGTCCGCTTCTCCAATCCATGCGGCCCCGGTCCCCGGGTCCAGAAAGCTTCCCTCCGGATAGAGATATACAGACATCTGAATCCGAATTTCGCCCATAAGATAACCCGCATCTACCTGAACACTCTGCAATTCTCCGGTGGCAGAGCCGTTTAAAGTGACGGCGCAATGCCGCCTGCTGTTCTCGTCCAGTGTCTCCGCGTCCCGGGGGATGGCAGCGTAATTGGCCATCTCCAACAACTCCGCCTCCTCCAGAGGGTTGCGCAGGGGGAATCCCACAAAGTCCTCACATTTTGTCCAGCTATCAAAGGTTCCGAACCAGTATCCCGGCATCGTACTCATCAGGAGAGAATTTTGCTGTGCCGCCTTTTCAGGCACCTTCTCCATAATCGCCCAAATCTCACGAGAGAAGGACTCCAGCGGAACAGCGGGAATGTCTCCGTCCACCCGATAGCTGGACTCCTCCTGCCCCACTGAGATCTCTTCGATTCGCAAGCGCCACAGCTCCGCTGCCAGCACGGACGCTGACAGCACCGCGGCGGCTGCGGCCAGCAGCAGTGCCCTCCGGCCCAATCTCCTGCGGGGCCGCCGTTCCTCGCCCCGTCGAATCTCTCCCTCCAGCCGCTCCAGCAGCGCCCCACAGTCCGGCGGCAGGGGCAGTTCCTCTCCATGGGCCATGGCCCGCAGACGCAGATCCAGCTCATCCATCCCGCTCCACCTCCAGTCTCTTTCGCAGCTGCTCTCTCGCCCGGCTGAGCCGCACCCGCACCGTCCCCGGAGCGGCGCCCACAATGCGGGCGATCTCCTCCGTGGTCAGGTCCTCGTAGTAAAACAGCACCACCGCCTCCCGCTGGTCACAAGGCAGGGCCTGGACCGCCTTCCAGAGGCTGCCGTCCTCCGTCTCCCGGGCCGGTGCGGCAGGCTCCCCGTCCAGCTCCTCCCAGGACACGGTGCGGCCCCGGCGGCGGCAGATCTGCCGGGCCTCGTTGGCGGTGATTTTCAGCAGCCAGGAGCGAATCTTCTCCCGCTGCCGCAGCTGTCCCAGCCGGGCCCAGGCCAGATATGCCCCCTGGGCCATGGCCTCCTGGGCGTCGGTATCGCTGCCGGTGATGCTGCGGGCAAGCCGGTACAGGCTCCCCCAGTTCTCCCGCAGCCGGTCACAAAACCAGTCCCGGTCCTCCTGGGAAATGTCCATGGGCCTCTCCTCCTCTCTGTACGCAGGATGCGGCGGCGGCAAAGATTGTTACGAGGCGGGAAATTTTTTTACAATGTGTTTGCGCAGGCAGCCCGGTGGGAAAACCGCCCCATCGAACCGCCTGCGCAAATCCCGCAACGCTCAAATTCCAATGCCGAATCCCAGCCACAGCACGTTCCGCACCACGCAGTTGACCAGAAACAGCCCTACCAGCAGAGCGGGCCACCGGGGGTCGTACCGCAGCACCCAACCCCGCCGCTTCCGCAGCCGCCACACGGTCTGGGAAGTCAGATACACCGTTCCCAGCCCCGCCAGCACCGGCACCGCAGGATGGTAATACAGCGCCTCCAGCAAGTGCCCTTTGGCTAAGGCAATCACCGACCGGGTCCCGCCGCAGCCGGGGCAATACACGCCCCAGTGCTCCCAAACCCAGCAGCGGCTGACGGTGGGCATCCCCAGCCCATACCGCCATACCAGATACGCCAGAGCCAGCGTCCCCACCAGCACCCAGGCTGCGGGATAGGCCTCCCGGTCCGTCATGGCATGGTTTCTCATAGGTCCCTCCATAGGAAAACAGGGCCGCGCACTCGCGGCCCTGTATCGTTCTTTCTCACTTCAGCAGTTTGATCCTGCCCAGCAGAGGGACCTCCTTCTCCTCGCCGTTGATGGCGGCGATCAGGCCCATAATGGCGCAGACAAAGCAGAAAATACCCCAGATCCAGCCGATGCAGGGAATGACGCCCAAAAAGCCCGCGATCCAGATCACCAGCGCCTGGTTGATGTGGAACTTGGCTCCCTCCCGGTCGCCGGCCACCAGGGCGATCACCAGGCCAATCCAGGTGATATAGGCCACAATGCCTGTGGTTTTGGCATCCATACAAGTACCTCTCTTTTTTATTCTTCTGCGGCTGAACGCCGCTTTTTTGATAGTTTACCACGTTTTCTATCCCCTGACAACCCTTCTCTCCACGTCCTGGGGGAGGATGCCTTCCGGGCTGCGGGAAATCATGCAGCCTTCTTTCAGGTAAAAAACAACGCCCGGCGTCTCCCGGATTCCCCCAGTCAGACGCCGCACGTTGTCTATTGTCACATCCGGTTTGCCAAAATGGGCGCAGTGGCGCCGCTCCGTGGAATTTCCGCACTCCGGCGCCCATCGCCCGAAGGCGGCAGAAACCCGGAGTGCTTTCACAACTTACATCGTACCGCAGAGCACGGCGTTGACCTTTTCGGTGAAAAAGGCCCACTCCTCCTTCTTCTGCTCCAGCAGCTTCCGGCCCTTTCGGGTAATCCGATAGTACTTCCGGGGCCGGCCCCGCTCGGCCTCTCCCTCCCGGACCGTCACCAGCCCGTCGGCCTCCAGACCGTGGAGGATGGGATAGAGCGTTCCCTCCCGCAGCTCAAAGGTGTTGTCGCTGCGCCGGGCCAGCTCCAGAATCATCTGGTAGCCGTACATCTCCTCCCGGCTCAGCAGGGACAGCACCAGCATGGTGGTGCTGCCGGTCATCAGGCTCTTTTCGATCTTCATGGCGCTTCCTCCTCCCAATGATGATTATACAGCTCCTTCTCCCAGGTGTCCAGCAGGGTTCCGGCCTCATCGTAAAAGGACACCCGCAGCTCCGCCGCGTGGTTGACGCCAGACCCGTCCCGGTAGGCGCCGGAAAATTCCGAAAAGGCCGCCCGCTCCGCCGAGGCCTCCAGCCGGAAATCAGCCTTGTCGTACTTGGGCGTGATCTCCAGCCGGCAAATTCCGTTTTGGTCCGGGACCGCCGCCATTTCATAGGTCTCGTCCCAGTCGTAGTGTGCCTCCTCACCGCTGCCGTCCGACTCCGTGACGCTTACGTTGACCTCCGTCTGAATGCGCAGAGACGCCTCCGCCCGGGCGGCGTCGGTCTGCTCCGTCCAGAAGTACAGGGTGTGGTCAAAGTCAATGTCGGTGAGAAAGGGCACCAGCAGCGCCCCGCCGTCCTCCGGCTCCGTGAACCAGAAGTCGCCCAGGGACCAGCTCCACAGGTCGGAGTAGGACTTGGCGATGGCCAATCGCCCATCCTCCCAGCGGAGGATGGCGTCTTTCCCGATCCCCTTAGCGCAGTTCAGCACCTCCGGGGCCGGCAGGCCGTACCGCTCCGCCTGCCACCGGGCGGCAATCCCCACAGTAGGCGCCGGGAAATCCAGAACCGCCCAAACCAGGAACAGGGCGCATACCGCTGCCGTCAGGTTTCGGAGCACCCGCTGCCGCCGGGTCAGCCGGGGCAGCCATGAAGGCAGTTGCAAGAATCGTTTCATGGCGCCTCCTCTCTCCCCGGCAGGTCCACATGGAGGGTCCAGCCGGTCAGCCGGTATGTAATCTCAATCCACGCCGGATCGTTTTCAATGCCGTCCACCTGAATCCAGAAGGCGTGGCGAATATGCCCATCGGAGGAACTGGAGGCAGTCACATAGGGCGCACGGCGGTATTGATACCGCACGCCGTTGCTGTCCACCGCCTCTAGGTAGCTATTGTCGAAAAGCGGACCCTGGAGCCAAAATCGCCGGGTGGTGGAGGTCATGTCCAGAATCAGTGTGTCCTTCCCCTCCCGGGGCGTCATCCCCTCTGTATACCACACGGCGTCTGTGCGGAGGGTATAGGGCCCCATCGTCACATCCGGCGGGCAGGACAGCGGCGGCTGTTCCTGATATGGGTCCAGGTTGGTGACGGGCCGCGCCCAGGTCTCCAGGTCCGGCAGGCCGCATAGGACCACAGAGACCACCAGCAGCAAACAGGCGGCGGCCATCAGCCAGCGGCTGAATTTCCAGAGCCACCCCAGCCAAGGCTTATGCACCCGGTCCAGGGCTTTTCCGATGGCCTCCGGGTCCCCCATGGCCGCCAATGCCCGCTGCCGGGCAAGCTCGGTTGGATAGTCCAGCCGCTCCAGGTCCCGGACATGGTCCTGGTAGTGGTCCGTCAGCTCTTTCTCAATGGCCCTCCGGTCCGGTTTGAACCGCACCTGGGCCACCACCGTGGCCCGCCAATTCTGAAAATCCTCCAGCGACCTCACCTCCTGAAATAACATTGTGTATCTATGTTAATACTACATAGATAATCAATGATTGTCAAGAAAAAACCGTGGATTTTTGACTGTCGGCGCCTCAGTTTGTACAATTCGATTTTAACCATGCTCCGCTTTTGGACGCAGTGGTTCCCCGTTGGCTCTGCCTTCTTCATATTGGGAAGGGAACAAATATAATTTCCACTTGCACAATGGCATTGTTTCCGGTATAATATACGAGTGCGTAAATTTCGGACCCTTGCTGCCGCAGGGCGGCACTCCGTGCACTGAAAACTTGAGAGGACTGAACACAAATGAGCGCATCAAGAGAAAAGAAAACCCGTCAGGATCAGGCCAATTCCGGCTGGGTAGATCCCAAAACTGCCCGGGAGGCAAAACAGCGCAAGGAAGAAAAGCGCAGCAACCTCCTCTATGGAACCATTTTTGTGGTGTTTCTGCTGGTGGCTGTGGCCGCTATCGTCTGGAAGTCCAACATCATCCAGCGGACTGCCACGGCTGCTACCGTCAATGGTGAAAAGTACGGTGTCGCCGAGGTCAGCTTCTACTATCAAAACGCCTATCAGAGTTTCCTCACGGATATGAGCAACTACGGCATGCTCAGCTATGTGGGCATTGATACCTCTTCTTCCCTGAAGGATCAGACCGTCTCCTCCATGGGCGCCATGTTCACCGGCGCTGAGGAGGGCACCTCCTGGTACGACTACTTTATGAACCAGGCCCTGGAGAGCATGGCCGACATCAAGGCCCTCAATGACGCCGCCGAGGCGGAGGGCTTTACCTGGGATGACGACATGCAGGCTACTCTGGACGCCAACATGGACTCCCTGGCCACCAGTGCCGCAACCTACGGCTACACCGAGGATCAGTACCTGCGCATGATCTTCGGCAGCACTATGACCAAGGGCATTTATGAGGAGCAGACCAAGCTGGCCATCCTGGCAAGCGCCTATCAGACCGCCTATTCCGACTCCTTGAACTATACTGAAGATGAGCTGGAGGCGGCCTATGCGGAAGACCCCAGCGCCTATGACCTGGTCTCTGCTCAGTATGTCCGCATCAGCGGCTCCGTTCCCACCACCGACGAGGAGGGCAACGAGGTGGAGGTCACTGACGAGATGAAGGCTGAAGCCATGGCCACCGCCAAGGGCTACGCCGATCAGATCTATGCCGATTATCAATCCGGCGGGGACCTGGAGACTTTGGCCGATGAGTGCGAGGGCTCTGCCACCTATACCGATACGGACAGCCTCACTTACAGCACCTCTGTCCTGAATGAGTGGCTCTTTAATACCACCCGCAAGGCCGGCGACAGCACCGTGCTGGAAGATGAGACCAACTCCGCTTACTATGTGGTCGTGTTTGAAGGCCGCGGCCGCAACGACTACAACACCGTGGACGTGCGGCACATCCTGATCTCCCCCGAGGCCAGTGAGCTTTCCAGCGACGATGAGGGTTATGAAGACGACGTAGCCGCCAAGAAGGCCGAGGCTATGGACAAGGCCGAGGCCCTGTTGGAGGAGTGGAAGGCCGGCGAGGCCACTGAGGACTCCTTCGCGGAGCTGGCCAAGGAGAACTCCGACGACGGTTCCGCCTCCGTGGGCGGCCTGTATACCGAGGTCTACAAGGGCCAGATGGTCACTGAATTCAACGATTGGTGCTTCGACTCCGCCCGCAAGGCCGGCGATACCGGCGTGGTGGAGACCACCTACGGCGCCCATGTCATGTACTTTGTGGGCTACGACATTCCCTACTGGCAGGTTCAGGTCCGTGACACTCTGCGCACGGAGGCTGTGAACCAGTGGTACGAGGAGAAAACCGAGGGCTATACCGCTGAGCAGGGCTCCGGTATCCGGTACGTGGGCTGAGTTCCCGCCGGAACACCTATACACTGACATAGCTCCCGGCCGGCTTTGAAAAATTCAAAGCCGGCCGGGCTTTTCCAATAGGAGGTGCCTATGGCCATGGAACATCCCTTCCTGCGCAATGAAATGCTGTGGGGCCCGGAGGCCCAGCGGCGCCTTTTTGCCGCCCACGTAATCCTCTTCGGTCTGGGGGGCGTGGGCAGCTACACCGCTGAGTGCCTGGCCCGCGCCGGTATAGGGGAGCTGACCATTGTGGATAGCGACACCGTGTCCCTGACCAATCTGAACCGGCAGCTGGAGGCTCTCCACTCCACCTTGGGACAACCCAAGGCGGAGGCCGTGGGCCGGCGGCTGCTGGACATCAACCCCAACTTGAAGCTGCACGCCATCCACGGCCTCTACGACGCCGTTCACCGGGAGGAATTCTTTCCGGCGGGCTGCCGGTACGATTACGCCGTGGACGCCATCGACTTGGTCAGCTGCAAGCTGGATCTGGCGGAGACCACCCGTGGCCTGGGCATTCCCCTGGTAATGGCCCTGGGCACCGGCAACAAGCTGGACCCCTCGGCTCTGCGTCTGGCGGACATCTCTGAGACCTATGGCTGTCCCCTGGCCCGGGTCATGCGCAAGGAGCTGCGCCGCCGGGGCATTGAACACCTAAAAGTAGTATTCAGCCCGGAGGAGCCTACGGCGCCTGTTTCCCAGCCGGAAGCTCCGCCACCGGGCCGCCGCTGCATCCCCGCCAGCAATCCCTGGGTCCCTGCTGCTGCCGGTCTGCTGCTGGGCAGCGCCGTGGTCCGGGATCTAATTGAACGAGAAAGAGAGGCGTCACACCCATGCTGACTGGTACCACTGTCAACGCCGCAGCTATTCTAGCCGGCTCCGCTGTGGGGCTGCTGATTAAATGGCTGGCAGGCAAATTCTCCGGCTCCTTAATCGGAGCCAACAACCTGGGGCTGCGGCTCCAGGATATCATTATGAAGGGTGTGGCCCTGTGCGTGCTGTACATCGGCATCGACGGCTGTCTGGAGGGGAAGAACACCCTGGTGGCCATTCTCTCCATGGTGCTGGGCGCCGTCATCGGCGAGCTGCTGGACCTGGACCGGCGGATGCACACCCTGGGGGACATTGTCCAGAAGAAGACGGAGAACCTGATCCAGCAGGACGGCGGCGCCTCCGTGTCCGAGGGCTTTGTCACCGCCAGCCTCCTATTCTGCGTGGGGGCCATGGCCATTGTGGGCGCCCTGCAGGACGGCCTCACCGGCGACCACACCACCCTCTTTGCCAAGTCCCTGCTGGACGGCATCAGCGCCATCGTCTTCTCCTCCTCCTTAGGGATAGGCGTGGCCTTCTCCGCCGTGGCAGTGCTGCTCTACCAGGGCCTCATCGCCCTGATGGCCTCCTTTATCTCCCCCTTTCTGGGGGACGCGGTGATTGCGGAGATGACCTGCGTGGGCTCCCTTCTGATCGCGGCTTTGGCGCTGAACATGCTGGGCATCACCAAGATCAAGGTGATGAATCTGGTGCCCGCCTGCATCCTGCCCATTTTCCTGTGCATGGTCATGTGAGATGTACATACAAAAAGAGACGGCAACCGCCGTCTCTTTTTTGCGCGGGTCAGATGTCGTTCAGCAGCCCCAGGATCTCCTCCGTCACCTGCTGTTCGTCTTCCTGGGCGCAGGTGGCAGCGGCCATATAGAACCCCTGTCCTTGTCCCAAAAAGCCCATAACAATCCCAAAGCCATTGTCCGCAAACGTTGGGACTATCTGGGCGATATTCCCGTTGGAGAGAGTGATCTCCTCCGCCTGAATGTCCTCAAATTCTCCGGAGAACAGCACGAATTCTCCCGGCTCCCCGGAGTAATACTCCGTGTACAGGTACGCGATCAGGTTGATCGCCGGATGCCATTCCTGATTGTGCACGCTGACTCGGATCTCTGAGATCTGCCCCTCCTCCAGCCTCCAATAGAGGCTGGTGGGCCCCTCCGGCCCCGGCAGGTCCACGCCCAGGTACGCCGTGGCCTCCTCCCAGCTGTCAAAGTCGCGGCTCCGCTCCCCTGCCGCGGCGTCCTCCCGGATCTGCTGGGAGAGGGATGACAGAGGCGTGATCTCCACCTGAGCCGCCGCCTGATACGCCTGGTCAAAGGAGCCGTTTTTCACGTTCTTCAGCGTCGGGTCCGCATCCTGGTAATCCTCCAACCGGCCTGTATCCAGAATCCGAATCTCCACACTGTGGAACACCGCCACCGCCGTGCCCACCAGCAGCAGCGCCACACAGGCGGCGATCATCGCCGGCCGTCTCCAGACCCGCCGCTGCTGGGGCGGCTCCGCGGCCGCTTCCACCACAGCCGGGTCCAGATGGCTTAGCGCCTCGTACAAGTCCTGTCCCTTCATTGCCAAAGCCCCTCCTCCTGTAAAAATGCCCGCAGCTTCTTGCGGGTCCGGTGCAGCGACATCTTTACCTTGCTCTCGCTGACGCCGCAGGTTTTTGCCACCTCTTTCACGCTCTCGGCGTACCAGTAGCGACGCAGAAAGAGCCGCCGGTTCTCCTCCCCCAGGCCCGCCAAAAAGCGGCCCAGGGCCTCGCTCAGCTCCCGGCTGTCTGCCTCCCGCTCCTTCTGCCGGTCCGGGATACACCGCTCCAGCTCCTCCGTCAGGGCCACCAGCTCCCCCCGGCGCTTAGCGGCCCGTTCCCGCTCCAGATACGTCAGCGCTCTGTTGCGGCAGATGGCGGCGAGATACGCATAGAGGTACACCGGCTCCTCCGGCGGGATGGCGTTCCAGGTGGCAAGATAGGTGTCGCTGACGCACTCCTCGGCGTCCTGGGCACTGCCCAGCAGCCGCCCGGCCAAGGCCCGCAACCGGGCGCCGTACCGCTCCTCCAGGGCTGGAATGGCCCCCTGGTCCCGCTGACGGAACAGGGCCAAAATCTCCCGGTCCTCCATGGCCTCACCTCCCTCTCACCCATATAGACAGGATTTTACCCCAGATGGTCACAAAATGAGACAAAATTTTTCGTAGGATCCCTACTCATGAAATCGGGGCGGACATTCCGTTGACCACCCGGTATTGCTCACCGTTGACTACTTCATACGGTGTATGATAGACTGAGAGCAATCATAGATGCACTTGTACTGGAGGCACTGCTATGGACCTAAAAACTGCCAAATATCTTCTGCTTGCCTTCTGCGTTTTGATGTGCATCTCCCTTCTGCTCTGCTCCGCCACCAAGGAAATCTATCTGGGATACCTGGGCATCGGATTTGCCATGGCAGGCGCGGCCGTCTGGATAATCTTCGGCCGCTGTCCCAGCTGCGGACATTTTCTGGGACGGATCTATGGGCGATATTGTCCTCATTGCGGAGCAGAGATTCCGTGGTAATCTCTCTGTTCTCACATGCAGAAAAACCCTCCTGACTGGAGCAAGTCCAATCAGGAGGGTTCTCTCTGTATCCCCGTCCCGCCAAGTTCAGTTCAGGGGAATTTCCACATCCCCGAAGCGCAGAGCCGTGACCTTACTCAGGTCCACTGGCACCTGCCAGTAATAGACGCTGCTCCACTCCGTCTGGACCTCATCCCGGAAGCGGCTGGAGCCGCTGGACCAGTTCACCACGCTGCCGTCCTCCAGCACCAGAGCGCATTTGGAAGGCGTCCATTCCTGATCTTCCACAGACTGGACGTAGGTGATATCCGTGGCGGAGATCGATACGTCCCGCAGGGAGATGGTCTTTGTCTCCCGGGTCTCCAGCTTCTGGGCAGGCACTGAAATCTCCTCCAGGGTCAGCGTCATCCTCGTCTCCCCCGGCTCCAGGGGGAAGGTCAGCGTCCAGTGACCCTCTGCCAGAGTCACATCCTCATCGCCGCTCTCGGTCATGTCATTGCACACCAAATCGTCCAGCAGCAGCGTCACCTGTCGGGGCTCATCCAGCAGGGAACTTTGCCCTGCAAGGTCGATGGTATAGCGAACCAGCATGGTCAGCGTGCCGTCCTGGGCTACCCCGGCATAGGGAAATTCAAAGCCGTATCCGCCGGGAGTGCCCACCTGGTCCGGGTCAGGGTCCAATGTCAAATCAATGCTGTCAAAATGGTATCGGAGATCGGGGTTCTCCGTATACGACCCGCTGACCTTCAGTAAGATCCAGGCTGTACCGCTCCCCACGGTGACGGAGTCAACCGTCACCGTGGTCCCATTCTGGGTGTCACTGACACCCACGGGCCGGGTCAGCTCATCGATCAGCGCCAGCTGCTCCGCGTCCATGGCAGTCCCGGTGGTCTCCTGCCACTCCTGGGCAAACCAGCCCTTCAAAGTCCCCGGCGCGCCGACAGCGGCCACCGCCGTGCCCGCCAGCACCACCAGCACTGCCGCGGCCAGCAGGGCCTTCTTGGGCAGGCGCCGCCGGGCGGGCTTTCGTTCCATCATTGTCATTCGCGTTACCTCCTCACGCAAGCGGCTGGAGGAGCGCACCTCGTCAAACATCTCCCGATATTGTCGTTCCATGGTTCATTCCTCCAATTCCTGTTTCAGCTTCGCTCTCGCCCGTGCCAATCGGGTCTGGACCGTGGAGGGGTTCAGGTCCAGCAGCTGCCCCACCTCCGCCACGGCGTAGCCCTCGAAATAATAGAGGTACAACGGCAGCCGGTACTTGGCCGGCAGGTCCATCACCGCCCGATACAGCTCGGTCCGCTCCGGCGTGGAAAATTCCGGCTCCCGGCAGCTCTCCAGGGGCACTGTGCGTTTTCTCCAGGGGCTTCGGGAGAAATCCCGGCACACGTTCAGCGTCACCCGCACCAGAAAGCGGCGCAGGTGGTCCTCCCCTTCAAAGTTCGTGTCGGTCCGCCACAGCCGCAGCATGGCCTCCTGGGCGGCGTCCTCCGCGTCCTGGGGATGGCGGAAATAGTTCAGCGCGATGCGGTACACCATGTCCAGATACCGCTCCGTGGCAAGGTGGAATTCCTGCTCGGTCAGCATGGGCGTCTCTCCTTGAAAAGCTTTTCACCTGTAATACGGAGGAAACGGGGAAAATATCTCATGGAAGTTTGCGCGGAAGTGAAAAAAATTCCCTGCCCGGGTGGACAGGGAATTTTTTCAGTCTATGGAAGTCAATTACTTCAGCTCGACCTTGCCGCCGGCCTCTTCGATCTGCTTCTTCAGAGCCTCGGCGTCGTCCTTGGACACGCCCTCCTTCAGGGTCTTGGGAGCGCCCTCGACAGTGGCCTTGGCCTCGGCCAGACCCTGGCCGGTAATCTCACGGACAACCTTGATGACCTTGATCTTGGCAGCGGCGTCGAAGCCAGCCAGGACCACGTCGAAGGAGGTCTTCTCCTCAGCGGCGGGAGCAGCAGCGCCGGCGGCGGGAGCAGCCATGGCAGCGGCGGACACGCCGAACTCTTCCTCCAGAGCGTGCACCAGCTCGCTCAGCTCCAGAACGGTCAGGGCCTTGATCTCTTCGATCATAGCAGTAACTTTCTCAGACATGTTATTTAGCCTCCTGATTGTAAAATTTAAAAATAGATGTTGCCGGCCGAATTATTCGGCGGCGGGAGCGGCGGCCTCCTCGGCGGGAGCAGCCTCCGCGGCAGGCTCGCCGTTCTTCTCGGCGATCTGCTTCAGGACCACAGCCAGGCCGGTAATGGGGGCCAGCATGGTACCCAGGAACTGGGCCTGCAGCACAGGCAGAGCGGGAATGGAAGCCAGGGACTGGATGGTGGCCAGATCCACGGGCTTGCCCTCCATGAAGCCGCCCTTGATCTCAAACTTGTCGTTGAGCTTCTTGGCATACTGGCTCATGACGCGGGCAGGAGCGACAACGTCGCTGTCGCACAGGGCCAGAGACGTGGTGCCGTTGAGCAGACCGTCCAGCTCGTTGAGGCCGGTGTTGTTGAACGCGAAGCGCAGCAGCGTGTTCTTCACAACGGCATAGTCGATGCCGTTTTCCCGGCACTCCCGACGCAGCGCGGTGTCTTCTTCAACGGTAATACCCTTGTAGTCGACAATCACGCCCGCCTGGGCCTTCTGGATCTTCTCGGTCAGCGCAGCCACGATGGCCTGCTTCTCGGATAAGACCTTTGCGTTGGGCATTCTTGTGTTCACCTCCATAGGAATTGTAGGTGCGTTCTAAAAAGGAAACCGTCCTTGTGCCGCAAAGACACAAGGACGGATAGCAAATCACATTTGCCGCCCTCGGCAGGACTTACGAGGGTCTCCCCTCACCTGCTGTCTTTGGAACGCATCTGATATTATATTCAAGGGCATCACAAATGTCAACCCTCAAATATCATTTTCCCCCAAAATTCCCGCAAACCCGGGAAAAGGGGCCAGGGGAAAATCCACGGTTATGCACCGTTGCGGCATTGCGATTCCCGGCCCCGCTGGGGCCGCCAATCGCGCCGCTGCCTCGAAAGCAGCTCGCTTCCTCCGCCGCAGGCGGCGCTTCGCCGCTTTCCCCGGTTGATTTGCCGAAGGCAAATCAAGAAATTCAAATCATTTTCGCCGCGGCGTGTACGTGGCGAAAATACCCCGACCCGCGCGCCCGGGGGGCGCGCACACCAGTGACCAATGTCACTGGTGGTGGGGGGGTTCGGAGGGGAGCCTGCTCCCCTCCGAGAGTCCTCAAATCAGCTTCGCAGTGTTCATCTTCACGCCGGGGCCCATGGTGGAGGCGGCGACGCAGCTGCGGATATACTGGCCCTTGGCGGCGGCGGGCTTGGCCTTGACAATGGCGCCCATGAGGGCGTTGTAGTTGTCGGTCAGCTTCTCGGGGCCGAAGGACACCTTGCCGATGGGGCAGTGGATGATGTTGGTCTTGTCCAGGCGGTACTCGATCTTACCGGCCTTGACCTCCTGCACGGCCTTGGCCACGTCGGGGGTGACGGTGCCGGCCTTGGGAGAGGGCATCAGGCCCTTGGGGCCCAGGA
>CATZYY010000010.1 GCA_958426425.1 uncultured Oscillospiraceae bacterium
GAGATTGGCGATTTTCTCCCGGCCCAAAATGGTTAATTTCTCCCGACCCTAACAAAGAGACTGAAACTGTGAAGAGAAGTTGAAGAGGAGGATTCTACATGAAAAAATGGTTTGCCCTATTGTTGGCGCTGGCGCTGACACTGTCCCTCGCTGGCTGCGGCGGCAGCGATACTGAGACTTCTGATGAAGCTTCTGGGACGGAAAGCACGGAGTCTGGTTCCACTGAGGCCATCAAAATCGGCCTGTATACTCCGCTGACCGGCACCTCTGCTCTGGTGGGTACTCAGGAGCAGATGGGTGTTGACCTGGCTGTGAAGCAGCTGAATGAGGCCGGCGGCATCAATGGCCGGCAGATTACCGTGGTCGCCTATGACGACGAGTTCAATGCCGAGACTGCTGTAAAGGTTGTCACTCGCCTGGTACAGACTGATAACGTGGATGCCATCATCGGTTCCATGAGTAGTGCCAATATCCTGGCTACCGCTGATATCGTGGAAGAGGCTCAGGTGCTGGAGATCGGCTGCGGAACCAGCGCAACCTGGACCAACGCCGGTTACAACTATGTCTTCCGCGGCACACAGAATGCTGCCCTGTTCAACGTGGGCATCGTGGATCTGATTGAAACCATGGGCGTTACCAAGCTGGGCTCCATCGTCAGCTCCACCGAATATGCCACCACCGGCTGGGCTGATGTCAAGAGCCAGCTGGCTGATACCGACGTTGAGATCGCTGTGGAGACCGACTACATGGCCGGCGACACGGATTTCACCGGTCAGATTACCCGTATTGTCAACGCCGATCTGGACGGCGTTCTGGTATACGGTGCTACCGAGGATTACGGTATCCTTTGCAAGCAGCTGCGTCAGATGGGCTATGAAGGCTATATTTACGGTTCTGAGACCTTCGCCTCTCCCGATGTGCGTGAGGTCGGCGGCGACGCGGTGAACGGTGTGCTCTTTGCCTGCGGCTACGTGATTCCCGACGCAGTGGAGGATGCTGCCACTGAAGAGGAGAAGGCATTCCTGGAGGCCTTTGTGGAGGAGTATGGCGAGCTGCCGCAGTCCGACACGGCCTATCGCGGCTATGACTCTATGATGCTGCTGGCGGAAGTGTTCAAGACCGCTCCCTCTATGGATCCTGCTGATCTGCGGGAAGCTCTGTTGAATGTCGACTACACCGGCATCGGCGGCAAGTTCGACTTCTCCGACGGCAGCGGCGACGGTCTGGCCGGCTGCAACCTGTATGCTGTGGTGGACGGCAAGAACGTTCCCTTTGACACATTCCTTGCGAGCCTCGAAAAATAATTAGATTTTATTAGAGAGCGCCCGTCGCCGTACAGTGCATAAGGCGACGGGTGCCTCTTTTGTAAAAGGAGGTTTTTACGTGGTCGTTACTTTGACCGTCGGCTCACTGATGATTGGCAGCGTCTATGGCATGCTGGCCCTAGGATACAGCCTCATTTACTCTGCATCGGGATTGATGACCTTTACGCAGGGGCAGCTTTTGATGCTGGGAGCGTATTTGGGTCTGCATTTTTACAAAAATATGGGGCTTCCATTTGTGGTGGCATTCTTACTTACGGTTGTCATCATGTTCGTTCTGGGCATCGTGATGGAAAAGACGCTGATCCGCGTGCTGCTGAATAAAGGCGCTACATCCATTTACATTGTGCTTTCCACCATCGGTGTTTCCATTATTCTGCCTAACCTGGCCCAGGCTCTGTGGGGGAGCCAGACTTTACAGATGCCCTCTATTTTCCCGGTGGAAACCGTGAAGATTTTCGGGGTGAATGTGCAGCCTGAATCCATTTTGATCGTGGTGGCAGGCTTTGCAGCCATGATTTTCCTGCATCTGTTTATGACCAAGTCCCGTTTTGGCATTTCCATGCGGGCGGCAGCTATGGACCCCCTGGCTGCCAGCTCTCTGGGAATCAACGTCAGCCTGACCACTGGTCTCACTTGGGCGCTGGCCGCTGCATTGGCCGGCGGCATTGGCTGCCTGCTGGGGCCGGTTTACGGTGTCAGCACCGGAATGGGCGACATCATTGGCAACAAGGGCTTTGCCGGCGCCGTTATCGGCGGCTATGGCAATATGTATGGTGCCATTGTTGGCTCCCTGCTGCTGGGTCTTGTGGAGACCTTCGTGGCCGGCTATCTGACAACGACCTACAAGGACTTCGTCTCCTTCTTCCTGCTGATTATCGTGATGATCTTCCTGCCCAGAGGCCTCTTTAAGGCGAAGGTCTATGATTCCGATTGAGCAGGTCAATGAGGATCAGAGAAAAGGAGGATTCATGACAATGCAGCAAAGCAGAAAGAAACAGCTCTTAAAAGCAGCGGTCTGCGTGGTACTGTTGGTGCTGGCACTAATTGGCCTGCGGACCCAGCAATATATCCTGACCCTTTTGAACTTCGTTTGTATGTATATGATCTCTGTCTCCGGCCTGGATATTCTCTTTGGTTATTCGGGACAGATTTCTCTGGGCCACGCGGCATTTTACGCGTCCGGAGCCTATACGACCGCTCTTTTGACCACCAAACTGGGTGTGCCCGTCTGGCTGGCAATTGTGGCCGCATGTGTGGTATCCCTGATTCTGGGAATTATTGTAGCCCTTCCTGCGTCTAAGCTCATTCACCATTTCCTGGCCCTGCTGACGATTTCTGTGGGTCAGCTGGTGTACATCGTACTGTCCAGAGCATCCTTTACCAACGCCATGGTGGGTGTCAGCAGGATTCCGGACATTCCAATTTTCGGATTTGCGTTGAAGAATAACTTCCGCTTCCTGGTGTTTATGATTTTCATGGTGGCCCTATTCCTGCTGCTGAAGCAGCGGATTGTTAATTCCCGTGTGGGCCGGGCGTTCCTGGCGGTGCGGGAAAATCCTGTAGCTGCCGGCGGAATTGGCATCAATGTCCAGCAGTACAAAATCATGGCCTTTGCCATCAGCGCTGTGTTTACCGGCTTTGCCAGCGCCATGTATGCCCATTTTGTAGGCTTTATCAGCCCCGAGACCTTTGATTCTGCCCAGTCCGTGATGTTTATGACCATGCTGTTGTTCGGCGGCATGGGGAACTTCGCCGGTCCCCTGATTGGCGCCACGGTAATTACTTTGCTCAATGAGAGCCTGCAGACTCTGGGCAGCTACCGTATGCTGGTGTACGGGTTCTTTATCCTGGCAGTCCTGCTGTTCCTGCCTCATGGAATTTCCGGCATTTTGGAGGTTATCAAGCAGCGGCTGACCAGAGGCAGAAGAAAGGAGGATGGCCATGTTAACGCTTGACCAGGCCACCATTCGCTTCGGCGGATTGACCGCAGTGGACCACGTCAGTTTCACTGTGGAAAAAGGACAGATTTTCGGACTGATCGGCCCCAATGGCGCGGGAAAGACCACCTTGTTCAATCTAATCAGCGGTGTGTACAAACCCACTTCCGGTTCCATTTCCTTTCAGGGGAAGGAGATCAGCGGGCTGGAACCCTTCCGCATCGCGCAGGCAGGTATTGCCCGTACTTACCAGAATATCAATCTGTTCAGCAACCTGACGGTTTTGGAAAACGTTATGATCGGCCGCCACATTAAGTCTAAGAGCGGTCTGACCGCGGCTATTCTGCGTACATCTGCCCAGAAGAAAGAAGAAAAAGCCATTCGGGAAACCTGCATGGATCTTCTGAAGTTTATGGGGCTGGAGCAAAAGGCGGATCTGATGGCGAAGAATCTGTCCTATGGTGAACAGCGCCGTCTGGAGATTGCCCGCGCCATGGCCAGTGAGCCGCAGCTGTTGCTGTTGGATGAGCCTGCCGCAGGTATGAACTCCACAGAAAAGGTGGAGCTAACAGAGATGATCCGCCGGATCCGAGATACGGGCATTACCATCCTTCTGGTGGAGCACGATATGAAGCTGGTCATGCGTGTCACGGACCGTATCGCAGTGTTGAACTTTGGAAAGATGATTGCCCTGGATACACCGGAGGCGGTTCAGAACAACCCCGATGTGATTGCGGCCTATTTGGGAGGTGGAATCAATGCCTGAGAGAATGCTGGAACTGAATGATTATCACTTCTACTATGGCAAGATCCACGCCATTAAGGGAATTTCCCTGCATGTAGACCGGGGCGAGATCGTTTCCCTCATCGGAGGAAACGGCGCCGGAAAGACCACTACTCTTCGTTCTATTTCTGGACTATTGGGTAAGGGCGGCAGCGGCGAAATCCGCTTTATGGGACAGAACATTGAGAAAATGAAGAGCCATCAGATCTCCAAAATGGGCATTGCCCAGTGCCTGGAGGGACGCCATGTGTTTGCTCAGCTGACCGTGGCGGAGAATCTGATGATGGGTGCCTTCCTGCGGCCCCGGGGCAAGGAGAGTCAGCAGGATCTGGAGTATGTGTACAGCCTGTTTCCCCGGCTAAAAGAGCGGGAAAAACAGCTGGCTGGCACCCTGTCCGGCGGTGAGCAGCAGATGCTGGCCGTTGGCCGGGCACTGATGCAGCATCCTACGCTGCTGATGATGGACGAGCCTTCCCTGGGTCTTGCCCCCAGAGTTATCAGTGATATCTTCCGGACCATTCAGAAAATCAACCAGGACGGCATTACTATTTTGCTGGTAGAGCAGAACTCCAATGCTGCGCTGCAGATCGCCCATCGTGGTTATGTCATGGAGACCGGAAATATTGTGCTGGAGGGCTCCGCCGAAGAACTGCGCAGCAACGAAGATGTTAAGAAGAGCTACCTTGGCCATGAATAAGGAGGCAGTTGTTGCAATGGAACGACTGAAATATGCTGTCAGTATCACGGATGAGACTGTGGGCATCAATACTCCTATCATGATTCACGGTTCCTTTGAGGAATGCTTCAGGACGGCGGCAGAATGCGGTTATGACGGCGTGGAACTTCAGATTAAAAATCCCGCTACCCGGAATCCCAAACAACTGCAGGCTTTAATGAAAGAATACAGACTGGAAATTCCTGCCATTACCACGGGCATGGAGTATTTTGGGAACGGTCTCAGCCTGATCTCAGATGATGTGGAGGTCCAAAGACAATCTGTAAACAGGCTGATTGAACATTTGGATCTGGCGGCCCAGCTGGGCAGCATGGTCCTTGTGGGGTCTATGCGGGGGATAATTGATGATATTTCCAGATATTCCCTGCTGGAAGAGCGGCTGGTGAAGAATCTGCAGGAGGTGCAGAAAGCTGCTGAGGAGCGAAAGGTCGATGTGGTGTTTGAGCCCATCAACCTCTATGTCATCAATTATATCAATACACTTGATGAGGGTGCGGAGCTGGTAAAAAAGGTGGGCTCCGACTGCTTCTGGTTAATGATTGATACACACCATATGCGCATTCACGACGGCGATATGTATGAGGCCATTCTGCGCAACCGGGAGTGGATTCGCTATGTGCATTACTCCGATGGAAACCGTTGGTACCCAGGTGGCGGAAACATTGATTTTGAGCAGTGTACCAAAGCGCTTCTGGAGATGGGATATCATGGCTGGATCACCATGGAGTGCCTAGCCCTAGATGATGGAAAACGCTGTGCCAAACGGGCTTTGGAATATTGCCGGGGTTTGGAGCAAGCTTGTCGGGCGGTCTTAAATTAATGTAATTACAGAAGAAAGAGTCCCCCATTCCACAGGAATGGGGGACTCTTTTGGCACATTATTTTTTATACCATGCAAACAGCGGTGTCACTGGCTTCGCATAAACTCAAAAATGCCTGGGGCATGTCAGTATCCGTAAAAACGCAGTCGCACTGGCTTACCTGCCCATACGGCAGCAGGGCTGCTTCGCCATATTTGCTGGAATCTGCCAGCAGATACCGGCGCAGGCTCCGCTCCAAAGCAGTGCGCTTTACCTCATGCTCGGGATAGCTGGAGACGCCCAGCGCTCCGTCGGGAGCAATGCTGGAGACCCCCAAAAAGGCCTTGGTATGCTGATACTGGGCCAAATACTCCGCCGTTCCGCCATCCATCATGGCGTTGGTCCGGCGATTATACAGCCCCGGCAGCACTACCAGCTCCACGTTGGGCAGCTCCAGGGCCCGCTGAATTACCGGAACGCTGGGTGTCACTACTGTGATCCGGCAGTTTTCATCCAGATAGTCCAGCAGATACATGGTGGTAGTGCCGGAATCGATGAACAAAATATCACCGTCCAGAATTTCGGCCGCCGCAGCTCGGGCCAAACGGCGCTTGACTTCCGTTCGCAGCAGGGAGCGGGTTTTGAATAGGGGCACGTCGCTGCGGCGCCGCATCTGAACACCGCCGTACACCTTCTCCACAATACCGGCCTTTACCAGAGCAGCCACATCGGTGCGGATGGTGTTCATGGACACCGCAAAGGTATCGCAAAGCTCCTGCATCGAAACTCGCTGCCGCTGACTGATGAAATTTTCCATTTCAGCTCTTCTGGTATCCTTCATGGTCCATCCTCCCAGTGGGGGCGAAGATTGTGATGTTTTTGACAAAGAAGGGGCGTAAGAAAGCCGACACCCTTCCGCTCTAAGGAGAACGGGGGTGGCGGTAAAGTACATTCCAAAAGGGTAAATAAAAAATACAACGCTGTTTTTTTACAAATAATATCATAGCGTACCCGTGAAAATCTGTCAACACGAAACCCACATAAAAGTATAAAGGTATTTTTAAAAATTATAAACTTTATAAAAATTTTCAAAATAAATTGTTAAAATAATAATCTAATTGACAAACTTACCAATCTAGTATTATGATTTTTCAAAACAAACCGCTATTCCGGCGGGGAAAATGGAGGGTCCTTTCTATGAAGAAGATCAGAGTGGGCGTGGCGGGTTACGGCACCATCGGCCAGCGGCTGGCGGACGGCGTGGCTATGCAGGAGGATATGGAACTGGTGGGAATCGCCGATCTGGCGCCCACGCTGTCTATTCGGGCCCTGCGGGAAAACGACATGGTGGGCGCCAACGGCGTCACCTACCGGCTGTACCTGGTGGACGGTGCTGACCCGGCGGCTTTCGAAGCGGCGGACATCCCGGTGGCCGGCACTTTCCGGGAGCTGTGCGGCAGCGTGGACATTATGCTGGATGCATCCCCCGGCGGCGTGGGCATGAAAAACAAGGCTATTTATGAATCTATGGGGGTCAAAGCGGTCTTCCAGGGCGGCGAGAGCAACAGCGTGGCCGACGTGTTCTTCCACGGCTACGCCAACTACGAAAAGGGCATCGGCGCCGATTACCTGAAGCTGACCTCCTGCAACACCACCGGCCTGATTCGCACCGTGGACTGCCTGGACCGGGCCTACGGTCTGGAGAAGGTGGCCATCACCATCATCCGCCGGGTGGCGGACCCCGGCGACTATCACCGCGGGCTCACCAACGCGCTGCAGATGGAGAAGGCACCCACTCATCAGGCGGTGGATCTGATGACCATCATGCCCCATATCAACGCCACCGGCATTCTGGTTCACGCTCCGGTAACCCACGGCCACATCCTCACTGTGGTGGCCACCGGCAAGGACGGCCGCAAGATCACCCGGGAGATGGCCCTGGACGCCTTCCGCAGCCATCCCCGCATCCGTATGGTGTCCATTGACGAGGGCTTCAAGGGCAACGCCTCCCTGTTCAAGTACGCCCGGGACCTGGGCAACCGCCGGGGCGATATGTACGAGGTGGCAGTGTGGTCCGACTCCATCGTGGAGAGCGGCGACGACATCATGTACGCCGTCAACATCCCCCAGGAGAGCGTCACCATCCCCGAGACCATGGACGCCGTCCGGGCGGCTCTGGGCATGCAGGCCACCCGGGAGGAGGGCACTGCCGCCACCAACCGCTATTTAAAGATTGGCAGACACCTGTAAATGGGGTAAACTGGAGATCAGGAGGCGAGGAACATGGAATTTGGCATTCAGACCCTGGACGACTACCAGGTAACCGGAAAGACCGTGCTGTGCCGGGTGGACATCAACCAGCCGGTGGACAGGGCCACCGGTACCCTCCGCTCCACCGCCCGCATTCAGGCCTGCGTCCCCACACTGCGGGAGCTGTCTGACAAGGGGGCCCGGGTGGTAATCCTGGCCCATCAGGGCAGCGACATCGAGTATAAGAATTTTTACACCACCCGGCCTCACGCCGCGGTGCTGACGGAGCTGCTGGGCCGGCCGGTCCGCTTTGTGGACGACGTCTGCGGCCCCGCGGCCCGGGAAGCCATCCGGGAATTGAAGGACGGAGAGCTGCTGCTGCTGGACAATGTACGCTTTATGGCGGAGGAGCAGACCCTCTTTGAGACCAACCTCCGCCTGACCCACGCCCAGCAGGCCCGGACGCAGGTGGTAGAGAAGCTGGCGCCTCTGGGGGACCTGTACGTGTGCGACGCCTTTGCCGCCGCCCACCGGGACCAGCCCTCTCTGTGCGGGTTTGAGCAGGTGCTGCCCTCCGCCATGGGGCGGCTGTTCGAGCGGGAGTACACGGTCATTTCCAGGCTGATGGAATCCCCTGCACGGCCCTGCACCTTCGTGCTGGGCGGCGCCAAGATCTCCGATGCCTTTTTGATGATGGAGACGGTGCTGCAAAGCGGCGCCGCCGACCGATGCCTAACCGGCGGCCTGGTGGGAAACCTCCTGCTGCTGGCCAAGGGTGAGGCCGTGGGCAGCGGCACCGCGGAGCTGATCCACACCCTGGGCTACGACAGCCTGCTGCCCAAGGCCAAGGCTCTGCTGGAGCGGTATGCCGGGAAGATCGACCTGCCCACGGACCTTGCCTGGGTGGAGGATGGACAGCGCCATGAGGCGCTCTTGGGTGCCCTGCCGGAGGCGGCCGCCGCCCGGGACATCGGTACGGAGACGGCAAGACACTACGAGCAGGTGATCCGGGACTCCGCCACGGTGTTTGTCAACGGCCCCATGGGGGTTTTTGAGGAGGAACCCACGGCCCTGGGCACGAAAACCGTGTGGACCGCCTTGGGCGACACGGCAGGCTACACCGTGGTGGGCGGTGGAGACAGCATCACCGCTGCCGCCAAGTTTGGTCAGACGGAGCGGATGGACTATATCTGCACCGGCGGAGGCGCCCTGATCCGCTTCCTCTCCGGCGAGGAGCTGCCGGTGGTGAAGGCCCTGCGGGAGGCCGCCTGCCGGGAGACGAAAGGGTGAGGACATGAAGCTGGAACTGGGATTTGGACAGGGGACCCAGCCCCTGGAGATACCGGACCGGAACGTGATGGGTGTGCTGGAGCCCAATCCGGTGCCCGCCGGTCTCACCGGCACGGCGGAGGTGGCCCGGGCTCTGGCGGAGCCCATCGGAGCGCCGCCGCTGCGGCAGGTGGTGCGGCCCGGGGAGACCGTGGCCATCGTCACTTCCGACATCACCCGTCCCTGCCCCACGGCCAAGATCCTGCCGCCGGTGCTGGCGGAGCTGGCCGCCGGCGGCATCCGGCGGGAGGATATCACGCTGGTGTTCGCCCTGGGCTCTCACCGCCCCCACACCGAGGAGGAGATGCGCCGTCTGGCGGGGCCGGACTATGATACCCTCCGCTGTGTGGACAGTGTGGGCGACTTCGTCCACCTGGGTGAGACCCGCCGGGGCACCCCGGTGGACATTGTCCGGACGGTGGCGGAGGCGGACCGGAGGATCTGCCTGGGCAACATTGAGTACCACTACTTCGCCGGCTACTCCGGCGGCGCCAAGGCCATCATGCCCGGCGTGTCCACCCGGGCGGCTATCCAGGCCAACCACACCATGATGGTACTGCCGGAGGCCTGCGCCGGTCATTTGGAGGGCAATCCCCTCCGGGAGGACATTGAGGAGGCTGCCGCCATCTGCGGCGTGGACTATCTGGTGAATGTGGTGCTGGACGCCCACAAGGAGATCGTCAAAGCCGTGGCCGGCGATGTGACCGCCGCCCACCGGGCGGGCTGTCGCTATCTGGATGGGCTGTATCAGGTGACCATCCCCCATCGGGCGGATATCGTGGTGGTCAGCCAAGGAGGCGCCCCCAAGGATCTGAACCTGTACCAGACCCAAAAGGCCCTGGACAACGCCAAGCACGCTGTACGGCCCGGCGGCACCATTGTGCTGGTGGGCTCCTGCAAGGAGGGCCTGGGCGAGGCTACCTTCGGCCGCTGGATTCAGGAGGCTCAAAAGCCCTCGGACTTGACAGACCGGGTGCAGCGGCACTTTGAGCTGGGCGGCCACAAGGCCGCCGCCATCGCCATGGTATTGGCCTCGGCGGAGGTGTATCTGGTGTCGGAAATGGACCCGGACCTGGTGCGCAAATGCTTCCTGGAGCCCTTCGATACCGTCCAGGCGGCCTTTGACCAGGCCTTTGCCCGGCTGGGCCCGGAGGCGAAGGTGCTGGTGATGCCCTATGGAGGCTCTACCCTGCCCCGAGTGGCAGAGGGCGCATAATGGATACGGTCCCCAAGGCCCCGGAGCAATGGCTCCGGGGGCCTCAGCGTGTCGAAAAGACTTTTTCGACACGCTGAACAAGTTTTTTGAACCTTTAAAAAGTTTCAAAAAACTTATGATTGAAAACGAGAGGAACCCCTCCTGGGTTCCTCTCGTAGCTCTCTTCCTTCCCGTCGCGCAAGTTTTCCTGCTTTTTCGACAGTCTCAGGTCCCGGAGCAATGGCTCCGGGACCTTTTCAGTATCTGCTCCGCGGCTTTTATGCCGCCGCTTGCGAGCCGGGGCGGGACATGGTATGATACGGGAAAAGCCTGATTCGTTGGAGTGAGAGCATGAAGAAGCTGGTCATGGGCATTCTGGCCCATGTGGACGCGGGAAAAACCACCTTATCCGAGGCGCTGCTGTATGAGAGCGGCGTCATTCGCCGCCTGGGTCGGGTGGACCACAAAGACGCCTTTTTGGATACGGACGCCATGGAGCGGGAGCGGGGCATCACCATCTTTTCCAAGCAGGCGGTGCTGCCTCTTGGGGACACGGAGGTGACACTGCTGGACACCCCCGGCCACGTGGATTTCTCCGCCGAGACGGAGCGGACGCTGCGGGTGCTGGACTGCGCCGTGCTGGTCATCAGCGGCACCGACGGCGTTCAGGCCCACACCCGGACGCTGTGGCGGCTGCTGGAGCGGTACGGCGTGCCGGTGCTGCTGTTCGTCAACAAGATGGACCTGGACGGGGCGGACCGATCGGCAGTGCTGACGGAGCTGAGGCAGCGGCTGAGCGGGGGCTGTGTGGACTTCGGCGCCCCACCGGAGCAGATTGCCGAGGAGGCCGCCATGTGCGACGAGGCGGTGTTGGAGCAGTTCTTGGACAGCGGCTCTGTGGCCGACGAAGAACTGCGGCGGCTGGTGGGGGAGCGGAAACTGTTTCCCTGCTGGTTCGGTTCCGCTTTGAAATTAGAGGGCGTGAAGGAATTTCTGGAGGGCCTGGTCCGGTATGCCCCCCGGCCCGCCTGGCCGGCGGACTTCGGCGCCCGGATCTACAAAGTCTCCCGGGACGCCCAGGGCGCCCGGCTGACCCATCTGAAAGTCACCGGCGGCACCCTGCGGGTGAAAGAGCTGCTGCGGGGACCCGGCAGCACCTGGGAGGAGAAGGCGGACCAGCTGCGGATCTATTCCGGCAGCAGGTTCAAAACCGTGGAGGAGGCCCCCGCCGGGACGGTGGTGGCCGTCACGGGATTGAGCCAAACCCTGCCGGGGGAGGGCTTGGGCTTTGAGGGGCAATGGACCGGGCCGGTGCTGTCCCCGGTGCTGACCTATCAGGTGCAGCTGGCGGAGGGCACGGACCCCCACACCGCTCTTTTGAAGCTGCGGCAGCTGGAGGAGGAAGACCCCCAGCTTCACGTGACCTGGAGCGAGGCAGCAAGGGAGCTGCGGGTGCAGCTGATGGGCGAGGTGCAGCTGGAGATCCTGGGCCGCCTTTTGAAAGAACGGTTCGGCCTGGAGGTTACCTTCGGCACCGGGGCCATTTTGTACCGGGAGACCATCGCTGCTCCGGCCATCGGCATCGGGCACTTTGAGCCCCTGCGCCACTATGCCGAGGTCCATCTGCTGCTGGAGCCCCTGCCCCGTGGCAGCGGACTGGTATTTGCCTCCCGCTGCTCCGAGGACCAGCTGGACCGGAACTGGCAGCGGCTGATTTTGACCCACCTGGCGGAGAAGGAGCACCTGGGGGTGCTGACCGGCTCCCCCATCACGGATCTGAAAATTACCCTTTTGACAGGCCGCGCCCACGACAAGCACACCGAGGGCGGCGACTTCCGCCAGGCCACCTACCGGGCGGTGCGGCAGGGGCTCATGTCGGCCCAAAGCGTGCTTCTGGAGCCCTGGTATGCCTTCCGGCTGGAGCTGCCCGCCGCTCAGGTGGGCCGGGCCATCAGCGACCTCCAGCGGATGAACGGTGAGACGGACCCGCCGGAGACGGTGGGAGAGGAAGTAGTCCTCACCGGCGCTGCGCCGGTGGCAGGCCTCCGGGACTACGCCCGGGAAGTCACCGCCTATACCCGGGGGCAGGGGCGGCTTCTGTGCCAGCCGGGAGGGTACCGTCCCTGCGCCGACCAGGAGCGCATTGTGGAGGCCATGGGCTATGACCCGGACCGGGACGTGGAGAACACGGCGGACTCGGTGTTCTGCGCCCATGGGGCGGGCTACAACGTCAAGTGGGACCAGGTGCCCGCTATGGCCCACGTGTCCAGCGGAATTTCTCTGGATGAGGACGAGGAGTCGGAGGACACGGCGCCTCAGCCCCGGCGGGCCATGGACTATGCCGGGACCATGGCCCAGGACAAGGAGCTCCAGTCCATCTTCGAGCGGACCTACGGCCCGGTGAAGCAGCGGTCCTTCCAGCCGCCGCCCAAGCCCCGGCGTCCGGTATCAGAGGAAGGTGGGGACAAGCGGTCCATCCCGCCCCGGCCCACAGGGCCGGAGTACCTGCTGGTGGACGGCTACAACATCATCTTCGCCTGGGACGAGCTGAAGGCCATTGCCCGGGAGAACCTGGACGCCGCCCGAAAGGCGCTGTGCGATCTGCTCTGCAACTACCAGGGCTACCGGAAGTGCCGGGTCATCCTGGTGTTTGACGCCTACAAGGTCAAGGGCGGACAGGGCAGCGTGGAGAAGTATCACAACATCCGCCTGGTCTACACCAAGGAGGCGGAGACGGCGGATGCCTATATCGAGCGGGCCACCTATGAGATTGGCAAGCACCACCGGGTGCGGGTGGCCACCTCCGATGGGCCGGAGCAGCTGATCATCCTGGGCCACGGCGCCCTGCGCCTGTCGGCCTCCGCCTTCCGGGCGGAGATGGAGGAGGTACAGGGACAGATTGCCGACGCCCTGGAGCGCAACAACCGTTCCGGCGGTGCCCGGCCTGTGCGGACCGCGCTGGAGAAGGCGCAGCAGGAGGGAACCTCATGATAATCACACTGTTAACGGCAGCTCTGGCCCTGGCGGCCTGTACCGCTGTCCGGTGGTATCTGGAACGGCCGGACCGCCCGGAACGGTCCGCCCTGCATGGAAAGATCCGCCTGACGACCCTGTGGAACCGGGGGGCGGCCTTTGGCCTGCCTCTGGGGCGGGCGGCTTTGATGACCTTGTCCCTTCTGGTTTTGGCAGCCACGGCGCTGTTCTGGCGCCGCCGCAACCCCTTTGGCGCCGGACTGGTGCTGGGCGGCGGGATCAGCAATCTGTGGGAGCGGCTGCGGCATGGCAAGGTGCTGGACTATCTGCGCGTTCCCGCCCTGCCGGGAAAGCTGGGGACGTATGTCTATAACCTGGCGGACCTGACCATCTTCCTGGGGGCGCTGCTGCTGGCCCTGTTTCCCCGCAAGAGATGACCCCATCGAAAAGGAGGAAGGACTTGCGCAACGGGAAGGAAGAGAGTTACGAGAGGAACCCAGGAAGGGTTCCTCTCGTTTTCAATCATAAGTTTTTTGAGGGATCAAAAAACTTGCTCAGCGTGTCGAAAAACCTTTTCGACACGCTGAGTGGAGCCCCGCGGACTGAACGTCCGCGGGGCTCCACCTTTTCAAGTCAGCAGTTCCCAGGTCATTTTCAAAAACAGCAGGCCCAGTACCACGAAAATCATCTGCCGCACCTTGCCGCTGCCGCCCCGGATGGCGTATCGGGCGCCGCACCAGTTGCCAGCCACGCAGCAGATCACCGCCGGCACCGCCAGCTGCCAGTAGACCTTGCCGCCAGCAATCCATACCAGGGCTGAGGCAATATTGGAGGCCAGGTTGGCGGTTTTGGCACAGCCGGAGGCCGTCAGCAGGTCCAGCCGCAGCACCAGGGTAAAGGCCAAAATCATGAAGGTGCCGGTGCCGGGGCCGATGAGACCGTCGTAAGTGCCGGTGCAAAGGCCGATCAAGAGACTTAAAACCGCTTTTTGCCGTTTGTTCCACCGGCCCTCCTCTTTCGACTGCCCCATGTCCCGCTTCAGGACCATCACCGCCGCCGCCACTGGCAGCGCCGCCAGCACGCAGGCCTGGAGTATTTGCTCCGAACACCACAGGGCCAGCCGGGCTCCCAGAGAGCCGCCGGCCAGGGCGCCTGCCGCGGCCCACACGGCAATGGACAGTTCCACCTTGCCGTCCCGGAGGTACTTCCAGGCGGCGGTGCCTGTGCCAATGGAGTTCACCACCTTGTTGGTGCCGGAGGCCAGATGGATGGGAACACCCACAAACAGATAGGCGGGCAAGGAGATCAGCCCGCCGCCGCCTGCCACCGAGTCCACAAATCCCGCCAGGAACAGCATGGGACATACCACCAGGCACATATGAAAAAAGGAGTCCAACGGTCTCACATTCCCTCTGAAAAAATTCACGCTGCTCATTGTAGCAGATTTTTTCGCCGGTGACAACGGTTATGGCTTGACAAGAGGCAACAGGGCAATGTATACTAACTGTACTAGTACGATTAATACAATTATATATGAAATTTTTATATTTTCTAAACGGGTATTGACAATGAAAAAAATTGTGTTATTGTATTAATTGATTAGGACAATGATACAAAAATTTTTGTACTCCTTACTGAACTGCGTGGCCTTAAGATGAGGAAGATTTTACAGAGAATTGACCCGGTCCCCCCGCGGATTTGACGGCGGCAGTGTAGGATGGAAACGGAAACCCCACGGCGGGGTGAAGAAATTTGCCCGCTGAGATCGTTATAGAGACAATGGTGCCAAAGGAGGCGCAGCTATGAAAATTTTGATTACCACAGATTGGTACACACCGGCGGTGAACGGCGTGGTCACCTCCGTGAAAAATCTCCGGCGGGAGCTGGAGGCCCGGGGCCATGAAGTCCGCATTCTGACGCTGTCGCCGGACCTGCGGTCGGAGACTGCGGCGGGAGTCACCCGTATCGGCTCTATCGGCGCGGGGCGGATCTATCCCGGCGCCCGGCTGCGGACCGCCCTGGCGGGCCGCTGGGTGCGGCAGCTAGTGGAGTGGGGGCCGGACGTGGTCCACTCCCAATGTGAATTCTCCACCTTCTTCCTGGCCCGCCGCATTGCGGAGGAGCTGAATGTGCCCCTGGTGCACACCTATCACACGGTGTATGAGGATTACACCCACTATTTCTCCCCCAGCGTCCGCTGGGGCCGCCGGGCCGCTGCGGTATTCAGCCGTTGGATCACCGGACAGACTGACTGTGTCATTGCTCCCACGGGAAAGGTGCGGCAGCTGCTGCTGGGCTACGGGGTGGAACGGCCGGTGCTGGTGATCCCCAGCGGCATCGATCTGCGGCGGTTCCGCCGTCCCCGGGACCCTATGGCGGAGGCGGTGCTGCGGGCCAGCCTGGAGATTCCGGCGGGGCGGACGGTGCTGCTGTTTGTGGGACGGCTGGCGGCGGAGAAGAACGTGGAGGAGCTGCTGGAGCTGCGTAAGGCTCTGGGCGACCGGCCGGTGACGCTGCTGCTGGTGGGAGACGGCCCTCACCGGCAGGCCCTGGAGGCCCGGGCGGCGGAATTGGGCCTTGCGGCCCCGGATGTGATCTTTGCCGGTCAGGTGCCGCCGGAACAGGTGGCCGACTGGTACCGCCTGGGCACGGTGTTTGTCAGTGCCTCCACCAGCGAGACCCAGGGCCTGACTTACGCGGAGGCCCTGGCGTCGGGGCTGCCGGTGCTGTGCCGGGCGGACCCCTGCCTGGACGGGGTGATCCGCCGGGGAGAGAACGGCTGGCAGTATGAGACGGCGGAGGCCTTCCTGCGGCAGATGGAGACGATTCTGGAAGATTCGGCTCTGGTAACAAGTATGGGGGCGGCGGCTGCCGCCTCGGCAGAGCCTTTTTCGGCGGAGCGGTTTGCCCGCCGGGTGGAGGCAGTCTATGCCGATCAGATCAGCCGCCGGGTGGCGGAGAGAAGGGGGGTGCCGGCGTGAGCAAGAGTGTGGAAAAGACTGCCCTGCGGGCGGCGTCGTTGTGCGGACTGGTAATCTGCGTGGTTACAGCCGTCTGGGCCTGGCGGATGGGGTTCCTCACCTCTCAGGAGCGCTTGCAGGCTCTGGTGGCCGGCTGCGGCGCCGCCGGCGCCTTGGTATTCATGGCCTTCCAGGCGGTGCAGGTGGTGGTGCCCATTCTGCCCGGCGGACTGGGGTGCCTGGCGGGGGTGCTGCTGTTCGGCGCCGTCAACGGGTTTGTGTACAACTACATCGGCATCTGCGTGGGCTCTCTGATGGCCTTCGCCATTGCCCGCAGCTGCGGTAAGCCCCTGCTGCCGCTGCTGTTTTCCGAAAAGACCATCGCCAAATACAGCGCCTGGACCGAGGACCGGGGCCGGTTTTCCAAGCTGTTTGCCTGGGCCATCTTCCTGCCGGTGGCGCCGGACGACTTTTTGTGCTACCTGGCCGGCACCACGGAGATGACCTGGCGGCGGTTCACCGCCATCATTTTGTTGGGCAAGCCCTTTGCCATTGCCATGTACAGCCTGGGGCTGACAGTGATCTGGCAGCGGCTAGTGGCCGTGATAGCATAATCAACAGACGACCGTAGATAGAAAAAGGAGGCACTGCATGCGCATTTACATATACAGCGGCGGCGAAAAGCTGGTGGCCAAAAGCGGCGTGGGACAGGCCATCCGCCACCAGCGGGAGATGCTGCGCCGGGCGGGCGTGGAGACCACGGACCGCTGGAGCGGCGACGCCTGGGCCATCCATATCAATACCGTGCTGCCGGACATCCTGCCGGCGGTGCTGTGGGCCCGGCTGACGGGACGGAAGGTGGTCTGCTATGGGCACTCTACCATGGAGGACTTCCGCCGCTCCTTCCGGGGCTCCGACGCCCTGGCACCCCTGTTCCGGCGGTGGATCACCTTCTGTTACGGGCTGGGAGACGTGGTGCTGACGCCCACGGAGTATTCCCGGTCCCTGCTGGAGAGCTACGGCCTCAGGCGGCCGGTGTACGCTATCTCCAATGGTGTGGACACGGACTTTTTTGCTCCAAGCCCGGACCGGCGGGAATCTTTCCGGCGGCGCCGGGGACTGCGGGACGGCGAGAAGGCGGTGGTTTCCGTGGGACACACCATCGCCCGGAAGGGCCTGCCGGAATTTGCGGACCTGGCCCGGCAGATGCCGGGGGTCCGCTTTATCTGGTACGGCTGGACGGACCCCCGCCTGGTGCCCGCCGAGATCCGGCAGGTGATGGACACGGCACCGGAAAACCTGGATTTCCCCGGCTACGTGGACCGGGAAGAGCTGCGGGAGGCCTACTGCGGCGCCGACGCCTTTGCCTTCATGAGCCACGAGGAGACCGAGGGCATCGTGGTGCTGGAGGCCCTGGCCTGCGGCATCCCCACGGTGCTGCGGGACATCCCGGTATACAGCGGATGGCTGGAAGACGGGAAAAACGTCTACAAGGCCGCCGATCAGGAAGATTTCCAGCGGATTCTGGAGAATATGCTTTCCGGCGCCCTGCCGGATCTGACGGAAGCGGGCCGGGCCGTGGCCCAGGCGCGGAGCCTGGAGGCGGTGGGGCGGCAGCTGCGGGAGATCTACCGCAGAGAACACATTCTGCCCCTGCCGGTGCCGGCTCACGCCGAGGCATAAACGGTAACAAGAAAAGCGCGCGGCACTTGCCGCGCGCTTGAGGTTGTCGAAAAAGGAGAAAAACTTGTGCGACGGGAAGGAAGAGAGTTACGAGAGGAACCCAGGAAGGGTTCCTTTCGTTTTTAATCATAAGTTTTTTGAAACTTTTTAAAGGTTCAAAAAACTTGCTCAGCGTGTCGAAAAGACTTTTTCGACACGCTGAAGCGCGCGGCACTTGCCGCGCGCTTTTTCTATGTGTGATACCCCCGGCAGAGGGGAAACTGCTCACTGGGGCAGCGTCTGAACCACGCCGCGGGTGCAGTCCACGGAGACCATCACTCCGTCCTGGAGATGTTGGGTGGCGCCGGTGGCGCCCACGATCACCGCCTTGTCCAGGGTCAATCCCACGGTGGCGGCGTGGCTGTTGACGCCGGACTCCTCGCTGATGACGGCAGCCGCCTGCCGCAGATAGGGCAGCAGATCGTTGGTGGTGTAGGGGACCACCAGCACGTCACCGGAGTGGAACTTGGCGGCCACGTCCTCCGGGGACCGGCACACGCACAGGGGACCGCAGGCGTTCTTGGCGCCGATGCCCACACCATTGAGCAGGAAGCCGCCCACCAGGTGAATGCGGATCATGTTGGTGGTGCCCGCCACGCCCACAGGCACACCGGCGGTGACTACCACCAGGTCGCCGGGGTGGACCAGACCGCCCTTCTCCGCTGCGGCCACGGCAAAGTCCACCAGTTCGTCAGTGCTGCTGGCGTAAGGCATCATCAAAGGCTCCACGCCGAAATACAGCGACATCTGGCGGCGGACCTGCTCATCCAGCAGGCAGGCAACCACTGTGGTGGCGGGCCGGAAGCGGCTGACCATCTGGGCGGTGGTGCCCCGCTGGCTGACGGTGATGACTGCGTCGGCGCCGATGTCGGCGGCGGTGGTGCAGGCGGCATGGGCCGTGGCGGCGGCAATGGACAGACGGGTGGAGCCGGACAGGCGCTTCATCCGCTTGGTGTAGTCGATCTCACCCTCCGTCCGCTGGGCAATGGCGTCCATGGTCCGCACGGCCTCCACCGGGTACTTGCCCGCGGCGGTCTCGCCGGAGAGCATGATGGCGCTGGTGCCGTCGTAAATGGCGTTGGCCACGTCGGTAATCTCCGCCCGGGTGGGCCGGGGATGCTCCATCATGGAGTCCAGCATCTGAGTGGCGGTGATGGCGGGCTTGCCGCAGGCCACGCACTGGGCAATCATCTGCTTTTGCAGGATGGGGATTTCCGTAAAGTCGATCTCCACGCCCATGTCACCCCGGGCTACCATGATGCCGTCGGCCACAGAAAGAATCTCAGAGAGGTTGTTGACGCCGTCCTGGTTCTCAATTTTCGCAATGATGCGGATTTTGGAGTTCACGCTGTCCAGCAGGCTGCGGATCTCCCGCACGTCGGCGGCAGTGCGGACGAAGCTGGCGGCCACAAAGTCAAAGCCCTGTTCCGCGCCGAAGAGAATGTCCTCCCGGTCCCGCTGGCTCATGTAGGGCAGGGACAGGTGGACGCCGGGAATGTTGACGCCCTTGCGGTTTTTCATGACGCCGTCGTTTTCCACCCGGCAGCGGATGGCGGTGGCGGTGGTGTCCAGCACCGTCAGGCGTACCAGGCCGTCATCCAGCAAAATGGTATTGCCGGCCTTTACATCCCGGGGGAGATCGGCGTAGGTAATGGAGCAGCGGGTTTCATCGCCTACCACGTCCTCGGTGGTCAGGGTGAATTCCTGGCCGGAGCGCAGCATGACAGAGCCCTCGCCAAAGGTCTTCAGCCGGACCTCGGGACCCTTGGTGTCCAGCATGGCGGCCACGGGCAGGTTCAGCTCCTCCCGCAGGGCCTTCAGAATGTCCAGCCGGGCTTTATGTTCTTCGTGGGACCCGTGGGAGAAATTGAACCGCGCCACGTTCATGCCGGAGAGCAGCATCTGCCGCAAAACGCCATCCTTGTCCGTGGAGGGGCCCAGGGTGCACACGATCTTGGTTTTTCGCATATGGCTTCCACCTTTCAAAAAACAATGGTTATTTCAATAGCAATCGATTTTATTATAACACATGATTCAAAAAAGAACAGACACTCCTATGTAAAAAATCAAAAAAATTTTCCGGGCCCGCGCAAAAAAATAGGGAGGGACGTCAGTCCCTCCCTGGTATAGCGCGCAGATCAGATGCCCAACTTGTCCCGCAGGGCGGCGATCATCTCCTGATATTCCCCGTCGCTCAGCAGCACCGGCTCCGGGTTGGTGATGGCGAAGGCGCCGCCGAACTCAAAGCCGCCCTCGTACTTGGGCACGATGTGGAAATGGAGATGGGGGTTGGTGTCGCCAAAGGAGCCCAGGTTGATCTTGGCGCAGCCCCACAGCTCCTTGATGGCGCCGGAGGCCCGTGCCAGATCCTGGGCAAAATCCGCCAGTTCCTGGGGATCGCATTCGCAAAGCTCCTTCTTGTGGTCCTTTAGGGCCAGGGCGCAGCGGCCCTTGTGGGCCTGGTCCTTAAAAAGATAGAGAACGCCGGCCTTCATTTCGCCGACTTTGAACATGATGGCCTCCCGGCCCTCGTGATGCTCGTCGCAGTAAAAGCAGCCCATGGGTATCAGCCTCCTGTCAGAATTTGGGGAATTCCCCCTGATTCATACCATACTCCAAGACGCGGCTGCCGTCAAGGAAAACGCTTGCGCCGTTGCAAGGAGCGGAGAAATGTGCTATGCTGACGGAGAAAACCAAACAGGAGGCGATGATGGATGAAACTGGGCATGGTGACGGATTCTCTGGCCGATTTGACCTTGGCGGAGGCGGCGAAGGTGTGCCGCGGCCTGGGGCTGGAGCAGGTGGAGCTTGGCTGCGGTAACTGGTCCCCGGCACCCCATGTGAATCTGGATGCCCTGACGGCGGACGCCGGAGAGCGGCGGCGCCTGACGGATACCCTAGCGGAGCAGGGCCTGGAGATCTCCGTTCTCAACTGCTCCGGAAATCCCCTTTTCCCCGGGGAGAAGGGGGAGCGGGACCGGGCTGTGGCGGAGAAAACCTTCACGTTGGCAGAGCAGCTGGGCCTGAAGAACGTGGTGATGATGAGCGGTCTTCCCGGCGGCTGCCCGGAGGACCGGACCCCCACCTGGATCGTCACCTCCTGGCCGCCGGAGACGCTGGAAATCCTGAAATACCAGTGGCAGGTGGCCGTCCCTGCCTGGCGGGAGCTGGCCCGGCGGGCGAAGGACCACGGCGTGGAGCGGATTGCCCTGGAGTTCCATGGCTGGCAGCTGGTGTACAGCGCGGAGACCTTACTGCGCCTCCGGGGGGAAGTAGGGGACATTCTGGGGGTGAATCTGGACCCAAGCCACTTGTTCTGGATGGGGGCGGACCCCCTGGCGGTGGCGGAAGCTCTGAAGGGCTGCATCTACCATGTCCATATCAAGGATGTGCGGCTGGAGCGCTTTGCCGGACCCAATACCCTGCTGGACACCAAGGGTGTATTGGAGTATGCCGCCCGGTCCTGGAATTTCGTCACGCCGGGCACCGGCCATAATGAGGATTGGTGGCGGGCCTTCCTGCTGAAGCTGAGGGAGTGCGGCTACGACGGCCCCTTGAGCATCGAACAGGAGGACTACACCATCCCCACCCGGCAGGCGTTGGCCCAGGCGGCGGCGCTGCTGCGGCGGGTTCTGCCGGCATGAGACTGAGCCATATTGCTATATATGGAGACACAGCGCCTGGGGCCTCTGGTCCCAGGCGCTGTGTCTGGCATCCAATCAATGGGACAGAACCCGCCAGGCAATCCAGATGGCCAAAGCCAGCTGCAAAACCAAAATGACGGGAAGTCCGAACCGAAACCGCTTGTGGAGCGTTTTATGATGGAATACCCGCATGCCCAGAATGGCGCCCACACTGCCGCCCAAGATGGCCAGCAGGAACAGCGTCTTCTCCGGCACCCGACGGATGGTTTCCCGTTTCTCTTTCCGCTTGGCCTTCCACTTGTCCAGGCCGAAGACCAGAAAGGCAGCTGTGTTCACAAGCAGCAGATAGATCCACAGCAAAGGCCATGGATTGCCCAGAACTGCAAATCCGGTGACGGATGTGGCCTGGGGCGAAAAGAAGGTGGTTTCCATGGACAGCCTCCTTATGGACAGAATTCAGCCGGGAAACCGGCCTATCTAATAAGAGGAACCGGCCCATTTAATATAGCAGAGAAACCGCCTCCTGACAAGGGGATGGAGTTGACGGGAGAGGGGCGGCTGTTTCCCCTTGGTCGGCTCCGCCGGGCGCGCCGTTGGTCCCGCAGGATAGGCCATTGGTCCATGGCTGCTGGACAGGATGTGGGATTTTTCATATACTAAGGGCAGAGAAGGGGGGGAGGATCGTGGAGATCGAGGTGAAACTGGAACCGGCGGCGTCCGGCGTCCGGGTGGAGATCCACGCCCCCGCTGTGACGCCGGAGGTGGAGGCACTGCTGGAGCGGCTGTCCCAGGCGGACCCGGAAACCCTTCTGGGCTTCCGGGAGGGGACGGCAGTCCCTCTGACGGCGGCGGATATTCTCCGGTTTTACGGGGAGGACAAGGGGGTACAGGCCCAGACGGAGCGGGGTGTGTACGCCGTGCGGCAGCGGCTCTACGAGCTGGAGCAGCGGTTTGCCGCCCAACGGTTTGCCCGGATCTCCCACTCGGAAATCGTCAATCTCCGGAAGGTGACGGCCCTGGACCTGACAGTAACCGGCAGCATCCGGATCACCCTTTCAGACGGCACCGTGTGCTGGGCCTCCCGCCGGTATGTGCGGAAAATCAAGGAGGTGCTGGGCCTGTGAAACGATGGTTGAAAACGCCCCTGAACCGGCAGCGGCTGACCTGGGGGATCGGTATGGGCCTGGGGGCTATGGTAGCCATGCTGCTGGTGGTGGGCTGGCTCAATAGTCTCAGTGTGCTGCCGGGAGAGCCGCTGCTGGTGCGTCCGGCGGTGCTGGAGGCCCTGGGCTGGCCCGTTGCGGCGCTGCTGGCGCTGGAACTGCTGCTGGCCTTCGGGTTCGGTGTGTCCGTGGGCCTGGCGGTGCCGCCCATGGAGGGTACCGGCACCGCCGTGGCGGCGCGGACGGCGGTCCATCTGCTGGTTTCCTCGGCTTTGTTTTCTGGAATTTGCTGGGTGTGCGGTCTGCCGCCGGAAAATTGGAAAGGCTTGACGCTGCTGCTGGGCCTGTACTATTTGATGTATCTGGTGGTGTGGCTGCTGCGGTATCTCCACTGGCGGCGGGAGCTGGAGGACATTCGCCGGGAGCTGGGGCTTGCAAAACCAGCCCCGGCAGGCGGGGCACTCCAGGTGCGGCCTCTGATATCCTATCTGCTGCTGGCGGCGGCCATGGAGCTGATGGTGCCGCCGCTGCTGCGGCTTTTGGAGCGGGGCAGCGACATTCCGGTGCTGACGGGACTGTTCTACCCCTATCTGCTGCTGCCGTTTTTGTGCCTGGCTGTGGGCTGGGCGGCGGGGAGGCGACGGGGATTTTCCCTGGTGCTGCCGGCGGCCTGCGCGGCGCTGACGGTGCCGCATGTGTTTCTGCTGTATAACGAAAGCGCCCTGTTCCAGACGGGGGTGGCCGCTGTATTTGCTCTGGCGGGCAACCTGGCCGGGGCGATTCGGCGGCGGCTGAGAGAGGGGGCGCGGTGTGAGGAGCAGTGAGTCTCGACTTTATAACATGATTATCCCGGTGTGGCTGCTGTGGATGTTTGCACCCCTATTTCCATGGGTGCTGCCTGTGACCCTGCTGGGCAACCTGCTCATTGACACAGCTGTGCTGTTCTGCACCCTGCTGGCCCTGGGGCGGCGGGACAAGAGGCGCGTGATGAAACGCATGTGGTGGCGGATTTGGTGGCGGGGCTTTGCCGCCGACGCGGCGGGCGTGGGGTGGCTGCTGGCGGCTTTGACGCTGTATGAGATGGGAGGCCGGGATGCTTTCTGGCTGCCGTGGCTGGGCCCGGTCATGTATAACCCGTTTGCCCATCCCATCGCCTTTTTATGGACGCTGGCCGCCGTGGCCATCTCCGGGGTGTGCATTTACTTCTTTGACCGAAAGATCCTGCGGGAGACGCCGGCCCTGACGGACCGGGAGGCCCATGTGATCGCCCTGGCCCTGGCCGTCATCACCGCACCCTGGACCTTTTTTATCCCTGTTTCCTGAAAACTCCGCTGTCAGCGGAACCAAACCGCCGCCTCCTGCGTCTGAACGGACAAAGGAGGCGGCATTCGCGCCGCCGGGAAAAGAATCAGCCCGCCTTCTGAAGGCAGAGGGGGGAGATTCTGCAAGGGAGGTTTCTGCCATGAAGAAATGGTGCCTGTTTTTAAGCGTCTACGCGTTCTTGTGCCTGCTGGCCTCCTGCGCCGCAGGCGGCGGTGCTGCGTCTCCGGGAGAGGCCCCAGCAGAGGAGCCGGAGGAGACAGCGGAGAGCTCCGTGGTGTGCCGCGTTGTCGCGGAGCTGGAGGGAGGTTCCCTGGTCCTGGCGGAGCAGGACCGGGACGCCGGGCTCTACACCCTCTCCCTGTCGGACAAGGCCATCACTCTGGACGGGGCGGACTTCGACCCGGCGGCGCCGGGGGCGTATCAGGCCCTGCCAGGGGAGTCTCTGGCCGGGACCACGGCAACCGTGACCTTTGACGGGGGCATTCAGGAGTCCTGGCCCATGGGCTTTGACCGCGTCACCGCCGTGGACTTCTCCACGGAGGACTTTGATGACACCTGCCGGCTGTATCTGGATGTGCTGGAGGACCTGTGGAACGCGGACAGCGCCCTCAATGAGAACATCACGGAGCTGGCGCTGGACCTGACCGCCACCAGCCTCAGCGGCAGCCAGCGGGAGGCGGTGGCCTACGCCTTCGGCGCCGCCCATGGTGTAATGGCCATGGAGGCGACCTTCGAAGAGCTGGTGGATCAGGGCTATATCAGCGCGTCGCCCCTCCTGGCCTCCGGGTCGGAAGAGGAGATCCAAGAGCCGGAGCATTACTTTTACGAGTGGGAGGACGGGTGCCTGTTCACCATTACAGAGCGGGACGAGCCGGTGATCTTTAACGAGGCCTCCATGGGCCCCCAGACCGGCGACGAAGTCCATTATGAGGGCATCCGATTCGACGCGGGAAAGTGGCGCACGTCCATGGCGGCCTACACATTTTATAACTGCACCGCCGGCCGAACAGCGGGGGGACCCTGGAGCGATTACACCGTGGAGGCGGAAATGGTGGCCTGAAATGGCGGGAAAATCCGGTTTCCTCTTGTAAAAGGTTCTGGAATGGAGTACAATACTCTATTATTGTCCAGCAAAAACGAGAAAAACGGGTGAATTTCAAATGAGCTATACAAAAATCGCGGCGATCTACGCCGACAGCCAGGCCCTTTCCGGGCAGTCCGTCACCGTGGGCGGCTGGGTCCGCACCATTCGGGACATGAAGACCTTCGGCTTCATCGAGCTCAACGACGGCTCCTGCTTCCGTAATCTCCAGGTGGTCATGGACGCGAATTCTCTGGAAAACTACAAGGACATTGCCGCCCAGAATGTGGGCGCGGCCCTGATCGTCACCGGCACGGTGGTGCTGACCCCAGAGGCCAAGCAGCCTCTGGAGCTGAAGGCCACTTCCATCGCCGTGGAGGGCGTCTCCACGCCCGACTATCCCCTGCAGAAAAAGCGCCACAGCGTGGAGTTCCTGCGGACCATCCAGCACCTGCGGCCCCGGACCAACCTGTTCTCCGCCGCCTTCCGGGTGCGCTCCGCCACGGCCCATGCCATCCACTGCTTCTTCCAGGACCAGGGCTTCGTCTATGTCCACACGCCTATCATCACCGCCAGTGACTGTGAGGGCGCCGGCGAGATGTTCCAGGTGACCACCCTGGACTTGGAGAACGTGCCCAAGAACGAGGACGGCACCGTGGACTACACTCAGGACTTCTTCGGCAAGAAGGCCAGCCTGACCGTCTCCGGCCAGCTCAACTGCGAGAACTTTGCCATGGCCTTCGGTAACGTCTACACCTTCGGACCTACCTTCCGGGCGGAGAACTCCAATACCCAGCGCCACGCCGCCGAGTTCTGGATGATCGAGCCGGAGATGGCCTTCTGCGACCTCAAAGGCGACATGGATGTGGCCGAGGCCATGATCAAGTACGTCATCCGCTATGTGCTGGACAAGTGCCCCGACGAGATCAACTTCTTCAACTCCTTTGTGGACAAGGGGCTCAAGGAGCGGCTGGAGCATGTGGCTTCCTCCGACTTCGCCCGGATCAGCTATACCGAGGCGGTAGAGATCCTGGAGAAAAACAACGACAAGTTTGACTTCAAGGTGTACTGGGGCTGCGACCTGCAAACCGAGCACGAGCGGTATCTCACCGAGCAGGTCTACAAGCGCCCGGTGTTTGTCACCGACTATCCCAAGGAGATCAAGGCCTTCTATATGCGCCTCAACGACGACGGCAAGACCGTGGCCGCGGCGGACTGCCTGGTGCCCGGCATCGGCGAGCTGATCGGCGGCAGCCAGCGCGAGGAGCGGCTGGACCTGCTGGAATCCCGCATCCAGGAGCTGGGCATGGACCCCAAGGACTACTGGTGGTATTGCGACCTGCGGCGCTACGGCACCTGCCGGCACGCGGGATTCGGCCTGGGCTTCGAGCGGATGGTCATGTATCTCACGGGCATCAACAACATCCGGGATGTGGAGCTGCATCCCCGTACCGTGGGCAACGCGGATTTCTGAGAATAGATACCAGGAAAGAGGGAGCGGATACCATGCCGCTCCCCCTTTTGCTATATATGACTGCTGCACCGCCTCTGGGCCTCTGCCCCGGAAACAGCTGCGTTGGTACCTCGTTTGAATGTGATTGAGGCAGTGCAGATGGTTGTGATTGAAGAAATTTTCGCAGCTTTCTTTGAGGAAAACGCCCAGCAGGAGCCGGATGCAGGGAGGTATTGTTTTGCCTATGTGCCGGGTAAAATCTGTGGACAGGCAGCGCGGAAGCATGCTGGACTGCCCGAGGGAACCTACAGAATTGCCGGGGCTGCTGATTGACAGAATCCGTCTGAAAAGGGTATGATAAAATAAAGAAATTGTAAAGAAGGAGGCCTTTATGCTGCAACGGGAACTGCTTTACGCCGCCGTGGGCACAGGTGCCACCTGCCTTGCTACAGTGTTGGGCGCCGCCATGGTGTTCTTCTTCAAAAAAGAAATGTCCGCCGTCACACAGAAGGTGTTTCTGGGTTTTGCGGCGGGCGTGATGATTGCGGCCTCTGTGTGGTCGCTGCTGATTCCGGCCATGGAAATGGCAGAGGAAACGGGCGGCGCCGTATTTTTGCCGGTGGGCGGCGGCTTTTTGCTGGGCGGCGTTTTTTTGATGGCGCTGGACCGCCTGCTGCCCCACCTGCATCTGGACAGTGACCAGCCGGAGGGACTGCCGGCCCACTGGAAACGGACCACCATGATTGTGCTGGCGGTGACCCTCCACAATATCCCGGAGGGTATGGCCGTGGCTTTGAGCTTTACGGTGGCCGCCCGGGACGGCGGGGCCCTGGCGGGAGCCGTGGCCCTGGCCATCGGCATGGGGCTCCAGAACTTCCCTGAGGGGGCGGCGGTATCCCTGCCCATGCGTTCCCAGGGGGTTTCGGCGGGGAAGGCCTTTCTCTGCGGCGCAGCCTCCGGTGTGGTGGAGCCCATCTTCGGCTTGCTGACGGTTCTGGTGGCCGGCAGCGTTACCGGGGTGATGCCCTGGATCTTGTCCTTTGCCGCCGGTGCCATGATCTATGTGGTGGTGGAGGAACTGATCCCGGAGGCCCACCTGGGCGAGCACTCCCATACCGGCACCGCCAGCGTCATGGCGGGATTTCTTGTGATGATGCTGCTGGACGTGGCCCTTGGCTGAGGCCCTTCCGGCTTTGGAGATACAAAGGTGGGCGAGCCCGTGGGGGCCCGACCCGGGGAAAAGGAGGAATCGGGTATGGAACGCACGCCTCATTACGACAGCTATGTGAAGATCCTGCAGGAGGAGCTGATCCCGGCAATGGGCTGCACGGAGCCTATTGCCATTGCCCTGGCCGCCGCCAGGGCCCGTCAGGCCCTGGGCGTCGAGCCGGAGGCCTGCCGGGCGGAGGTCAGCGGAAACATTGTAAAAAACGTCAAGGCCGTTACCGTGCCCAACACCGGCGGCCTCAAGGGCATCGAGGCCTCCGTGGCTGCCGGCGTGGTGGCCGGCCGGCCGGATCTGGAGCTGGAGGTTCTCTCCCAGGTGACACCGGAGGAGATTGGCGCTATAGGGGACTTTTTGAAGCGCTGCCCCATCAAAGTGGTTTTGGGAGGCGAAGGGCGGATCTTCTATATCAACGTCACCGCCATCGGCGGCGGCCATTCCGCCTGCTGCGAGATCATGGATTTCCACACCAACGTCACCAGAGTCATGCGGGACGAGAATGTACTGTTTCAGGGCGGCGTGACAGACGGTCAGGCGGAGGAGACAGACCGCTCTGTTCTCAGCGTGGAGGAGATCATCCGGTTTGCCGACTGCCTGGACGTGGAGGACGTGGCGGAGGTGCTGGAGCGTCAGATTGCCTATAACAGCGCCATCTCCGACGAGGGACTCAAGGGAGGCTGGGGTACCGAGGTGGGACGGACCCTCCGGGCCATGTACGGCGACAGCCTGCCGGTTCGCGCCAGGGCGGCGGCCGCCGCCGGGTCCGACGCCCGGATGAGCGGCTGCGAGCTGCCGGTAGTCATCGTCTCCGGCAGCGGCAACCAGGGTATGACTGCCTCTTTGCCGGTGATCGAGTACGCGCGGGGCAGAGGTGCCAGCCGGGAGGAGCTGCTGCGGGCCTTGACCGTGGCGGACCTCATCACCATCCACCAGAAGACCAGCATCGGGCGGCTCTCCGCCTTCTGCGGCGCCGTCAGTGCCGGCAGCGGCGCCGCCGCCGGCATTGCCTATCTGGAGGGCGGCCGGTATGAGGTGATCGCCCACACCATTGCCAACGCACTGGCCATCTGCTCCGGCATGATCTGCGACGGAGCCAAGCCCTCCTGTGCTGCCAAGATCGCCTCCGCCGTGGATGCGGGGCTGATGGGTTATCAGATGTATGTACACGGCCACCAGTTTGTGGGAGGCGAGGGCATTATCCGCAAGGGCGTGGAGAACACCATCGGCAGTGTGGGCCGTCTGGCCAGGCAGGGCATGCGGCAGACTGATGAGGAAATTTTGGATATTATGGTAGGGCCCCAGTAAGGGGGAGACTTCTTAAAAGAGAAAAAACCGGGGTGCGTCCGCACCCCGGTTTTCTATTTGCGTTTACATGGCACTGTCCTTTGAAATATACCGCCGCAGCACCGGCTCCATCACCAGCAGCTTGAGCAGAGCGATCAGGGCAAAGCCCAGCAGCAGCCAGAAGCCTGTCAGAATCATAAAGGTTCTGGCATACAGGATCAGCAGCACCAGCGGCAGGAGATCCAGTACTAGAGCGGCCAGGGAACGCCACAGCTCTCCAAGTCCCAGGAGGAAGGCCCTGCGCACCACCTGCCCGCAGCCCTGGACACCAATGGCCACCAGGGGGAAGGCCCACGCAACCGTAAAAGCCCAAATGGCCCCGGAGACCAGCAGCGGCAGAAGGGCAAAGGCATTATTCATCAGGCCCTGAGCCGCCGTCAGAAAGGCTGCCCATAGCCATACGGCCCCCAGTACCATGGCCGGCAGCCACAGCAGCAGTGCCTTGCGCCAATAGCGGCGGAAGGAACGGAAAAAGGATACCAGAGCCGCGTCGTAGCTCATGCCCTTCCGCTCCAGCAGAACACTGTATAAGGCGGCGGTGGCGGGCCCCATGGTCACCAGCGGCAAGCTGCAGATCAACCAGCAGAGGTTGCAAACTACCAGCAGTGCCACTTGTCCTACCCGGGTCATCAGGGGAGACCCATCGGAGACTAAGTTGGAGAATCTTTGCCAGAGCCCTGGTTTTTTCATGGCATCCTCCCTTCGAGACTACTTAGCCCAAAAAGCGTTTTTCGGAATTTCTGCAGACAGTATAGGGGAAAACTGGCTGTTTGTCAACGAAAACAGAGGTATTTGTGAAGGGGTCAGCATAATGTAAGCGGTTACAAAATATTGTTAATATTAATAAAGAAAATAAAAATGTTTTATCTAGTTTGTATGAATTTCCAAATCCCTCTTGCATTTCAGTAAAAATAATGGTAAATTGACCCTAGATAGGGAGGCGGGACAGGAGCTTCCCTGGTTTTTAGTAAATGTTCTGTAACCGCTTACATTCAAGAGACGGAGGACCCTGTGAATTCTACCATTTACGATGTCTCTAAGCTCTCTGGCGTCTCCACTGCCACGATCTCCCGGGCGTTTTCCAATCCGGAGCAGGTACGGGAGTCCACCCGGCGAAAGGTATTTGAGGCGGCCGAGGTTTTGCACTATTCTCCCAATGCCATTGCCCGGGCCATGGCTAGGCAGAGGACTGACAAGCTGGCGTTTCTCATTTGCAAAAAGGACGCCACCATTTTAGACGAGTTCTATGCGGCCATCTGCGAGGGCATTATGCGGGAAACCAATAAGTCCGATCATCAGCTTCTGATTTCCACGGCTGCCGATTGGCGCCAGACCCCCAGCACCGCCCAGCGTAAGCAGGTGGAGGGCGTGATCTTAGGCGGAAATGCCCAGGCGGACTTGGTCTCAGAATTTCAAAGCCAGCATATTGCTGTCGTATTGGTTAATAACCAGATGACAGGATTTGATTTGCCCTGCATTCTCTCCGACGAGTTCGGTGGGGTCCGGCAGGTGGTGGAACATCTGCTTCAGCGGGGACATCGGCATATCGGCATGATCGCCGGGCGGTTTTCTCCCTATATTGTGGGCGCACGATATAACGCATTCCTGAGTGTCACAAAGGAGCATGAGATTCAGACGGACGCTCAAGATATTCGAATGTGTGATGCGGATGTGGACGATGCAGCTCGGGCCGCTATGGAGTTGTTGGACCGACCGGACCGACCCACGGCTGTTTTTGGCGCCAACGATGTAGTGGCTGCCGGGATTCTAAAGGCGGCGCGGCGTTTGGGGTTGCGGGTGCCGGAGGATTTGGCGGTAGTGGGCTTCGATGACTCCTCTGTGTGCGGGATGCTGGAGCCGGAGCTGACCTCCGTGCGGATCAACTGCCGGAAGATGGGCGAACTGTGCGTAGAACGATTGAGGGCCCTTTTGGCTGGTGAGGATTGTCCTTTAGTCACCACAGTGCCAACTCAGCTGCACATTCGCGGAACTACCTGAGTGGCGGCTTTACGAAGATTTCACACAGTTTTCATAAAGAGTGGATAGCGAGATGGAAAGCCGTTTGGGTATACTCGGAAATCGGGGCTGACGGTTTTCCGGAAAACGCAAGGAGGAAGATAGCATGAAAACGAAAAGGCGGGTTTCCACGGTAGGAAAGCTTTTGGGATGTGCGCTGCTGCTGTTTGTGGCATTGTTTCCCATCTACTGGTTGGTGGCTATGGCTATCCGCCCCACAGATGAGATGATGGGACACATCTCCGTGATTCCACAATCCCTCACCTTTGAGCATTTTATCAAGCTGTTTACAGAAAAAGGATTTGATACGGCCATTGTCAACAGTCTCCAGACCACCTTTGGCTCCCTGGTGCTGTCTTTGGCGGTTGGAATCTGTGCAGCTTATGTGCTTGCCCGCCGCCGGTTTCACTTCGGCCTGAAGCGGCCAGTGACCTACTGGATCTTGCTGGTACGGGTGCTGCCTCCCGTGGCTTTCACGATTCCCCTGTATACCATGTTCAGTAAGATTGGCCTTTTGAATACCAAGCTTCCGGTTATGCTGGCCTGCGTGCTGATCAACGTGCCCCTGATTATTTGGTTCCTTATTAGCTTCTTCCAGGACCTGCCGGAAGAAGTGGAGGAAAGCGCCAAGGTGGATGGCGCTACGGAGTGGCAGCTGTTTTGCCGGATTGTATTGCCTCTGGTGGCTCCTGGTATTGCGGCCGTGGCCATGCTGTCGTTCATGTATGCCTGGAACGAGTATACCTATACCGTCATTTTCACCCGCAGTCCCGCCAATAACACTGTGCCCCTCGCCCTGTCGGTTTTGAATACCGAAGACAATCTGACCAACTTCGGCCTGGTAGCCGCAGGCGGAGTCATGTCCGTGATTCCCATTACCTTGTTTGTGATCTTTGCACAGAATTACTTGATCTCCGGCTTGTCAAGCGGTGCTGTCAAAGAGTAACAAAATAGCATAACACAGTCCATTTACAGAAGAAGGAACAACTGAGATTAGGAGGAAAAGAAATGAAGAAATTGTTTGCCTTGCTCCTGGCCCTGGTCATGTCCCTGTCCCTGGTCGCTTGCGGCGGCGGAGGTGAAACTTTCACTGACAGTGACAGCAATGAAGATGCATCTTCCGGCGAGCCTACCAAGATGACGCTGATTCTTCGCGGCGGCGCTTACGGTGAGTCCCTGGAGGCCTGCCTGCCCGCTTTCGAGGAGGAGCACAATGTGGATATCGAGGTTCTGTTGATGTCCTTCGATGATCTGCACACCGGCATCGCGCTGGATGCCGTCAACTCCACCGGTACGTATGACCTGTGCATGGTAGACGGCTCCTGGATGGCGGAGTTCACTGCCAATGGCGTTCTGGCCAACCTCAGCGAGATGGGATACAGCTTTGACGATGACGTGATCGAAGCAACCACTACTATTTGCAAGGTGGATGATGACATCTATCTGGCTCCTTATTACGGCAACGTCACTGTCATGATGTATAACAAGCAGCTGATCGCTGACGCTGGTTACACCCCCGAGGATATCACCACCTTTGAGGATCTGCTGGACATCGCCCAGAAGACCAAGGCCGCCGACTCCAGCAAGAACGGCTTCCTGATCCGCGGCGGCAGCGCCGACAACATCCTCTCCGACTTCCTGCCCCACCTGGTGGTCCATGGCGGCTGGGTCGTGGATGAGAACAACAACCCCACCGTTGATACCCCCGAGTTCAAGGCCGCTATGGAGGACTACCTGGCCCTGTACAACGTGGGCAGCACCCTGGACAAGGACGACATCGTGGCCTCTGTCTCTAACGGCGAGACCGCCATGGCCCAGATCTGGCCCGGCTGGTACACGCCCACTGCTGACGGCCCCGCCGACTACACCACCATCCCCACCAAGCTGACCGACGACGGTGAGGACATGGGCGCCGTGGCCCTGCAGGGCGTGTGGTGCATCGGCATCCCTGACAACGCTCCCCACAAGGACCTGGCTCTGGAGCTGCTGGAGTACGTCATGAGCCCCGAGGTGCAGCTGGCCTCCATCGAGCAGAACGGTGTGCCCTGCCGCTACAGCTGCCTGACTGACCCCACCGTGCTGGAGACCTATCCCCATCTGGAGACCGTCTGCGGCGCTCTGGAGACCGGTGTGTACCGCCCTGTGATCGAGGAGTGGACGGAGTTCACCAACATTCTGGGCACCGAAATGGACAACATCATCCAGGGCACCAAGACCATGGACGAGGCTCTGTCTTACGCGCAGGAGCAGCTGGAGCAGCTGATGGCCGGCTGATCCCCCTTCCACCCAACTGACCCCGCAGATATGCAAGCGGCCGGGGCGCCGTGACGGCGTCCCGGCCTGCTCCCCTTACGCTCCGGAACTGCCGGGCGGAACCTCTCGAATTTGTGAGGCTATCGTATGAAGAGAAATGAGATCAGAAAATTGAATAGCGCACAGGCTTCGACCACTCGATTTGGAATCGGAATGCTCACGCCCACCATGATCGTGCTGCTGGTCATGACGGCATATCCCCTGATTTTCACTTTTGTTTACAGCTTTACGGATTACAACTATCTGAAAGGGACCGAACAGGCATCCTTTATCCTGTTCGACAACTACACCAAGCTTTTTAAGAACGGATATTTTCAACAGGCGGTGTGGAACACCATTAAATTCACCATCCTGGCGGTGGTGCTGGAGATGGGAATCGGCCTCCTGATTGCGGTATTTATCAACACCCTGAAGCGGGGACAGAAGATCATGCGGACGCTGCTGCTGCTGCCCTATCTGCTGCCCGCTGTTACGGTAGCCCTGAGCTGGCGGATGATGCTCTCCGCCAACTACGGCATTGTCAACCAGTTCCTAAAGTCTGTTG
>CATZYY010000011.1 GCA_958426425.1 uncultured Oscillospiraceae bacterium
ATAGGCATCGTAAAAATAGTCGATGGCCGCCTGCATATCCGGCACGACCTGCGTCCACAGGCGGGAACCCTCCGGCGCGGCGCAGCCGATCTCCACCGAAAAGCTGCCCTGGTCCGGGCCCTGCCGGGCCACGGCGCACTGGATGAACCAGCAGGTCTCCGGGGCCTGGGGGTCCTTCTGCTCTAAAATCAAGAAGCTGTCCGTCTCCTGGTCCAGTTCCCACAGGGCCTTTTCCACGTCGCTCCAGCCGAAATCGGACGTACTGCCGGAATTCCCGCCCACGGTCAGGAGCCAGGGCCAGTCCGGATGAGGCTGGGGCGGAGTGGGGGCGGGGCCTCTGCTCCGGCGCTCCAGCACCTGCTGCCAGGTGCTGCCGGAGCGCTCCATCTTCGTCCAGTTCTCCAGAGAGGGGATCTGGCCCCGCAGCCAGCCCTGGAGCACCTCCTCCGCCTCGCCGGAGGGCATATCCCGGGTCCAGGCGTACTGTCCGGGCACGCCGGGCGTGCCGGAGTACTCCTCCATCAGGATGCGGGTGGGCTGCGCCATGCCGCCGGCCAGGCCCACCAGACGGCTGAAGGTATGGCCCTGCCCCTGGAAGGGGATGCCGGGCACCAGATGGAAGGGCGCGGCCTTCCCCGTCTGATCGGGCTGGCGCAGCAGCTGATGGATGGTGTCCTCGGTGATGCGGGAGGTCACGGAGCCGTCCGGCAGGGTGAGCACCTGGTTCTGGGCCTGCCGCTCCCGCTCTTCCCGCTGCTGTTCCTCGAACCGGGCCTGCCGCTGGCGGTAGGCCCGCTCCTGGGCGTACTGCTGCTCGTCCTCTTCCGTATAGACCAGGTCCTTGTACTCCCTGGAGTCGTAGACGCCGAACACGGCGGCAGGGGCCCGGCGGCGCAGGCAGTCCATGGCCTCCTCCAGCTCCTTCCGGGAGCGCAGCGTGGTGACCTGCCGCTTCCGGCGGTCGTCCACGATCCAGATCTCGTAGATGTGGACGGCCTGGTTGCGCTTGCCGGCCCGGCGGGTACGGTGCTCCTCCCGGCTGAACACGCCCCGGATGCGGGGGATGGCGGAGACTTCGTCTCCCAGCACCCACTCCTTGCCCACGCCCAGCTTGCCGCACCACTGGCCGCTGGCCTTCAGGTCATTGTCCACCATAGCGAAGAGTTCCTTCACCGGCGGCGCTTCGTCCGGGTAGGGGAGCTGATCGCGGATGGACTGGGCCAGGGTGCTTTTCTCCGGGGCCAGGGCGTCCCGCAGGCTCCGGTAGGCCAGAAAGAGGCCCACCAGGATAGCCGCCGCTCCCGCCACGGGGATCAGGTAGTAGCCAAAGCTGATCTCTTCTTTTAACCGCTCCGCCTCATAGGGCATGGAATGGGCCGTCAGGAAGAACCAGATGGCAAGTCCGCCGCCCGCCAGACAGAGGGCCGCCCAAATCAGCCCGGTGAGCCGTCCATGGGTCCGCTGGAGGCAGTAGCCCTCCTCAGGCCCGTCCGGCTGTTGTTTTTTGTTCCACCACATAATGAGGAGGATCACCGGAATGGCAAAAATGCGCAGCAGCACCACCAGAATGATGTAGACCAGCACATTCCAGGGCCATTTGAGATAAAACCGCTTCTTGGAAGTTTCCTTTGATTCCATGGTGTCCTCCTTATTGTGATAAAATGATATTTCCAGCAGAGTAAAAGGCAGAAAATGCCCTGCGCCAAGTCTTAGAGAGACAGCTTGGTACAGAGCATTGAAAATGGCCGTAAAGGCATCACGCATCCATGTGCGAATGTGATATGGTGCCTAATTTGGTGTTTGTTTTTGACAGAAATCAGGTATTGTACCAATACTTTCCTCACGCACACGTTCTCCTCGCATAGCATCTTCATACGCAGCCGTGTACCTGACAGTGCACTGGCACACCTATTCAGTTCAATTATAATTGCCTTGGGGCTTTTTATCAATCCTGATTTATGGTGAAGGCTTCTTCTTGCGTGCTTATGGAAAAGTGATCGCTATTTTTTCAGCTGATGATAAATGCCACAAGACTGAGCGTAATCTGCTGTATCTTTTGCTTATAACTTGTTAAGCGCCGCCATGTTTGGGGAAAACGTCCCTTTTCCGTTAGATTCGGATCAGATATAGATTCAAAGCATAATAAGTAATACTGTATAGGCATTTGTTATTTCTTGCTCTGCGTGCTATAATGATAACTGAAAAATTACGGGTCAGGAGGAACAACCATGAGCAAAAAGGTTTTGGTAATTTCCACCAGTCCCCGGAAGGGCGGCAATTCAGATACGCTGGCAGATGCCTTTGCTCAGGGTGCCCGGGAAGCCGGGCATACAGTGGAGAAGATTACCCTGTACGATAAGACCATCGGGTTCTGCAAGGGATGCCTCACCTGCGTCAGGACCCAGCACTGTACTATCCATGACGATGCGGAGCAAATTGTTCACAAGATGCTGACAGCAGACGTAATCGCATTTGCCACCCCTATTTACTATTACGGGATGTGCGGACAGATGAAGACATTGCTGGATAGGTCCAATCCTCTTTATTCTTCGGATTACCGTTTCCGGGATATTTACCTGCTAGCCGCGGCGGCGGAAGAGGATGAGCACACGAAGGATGGGGCCGTGACCGGTATTTCGGGGTGGGTTGACTGCTTTGAAAAGGCCCGCCTGGCAGGGACTGTCTTTGCCGGCGGCGTCACCGCCGTGGGCGACATTCAAGGGCATCCCGCAGTACAGATGGCCAGGAAGATGGGGGAAATTCTATAAGGTGCTTCAGGGGTGAGAGCCAAATGTGACGGCATCTGTGAGCAATGCCGGAGAAAGCGCGCTGTCACAACCGTTACGACACTGAATCGGCGGGTAATTTGTACCTGCCCTATGGAGCCACGGGAAAGCAGGTCGCTGGGGCGGCAGCCGGGTCCTTCGGGAGTGGTGAAGGAGGCTCTATGCTGAGAAGCCAGCTTTTCCGGGGGACAGGGCACTGGCGTTTTCTCCCTCTTTCACTGGAAAGAGGGAGAAAGGCTACACTGAGCGCTCTATTCTCATGACTGCTGAAATACGCCTCGTCGTTGTCTTTCTTCAATGTGCCCATTGAGTGCTGCGTCAATGAGATCTGCGGGGCTGTGCTGATAGTCCATGGGATAAGGCCTGCTTCTGTTGCTCCTGTGAGGACATCTTCGCCGATATGGTGCGGGACAATCTGTGGACTGACAGCAAGAAGTGTGTTCTGCATTCACAGCGCGGTCCGCACCGACCTCTATGACCGGAAGGGCATCATTCCCTTCGACAAAATCCAGCAGTTTTTCCAGCAGTATTTGAAATAATCGAAACCAGGAGGTATGAAATATGGCTATAAAACAGACGGCGGGCAGAGACGCGCTGGGAGAGTTTGCCCCCAAATTTGCCCAGCTCAATGACGATGTGCTCTTTGGCGAGGTTTGGAGCCGGGAGGATGCGCTCTCCCTGCGGGATCGATCCTTGGTGACAGTGGTGGCGCTCATGGCCCAGGGACTGGTGGACAGCTCCTTTCAGTATCACCTGACCACCGCGAAGCAAAACGGCATCACCCGGCAGGAGATCGCGGAGATTTTGACCCACGCGGCCTTTTACGCCGGCTGGCCCAAGGCCTGGGCGGCCTTCCGAATGGCCAAGGAGGTCTGGGCGGAAGACGGGAACGTGGATGGCAAACAGCGCCACCAGCAGGAGATGGTCTTTCCCATCGGGGCACCCAACGATGGTTTTGCCCAGTATTTCGTGGGACAGAGCTATCTCCAGCCTCTCTCCACCAGTCAGGTTGGTGTGTACAATGTGACCTTTGAGCCGGGCTGCCGGAACAACTGGCATGTCCACCACGCCTCCAAGGGCGGCGGGCAGATTTTGCTCTGCGTGGCCGGCCGTGGCTGGTATCAGGAGTGGGGCCGGGACGCCCGGGAACTGCATCCCGGCGACGTGGTCAATATCCCCACCGGCGTCAAGCATTGGCACGGCGCGGCGGCGGATAGCTGGTTTTCGCACCTAGCCATAGAGGTGCCCGGCGAGGCCTGTTCCAATGAGTGGCTGGAAGCTGTGACGGATACGGTATACGGTAAGCTGGACTGAGTGCTTGGGCCCCTGTAAAAACAGCAATCCCGCTCTGTGAAATCCGCAGATTTCACAGAGCGGGATTTTTCATCACCATGCGGTTGACCCAGGCGGAGGGGAACGCGCCGGAGCTTGTGAAGTTGAACCGCCTTGAAATAAGAATTGCCTTTCCCGGCCGAACCCCGTATAATGGCCACAAGATTACATAGGTGTGAGGTTACGGCCATGGCGAGAGTGTCTACAAAGGAGAACAAAAACATTTATCACAAGACCCGGGAGGCGCTGCACCTTACCCGGGAGGCGGCAGGGGAGCTGCTGGAGTCCATCCCGCCGGAGCGTATCGAAAAAATTGAAAATGAGCGCTGTCTGCCCCATCCTGATGAGGTGCTGGTTATGGCGGAGAAGTATAAGCAGCCCAGCCTTTGCAACTACTACTGTGCCAACCAGTGTCCCATCGGGCAGCAGTATGTGCCGGAGGTGAAGATCAAGGACTTGTCCCAGATCGTGCTGGAGATGCTGGCCTCCCTCAACGCCATGAACAAGCGGAAGGAGCGCCTCATTGAAATTACGGCGGATGGTGTGATCAGCCAGGATGAGCTGACGGATTTCATCCACATTCAGGAGGAGCTGGAGCGCATCTCCATTACGGTGGAGACCCTGCAGCTCTGGGCGGAGAAAATGCTGGCCACCGGGGCCATCGATCCGGAGCAGTACCGTCGGTGCAAAGAGCAGTTGGACAGCACGGCGGATTGACCGGCCATTTTTGCTGCGGCAGTGAAAATAAGGGGCGTTATTTTGCGGGAACTGTGATGGTGCCCTGCCTGCGTGGATGGTAGAATATTTCCATCAGCAGAGGGAAGACACTCTGTGACCACACGCAGCGAGGTGATACCGATGGATGCAAGGACAAGGATGTTGGTTATCCGCCTGATGGAGACCATTTGCCGTAATCCTGTGTATGCGCAGTCCCTGGGCATTGATGTCGAAATGAAAAAGCGGCGTTCTGCCTGATAAACTGTTATCTCCGTGCTGGGGGCTTCACAGAGTTGTGAAGCCCTTTTTGCAAATTGGGAGGTGCAGCGTATGAAAAAATGTGTGCATGTCAGAAGGGAGAAAAGTGGTATGATGGGGTATGATATGCAGCTTCGGGCGTTGCAGGCCCAGTGCGCCCGCAAAAAGAAACTGGAGGCCGCGGCAGAGGAGCTGCTCACCCAGCAGGCGGACTATGCTGCCCGGACGCGGGATCTGGAGCAGGTGTTCCGGGAGGAGCAGGCCGACGTGGACCGCCTGGAGGGCCGGAGCCTCTCCGCCTTCTTTTACAGTGTTCTGGGCAAGATGGATGAGAAACTGACCAAGGAGCAGCAGGAGGCCTATGCCGCCCGGGTCAAGTATGACGCGGCGGCACGGGAGCTGGCGGGCATTGAGGAGGACCTGTGCCGGTGCCGGGAGGAGCTGGAAGAGCTTGGGGACTGCCAGGCACGCTATGCCCAAGTGCTGCGGGAAAAGACCCAGGCCGTGAAAGCCTCCGGCGGCGCCACAGCGGAGGAGGTTCTCCGTCTGGAGGAGCGCCTGGCCTATCTGGAGAGCCAAAAGCGGGAGCTGGAGGAGGCCTGCGCTGCCGGGGAGGCCGCCCTGTCCACCACAGACCAGATTGCAAACAGCCTGGGCAGCGCCGAGGGCTGGGGCACCTGGGACTTGTTGGGAGGCGGTCTGATTGCGGACCTTGCCAAGCACGGGCATCTGGATGATGCTCAGGCCGCGGTGGAGCTGCTTCAGTCCCAGCTGCGCCACTTTAAGACCGAGTTAGCCGACGTGACCATCCAGGCGGATTTCCAGATCAGCATTGACGGCTTTCTCCGGGTGGCCGATTACATCTTCGACGGCATCTTTGCCGATTGGGCCGTATTGGATCGCATCCATCAGTCCCAGGCGCAGGTGCAGGATACCCGGGCGCAGATCTGCCGGGTGCTGGAGCACCTCCGGTCCCTGATGGCCGAAGCCGCCGCGGAGCAGGCGGGGCTACGGTCGAAGATGGAGCAGCTGGTGACCGGCGTACCCATGTGAGATCCAGGTGAAAATACATATAGAAGGAGTTCAATAAAATGGAGGATGACACGGGGGTTGGAGCGCCCCAGGCGATCTGGATCAACTGGAAAGAACAGATTTTGTCCTTCCACTGGGAGGAGGGATATGAGCGGCTGGAATTTCCCACCAACCAGGATAAGATGGACTATGTATTTCAAAAGACATCCAACGGCTTCCGCATCCAGTGACATGACTGACCTGGGAACCGATTCTGCAAAGGGAACGTTGACAGCTTTGGTTCCGGGACGCTATGATAAGGGGACGGGACTTCCGCTTTTGGGAGGATACAACTGATGCCTGCGCTCAAAAGCGGGAGTTCCGAATCCATGATTGGGATCATTTGGAGCAGATGATTTGTCCCGGCATTCATCGGAGAATGGCTGATGGATTGGCGGATAGTTTCACCGGGGAATTTCAGCGGCCCTGCCCATGGGGAAGCTGCCGAAATATGGAGGAAAAGGGTATGCGGATTTTGATGTTGGGCAACAGCTTTACCTCTGCCAACCACATGCCCCGGATGCTGTCCCGCCTGACCGGCGCGGAAGTGGTGGCGCACACCCGGGGCGGCGCCCGGCTGTCGGAGCACTTGAATCCGGACACCAGGATGGGGACACAGACCCAGGCGGCCCTGCGGCAGGAGCACTGGGACTATGTGGTGCTCCAGGAGATGAGCCACGGGCCCATCACCGCACCCAAACGCTTTTTCTCCAGTGTGGAACAGCTGTGCGGACAGATACGGAGGAACGGGGCCGCGCCCCTCCTCTACGCCACCTGGCCCTATCAAAAAAACGGAGTCAAGCTGCGGAGCAAGGGCTGGGACTACGACGACATGGCCCGAAAACTATCCCAGGCCTACCGCCGGGCCGCTGAGGAAAACCACGCCCTCCTTGCCGATGTGGGACAGTGGTTCTGCCAGCTCTCCGATACCCAAGACCTTTACGCTGACGATGGGGTTCACCCCAATGAACGGGGGTCCCAGATAGCGGCAGCCACCATTGCCGCGGTGATTCAACAACATGAGGAGCGTAACCGATGATACGAGAGATCTGCAAAGACGAGGCCTTTCTGGCCCAAAGAGCGGAGCCGGCTGCCCCGGAGGACCTGCCGGTTGCCGCCGACCTTCTGGAGACACTGGAGCACCACAAGAACGGCTGCGTAGGCATGGCGGCCAACATGATCGGGGTCAACAAACGCATCATCGCCTTTGATAACCAGGGTACTTACATGGTCATGTTCAACCCGGAGATTGTCAAAAAGTCCGGCCCCTACGATGCGGAGGAGGGCTGCCTGTCTCTGACCGGCATTCGCCCCGCCAAGCGCTGGCAGTCCATCAAGGTACGCTGGCAGAACGAGAAATTCCAGGAGCGCCTCAAGACCTTTACCGGCTGGACAGCCCAGATCATCCAGCATGAGATCGACCACTGTGAGGGGATCATCATATGAAAAAGTGCCGGATCACCGTTATGCGCATGAACCGATATGAGGACCTGATGGCGCGGTACGAAAATCCCATAGACCACGCCTGCGATCTGAAAGAGGGACAGGTCTTTATCGCCAACGGCTGGCGCAAGCCGGAGGGCTTTTGCCAGAGTGCCTGGGATACGCTCTCGCCCTTTGTACTGGCGCTGAGCCATGGGGGAGAGAACTTCTATGACGGCTGGATGAAGGACCCCAAATCCGCCATGCTCTCCTGCAACGACGGCTTCCGCCCGGTGAGCTTTCTGGTGGAGGCCCTGGAGGAAGATGCGGAGCCGTGAGCGCCGCGGCACAGATTCCAAGGAAGGAGCGGAGGCCATGAAGAACGTATTTGTCCACGGACTGGGGCAGACCCCGGACAGCTGGAAGCCCGTTTTCAGCCTGCTGGACGGTCTTTGGGACTGTGTTTTCCCTGATCTGGCAGCCATGGTGTCCGCCGGTGAGGCGACTTATGCCCAGCTTTACCGCGCCTTTGCCCGTCTCTGTGATGGACTGGAGGCCCCCCTGGCCCTCTGCGGTTTGTCGCTGGGCGGGGTGCTGTCTCTTCATTATGCCGTCGAGCACCCGGAGCGTGTGGGCTCCCTGGTCCTCATTGCGCCCCAGTGCAAAATGCCAAAACGGCTGTTGCAGGTCCAGAATACGCTGTTTCGCCTCATGCCCCGGGCCATGTTCCGGGAGACAGGCTTTGAAAAAGCCCAGTTCCTTCAACTATGCCGCAGTATGATGGAGCTGGACTTCAGCTCAGCTCTCCCGGGCATTGCATGCCCGACCCTGGTAATCTGCGGAGATCGTGACCGGGCCAATCGGCAGGCCTGCAAGGATCTGGCCCGGCTTGTAAAAAGGGCGGAGCTCCGTGTTGTGGAGGGCGCGGGCCATGAGCTTAACCGGGAGGCTCCGGAAAAGCTGGCTCTGCTGCTCCGGGAGTTCTATGACCGGGCGCCGGAGGTCAGATAAGAGCCGGGTTTGCCTTGTGATGGAAAAGAACAGGAGGTTCCACCATGTTTGAAAACAAAGTTGCCGTGGTTACCGGCGGTGCCAAGGGCATCGGCAGGGCCATTGCACAGGAATTCCGCAAAGCAGGAGCGGCGGTTTGCGTCATTGACCTGCTGCCTAACGATTACTATGTGGGGGATTTGGCCCAGCAGGCGGTGCTGGAGGACTTTGCCGCCAAGGTCATCGCCGACTACGGCCATGCGGATTATCTCATCAACAATGCCCTGCCGCTGATGAAAGGCATTGACGAATGTACCTATGAGGAGTTCAACTACGCCCTGCGGGTGGGGGTCACGGCGCCCTTTTACCTTGCCAAGCTGTTTGCTCCCCACTTCGCCCCCGGGGCGGCCATTGTAAACATCTCCTCCTCCCGGGACCGGATGAGCCAGCCTCAGACGGAGAGCTACACGGCGGCCAAGGGTGGAATCTCCGCCCTGACCCACGCTCTGGCGGTGAGCCTTGCGGGAAAGGCGCGGGTAAACTCCATCTCTCCCGGTTGGATTGACACGGACTACACCGTTTACCAGGGGCCCGACGCCCGGCAGCAGCCTGTGGGCCGGGTGGGCAATCCCATGGACATCGCCAACATGGTGCTCTACCTCTGTTCCGACAAGGCGGGCTTCATCACCGGGGAAAACATCTGCATCGACGGCGGCATGACCTGCCAGATGATTTACCACAACGATTTCGGCTGGATCCTGCAAGGAGGGAACGAGGGATGAAAACGGCTGTCTGCTACTACTCCCGCCACCACGGAAATACCTTGAAGGTGCTGGAGGCCATGGCCGGGGAGGGGGATCTGGACCTTATCGACGTGACCGCCCGTCAGGCCGTCCGGCTGGAGGAATACGACTGCGTCGGCTTTGCCTCCGGCATCTACGGCTTCGAGTTCCAGGAGGCGGTGGCGGCCTTTGCCCGACAGTATTTGCCTCAGGGAAAGCAGGTGTTCTTTGTCTATACCTACGGCGGTGTCAAAGGAACCGGCGCCAAGGCCCTGACTGAAATTGCCCGGGAAAAGAACTGCCCGGTGCTGGGGGAGTTTTCCTGTAAGGGTTACGACACCTTCGGCCCCTTCCGGCTGGTGGGCGGCATTGCCAAGGGCCGCCCGAACCAGCGGGACCTGGAGAATGCCCGCAGATTCTTCCGGGGAATCCGGGAACTGTATGACAGGGGGAACTACAAATGAAACTTGCCATTCTCTCCGATACCCACGGCCTGCTGCGGCCGGAGGTGCTGGAATATCTGAAAACCGCCGATGTCATTCTCCACGGCGGCGACATCAACAGGCAGGAAATCGTGGATGCGCTTCAGCGGTATGCCCCCCTCTATGTGGTTCGGGGCAACAACGACAAGGCGTGGGCGGGAGCCATTCCCCATGATTTGAAGGTCACTCTGGACGGCGTGACCTTCTGTATGGTCCACAACAGGAAGGAGCTTCCGGCAGACCTGGACGGCGTGGATGCGGTGGTGTTCGGTCACTCCCACAAATATGTGCAGGAGGAGAAGGACGGCCTTCTCTGGCTCAATCCCGGCTCCTGCGGTCCCCGGCGGTTCCACCAGGAGATCACCATGATGATGGCGGAAATCGCGGATGGGGTTCTTCAGGTGGAGAAGATCACCATTCCCCATAAGGTGCCGTGATGGAACTGGGATTGACATTCCCTCTCCAGCGGTTTCTGCATCTAAAACCGCCGGCCTACGGCGCCGAGCCGGACCGGCAGTTTTGCTGGGACCTCCATGTGATTTCCCTGCGAGGGCAAAAGGCCCTGTTGGCCGTCCACTGCCACAGCCGCTATGTTTTCGTGCGCTGCGGAGTTCCGCCCCCCCAATGGGCGGAACTCCCCGGACTGTTTCAGGAGGGGCTTTGGGAGAGCCTCACCGCCGCCGGGTTTGCCCGGCCTCAGGTGGAGGCTTATCTCCGGCAGGCGGGGGGCGTGGAACTGACTCGCACCCACGGCCGCCGGGAGGTGGCCTTTCTCAACCGGGCCTGGGAGGATGTGCTGTCTTTGGACCTGTGCGTGGACACCGCCGCCTGCGCCCAGCCTCTGCTGGATCACGCCGTCAACACCCGACCCAGCCGATGCGCAGGCTTTGACGGGCCGGGACCGGCCCTGGAGCGGATGGGAGCCGTACTGCGCACATGGGAGGTATCAACATGAGACATGAGCGATTTTCCATTGGTGCGGTTCCAGCGGTCTTATATGGAGAGCCGGCGGAACGGGGATACGTATTTCTTCACGGACAGATGGGCTGCAAGGAAGAGGCGGAGGCCTTTGCCCAGGTAACATGCCCTAAAGGATACCAGGTGCTGTCCATCGATCTGCCAGGCCACGGGGAGCGTCAGGGCCGCAGGGAGGAGCTGCTTCCCTGGACGGCAGTGCCGGACATCCAGACGGCCCTGAGCTGGACAGAGCGCCGCTGGAGAACGACCGCGCTCCGGGCCACCAGCATCGGCGCGTACCTCGCCCTGCAGGCTTTTGACACACCGGAGCGGGTCCTGCTGGTTTCCCCGGTCCTGGATATGGAGAGCCTGATTATGACCATGATGGACTGGGCCGGTGTAACGGAGGATCAGCTGCGGGAGCGGGGGGAGATCACGACTTCCTTCGGCCGGACCTTATCCTGGAAGTACCTGTGCTGGGTGCGGGAGCATTTGGCCAATGACTGGACTTGCCCCGTCCGCATTCTGTACGGGAGCGGAGACGATCTGACGCCCCGCCGGACGGTGGATGAATTCGTCCGCAGACACGACGCCCGGCTCACGGTACTGGAGGGCGGGGAACACTGGTTCCATACGCCGGAACAGCTGGCCGTTCTGCGGGCATGGGAGGAAAGGGAGAGCTGAACATGGAGGAATGTCTGATCTGCAAGGCGCCGCTGGAATATCTCACAGAGGACGTGGAGATGGAGTGCGCCATCTGCCACAAAAAAGAGCCCAGCAAGACCCGCTGCGTGAAGGGACACTATGTGTGCAGCGACTGCCACACTCAGGGCATGGACAGCATTTTCGGCCTGTGTCTTGCCGAGACCTCCACCGATCCTGTCGCTATCCTCCGGCGGATGATGGACATGCCCTTCTGCCATATGCACGGCCCGGAGCATCATGTGATGGTGGGCGCGGCCCTGCTGACCGCCTACCGCAACGCCGGCGGGAAATTGGACCTGGAGAAGGCGCTGCGTGAGATGTACAGCCGGGGCAGGGAAGTCCCCGGCGGGGCCTGCGGCTTCTGGGGCGCCTGCGGAGCGGGAATCAGCGCGGGGCAGTTTGCGGCCATCGCCACGGCGTCCACGCCTCTGGCGGTGGAGCCCTGGGGGCTGAGCAATCAGATGACCGCCCGGGCCCTGGACCATATCGGCGCCGTGGGCGGCCCCCGGTGCTGCAAGCGGGATTCCTTCCTGTCCATTCTGGCCGCCGTGGACTTTGCCAAGGAGCACCTGGGGGTGGAGATGACGCGGACAGTCCCGATTTGCTCTTATAGTAGCCAAAACAACCAATGTATTGGCAGGCGCTGCCCCTTTTCTGCGGCGGGACACCCAAAAACCTGCATTCCAGCGAAAGAAATCAAATCAGAATAAAGGTGGACCGAAGGCCGTCAGGCGCTTCTGCTGCCCGGAAGCGCAGGCATCTTGTCAGTATCCCTATAAAAAGCAAGCGCCCCAAACTTGGGGCGCTTTCCTTTTGTGGTATTCTATCGCTTGCAGCTGCCTCCGCAGCAGGAGCCCAGCGCACCGGAGAGCAGAAAGCCCACCAGTGCCATGTACGTCATGGAGGAGAAGGGATTGGAAGTGATGACGCAGGTTCCGGTGGAGCAGCCTACCAGAGCGTAGTAACCCAGGCCCACCAGTCCACCGCCCAGAGTGAACAGGGCCGGGCGCAGCCATTTTTTCATGCGTTTCTTCATATCAGTTGCCTCCTGCCAGATATTCTTCCGCCATGTGGACCGCCGTGGCGCCGTCAGCCACCGCCGTCACCACCTGGCGCAGGGGCTTTGTCCGCACATCTCCCACGGCGTAAACACCGGGCAGACTGGTTTTTGTGGTTTCGTCCGCCTGGATGTAGCCGCTTTGGTCCAGCTCCAGCTGCCCGGCTACCTGTTCGGTGGCGGGCTTTCTGCCTACGCTGATGAACAGACCGTCGCAGGGAAGGGTGGTCTCCTGGCCTGTTTTGACATCCCGGAGCTTCACACCGGTGAGCTGATCCCCGTGGAGCAGCTCCAACACCGTGCTGTTCCAGCGGAACTCGATGTTGCCCGCCTGTATCAGAGATTGATGGTAGACCTTGGTGGCCCGCAGGGTATCCCGGCGGTGGATGAGAATGACCTTCTTGGCGATCCGGCTCAGGATCAGCGCGTCGGCCACAGCGGAGTTGCCGCCGCCGACAACCGCCACTGTTTTGCCCTTGTAGCGCATTCCGTCGCAGGAAGCGCAGTAGGCCACACCCCGGCCAACAAGGGCGACCTCATTGGGCAAACCCAGCTCTCTGGGGTTGGCGCCGGTGGCCAGTACCACGGTTTTCCCCAGGAAGGTGCCCTCGCTGGTCTCCAATACCTTGGGAGAGGCGGTCAGGTCCATGCGCTCCACCTGGGCGTACTCGGTTCTGGCGCCGAAGCGCTCCGCCTGCCGCTGCATGGTCTCGCCCAGCGTAAAGCCGTCGATACCGTTTTCAAAGCCGGGATAGTTGTCAATGGTCTCAGTCAGGGCCATCTGACCGCCCGCCGAGAGCTTTTCCAGAACCAGGGTGTCAAGGCCTGCCCGGGCGGCGTAGAGGGCGGCGGTATAGCCGCCGGGGCCGCCGCCCACCACGATCATATCGTAAACATGGAGTTCGCTCATGCCTGTCGCCTCCTTACTTTGCAAGGGCCTCTTGGATAAATTGGTCCATGGCCGCCTTGGAGCCGGGATTCACCACGGAGTCCACGGCCTTTCCGTTTTTATAGAGAATGAGGGTGGGGATCACCTCTACCTGCGCCTCCCGGGTCAGCTGGGGTTCCTCGTCGATGTTGACCTTGGCCACCACCAGCTGGTCACCGTACTCCTGGGCGATCTTCTCGTAGGCGGGGCCGATCCGGCGGCAGTAGCCGCACCAGGGTGCCCAGAAATCCACCAGAACGGGTTTGCCCTCCTGCATCATCTGCTGCAGTTGTTCCTGATTGATATTGATTGCTGCCATACGCGTCAGCTCCTTTTTCTTTCGTTTGACCTTAGTATACCCGGAACCGGACACATTCTCTGTGACGAAATCACATGAGGCGCCCTTTTGCGTATCTATCGGCGGCAGCTGAAGCCTTGACAAGAGGGGAAGGACCACTATAATGAACAATGTGGTTCATTTCATGTGCGAAAAGGAGAAACAGTTATGCAGGCAGTGATGGAGACCGCATTTGATGCGGCTTATTTGAGCTCGGTCATCACCATCGGCATTTTGATGATTCGAGGCAGCAGGGGGAACCGCCAATATCTCCTCTTTGGCGTTATGGCGGTGGTACTGGGTGCAGGAGATGCCTTTCACCTGATTCCCCGGGCTTATGCTCTGTGCACCACGGGCCTGGAAAGCTATGCCGCCCTGCTGGGACTTGGAAAGTGGATTACCTCCATCACCATGACGGTTTTTTATGTACTGCTTTACTACGTGTGGAGACAGCGGTATGGTATCCGGGGAAGGGGCCATCTGACCGCCGCGGTGTATGTTTTGGCGGGGCTGCGGATTGTGCTGTGCATGCTGCCTCAGAATCAGTGGCTCAGCGCCGACGCGCCCCTCTCCTGGGGCATTTATCGCAACATTCCCTTTGCCCTGTTGGGCCTGCTGGTAATCGTGCTGTTTTACCGCAGTGCAAAAGAGCGGGGCGATACTGCCTTCCGCTGGATGTGGCTGACCATCGTGCTGAGCTTTGGCTTTTACATTCCGGTAGTGCTGTGGGCGGACACGGTGCCCATGATCGGGATGCTGATGATCCCCAAAACCTGCGCCTATGTATGGACTGTGCTGATCGGATATTCAGCCATGAAACACTCAGGCGGAGGGAAAACCTAAAGAAACCTGTGAGTTTTATGCTCCTGCATAGGGGACAGTGTTGAAAACAGTCCGTTGGGCCGAATAGAGCCTGTGGCACGAACACGCTGCTGTTTTCGGGAATTGCAGATTGTCTTACAATCTGCGATTCTCATACGATCAAGGAATATAAGTCACAAGATGTTCCCCGCCAAGAATCCGGCTTGCCGGAGATGAGTGTGCTTCCCAAAAGAGAAAGAGGGTATCCATGTCCACCACAAGAAAAATATATATTGCCCGCCTGGTGGGGCGCTGTCTGATTTTTGCGGCATCACCCTTTTGTGCATATACCGGCCGGCTGCCTTTGCCGTACTGGATGGATGGAACTTTTTTAAAACCTTTTCTCCGCTGCACCTGCTGTGGATTGTGTGGGCGGCGGATATGTTTCTCCAAATTTTTCCGGTGAAAAACAAAGTGCCCATCGGCTCGCAAAAACACTTTGCCAACCACTTTCGGCCAATCCGCGAGAAGATCAATTACGCAGCGCTGCACCGATACATTGTGGCTACCACCAGGGCGGCGTATAAAGTGTTTTTCCTCTGGTGTTTGCTGATCGCGGTGATCGGGGTTTTGTACGGCGCGGGCGTCATTGACAAGCTGAATCTGTTTATGATCTCCGTGCTGTTTTACGTCTGCGATCTGATCTGCGTGCTGATCTGGTGTCCCTTCCGGCTGATTATGAAGAACCGCTGCTGTACCACCTGCCGGATCTTCAACTGGGACCATCTCATGATGTTCTCCCCTCTGATTTTCATGGACGGCTTTTACGCCCGTTCTCTGGTGGTAATGGCCGCGGCGGCGTGGCTGGTGTGGGAGCTGTGTGTGATGCTGTATCCTGAGCGGTTTTGGGACCACTCCAACGCTGCTCTGCAATGCTCCGCCTGCACGGACAAGCTCTATACCCAGTACTGCCGCAAGCTGCGGGAGTGACCGCGGGAACTGAGCGGCCGTATCCACAGAGGAAAACAAACGGGAAAAACGACGGATGCGCAGCAGCACGCGCCTTTGGTGCGGGTCCGTCTTTGGCATTAGGTCCTGGAGCACTCCGTTGCACTGTTCGGTCGTGATTACTTGTTGGAAAATGACAGCCGGACTGTCAATGTGCATCAGCGGGAGCGCCAGGAGCAGCAGTATAAAGGCCTGGATACTATTGCAGAGAACAACTGTCGGGTGCTCTTGTCCGGGCAAGGCAGCAGATGGTGCTGATAATTCCGGGGCCCATGTTGGACGGAGCATACCGCTATTTTCTGAAAATAGGCGCGGAGTCCCTGTAAAGTCATCCGTTTTTTAAGAGAAACCGATGACGCCCTGAAAAAGAACCGGGCCGGCGGGAACATTCCCGCCGGCCCGGTTTGTTTTGAAAAATATGGGTTGCATATGGAAAATGAGCTGAGAGACCGCCCAAAAGCAGATGGCACAGAGGCGCTCGGCAATTAATAGAGCGGCTCGTCGAACACATGCTGCGACAGCCACTGCCTGATATCCGGGAAAGACCGGAGGATGTTGTCGCAGGGGCGAATGGGTCTGCCGTTTCCGTCAGGGAGATAGGTCAGGCCGCGTCGGGATACGTCCAGCACTTGCGCGATTCCTGTCAGGTCCAGCTCCCGGTCCCGGTTGGAGTAGGTCATCAGCAGCAGGGGAATCTGCAGCTGATTTTTCAGATTGACCAGGGGCAGCCATGTATTGTAATCCCCGGTGCCATAACCGGAGAAGAACGCATTGGGGTCATACCGGGCAATGGGCACCTTGTTGGTGACTCTATTTTCAATGATGGCGGCTACATCGCAGTCTTTGCCGTTGCCTGTTACCAGAAATCCGTCAATATTGCCGCCCCATTTCAACCCGTGGTCCTCCAGAAGGTTGTCAAAATAGCTGTCCCGGGCCCGCTGCTGCAAGTCTTTTCGGTAGAGCTTGGTCTGGGTCGTCTTCTTTCTGGTTTGCCACCAGTGAATGAAATCGTCCTCCGACACATTGTGCATATCCAAATATCGCAGCTTGCCGATCTGCGGGTCAAAGACCCAGTGATAGATCTGGATTTCCGGAGTGTGCTTGACATGGGTGATGATGTAGAAGGGAACCCCCAGCTTTTGAGCCAGCACACCGTCCATGCACATGGCCTCCTCCAGCCCCTGGGAGGACAGCAGGTACGGCAGCGAGAACTTCTGCTCCTCAGGCTCCAGCTCAAAGGCCTCCACCGCCGTGGTAAAATTCCAGTCTTGGTCCAAAAGCAGGCCGCCCAGGTCAAAAATGCCAAACTGCTCCGCCACCTGATGGATGAATCGATGGGTTCCCTCTACGCTTCTTCGCTTCATGTCTCAATCCTCCATAATTGGAATCAGCCGCTCAATCTCCTGAATCTCCCGGGCGGTCAATCCGTATGTTTGGTATAGTTTCTCGTCTGTCCACGTCTGGGAAAAGTCCTGCGCGGGCACAAAGTCATAGGCTCTGGGGGGCATGTCCTGGGTGGATGTCTTTGCGGCGATGAGAAAGCGGACGAATCTGGTTTTCAGATAGGACAGCACCTTCTGGGCCTGGTCCTGAGACAGCTTCCCCGCCGGGGGAACTGCCACAACATAGGTGTTGGAGCTGCAGCTGCCGGGCTCGCTCAAGCGGGGTCTTCCCAGAATGGAGCCGCCGGGATTGCCGGAGCGGGGGAGAAGAACCTTGTAGCAGTCAATGGCCTCCGGGTGACGGGGCACTTGGGACCGGGCTACCCAGCACACGCCGCCGTGGACATAGATCTTCACATCGTCCCTGCGGCGCTTTGCGGCGTAAACGGGGATAAAGGACTTCCCATCGGCGGTCTGGATGCGGCCTTGCCCGCCTTTTTCATCCCACTCCACCTTGGTGTGAAAGCCGAAGTAGCGGCCCGCGTGGAGCCACCGGGTAAAGGAGGTCCCCCCTTTCCTGCGGACCTTTCGCAGGACGCTCAGCTGGATATCGTTTCGGATAAAGGTCTCCATACCGGGCTCCAGAAGGGGGCGCAGGGCGCTGGACTCCCGGCTGCCCTGGTGGGAGTGGACCAGGCACGGGCCCTCATGGCCCTGCTGCCAGAGGAAGTAGCACACGCCCCCCTTGATCTCCACGCCGGGAAAGCAGTCCGCGGCGTTGACAAAATCGTGGATGACACACAGCTGATTGTCGTGGAGCATGGCGGACCGGAAGGTGTCCAGCCCCCGTCCGCCTCCGAACCAGCGGGCGGGAATAATCATGGAGAGAAGCTGGGGGTCCAGCCCCTTGGCCTGCTCTACAAAATGGTGATAAATGGGTGTGGCGCTGGCGGCGTTGCCGCCGTCCATCTGCTGATACGGCGGATTGCCCACAACGGCGTCAAATTTCATGATTCCAGCTCCTTTTCTCCACATTTGGTCCCTCCCCTGCGGTTAGTCCGAATGGCGGGTCATGCAGCTGCTGAGACCGGCAGGTAGGCATGCTCCAGGGGCAGGCTCAAGCAGGGCCTGGGGAAGTCCCGGCCTGGGGGTGAATCAGTGCACGGTATGTGACGGTTTTTCCCGTCCGCCAGTTTTTGATGCGGCACAGGGGCGGGGCGGATCGGAGAACAGCCGGTTTTTCAGACCGTGTCTTCAAATCCGCAGCCTCCCCGCCGCATACAGGCGGCGTGCAGGTCAGAGCGTCCATCTGCCAGAGGTTCCAGGAGATAATCAGCGCCACCTTTTTTAGCTCCGGCAGGGAAGGGGGGCGTCCCAGCGCCTGCTGAGCGTAGTCCACAAAGGTGCACAGGAGATTCTCCCGTGCCAGCAGAAGGCTGTCCCCCTGGTATTCAAAGCCGTAAGTGCTCTCGTAGGCACGATAGGCCCACTGGAGCCATTCCCCTTCATTAGCGGCATTTTCACTGACAATCCGCAGCTTCCGGTCCAGCAGGCCGATGCGGGAGAGCAGGTCCATAGGTGCGCCGCTCACCGAATCATACCGGCTGACCAGATAGGGGGCCTCGCCGCAGGAGATCTCCAGCCGTCTGGCGTCCACATACTGTTTCCAGGTGAGGTGTGGTGGGAAGGAGATCTTGTCCCGTCGGGGGGTCCAGGTGTGCCCCTGGGAGGTGTTGAAAACGTCGGGGCGGCCAAACCACCGGGCATCAATGAGATTGTTCTGGGCGTTGCAGATCCAGGAGGGGGTAAAGACCTCTGCCCGGTTCCGGGTGCGGCTGCTGCGCTGGTCCTGGGCCTTGACGGCACGGGGCCGGACCAGCCCGGCGTTGGCACCGGTAATCAGCTTTTGGAGAATCTGGGACCCTGCGGCATAGCGCGGACCCAGCGTGCAATAGTCGTCAGTGGCCCAGAGAATATGTCCCCTGGTGGTCCGGTCCTTTAAAAGAATCCCCAGCAGCCCAGGGCCAAGGAGGGTGATCTCATTGGTCATACTGTCCAGTTGGGTTTCAGGCTCCATAAAAGATCCCCCTCTCTTTGAAATGAAGCGGCTGCTGCCCAGGGGCAAAAGACGGTCCGGGGCCGGTGGGGCCCTGCCGGTCAGGTTGCTGAGCGCGGTCTATTTCTGCCGCGGCCTGTTTCCGCAAAGCGCCGGGGCTCCGGCGCATCTTCTACACGATTATACCGCAACTGCCCGACAGGATTCAACAGCGGAAAATAGGGCGCCGGCAGGCTGTCCCCTAAAGGAGACCCAGGTTGCGGGAGGCATGGCGCCATAGTGACAACCGGGCACGGCCTGTCGGTCGTGCCCGGTTACGGATGATGCGCTTCTTATTGAAAAGACAGGCAGCGTCAGCCGGTATTCCCGAAAGAAGGTGATTTCCCGGAAAAAGCGGCGAAATTTACGCCAGCCTCTGGGCCAGCTTGCCGGCAATAGCATTCAGAAATTCCCGGCTGGTAACGGCGGTGGCGGGAAAGCCCGGCTCCACAAGACCCACTAAATCACGGGTCATGATGCCGGCGTTCAGGGTGTCGTAGCAGGCAGCCTCCAGCTGCTCGCCGAAGTTCACCAGGTCCTGAAGCCCGTCCAGTTCACCCCGGCGCTTCAGGGCGCCGGACCAGGCGAAGATGGTGGCCATGGGGTTGGTGGAGGTCTCCTCGCCCTTGAGGTACTTGTAGTAGTGGCGGGTGACGGTACCGTGGGCGGCCTCGAACTCCATGGTGCCGTCTGGCGAAACCAGAACGGAGGTCATCATGGCCAGGGAGCCGAAGGCGGTGGACACCATGTCGCTCATCACGTCGCCGTCGTAGTTCTTGCAGGCCCAGATGTAGCCGCCCTCACTGCGGATGACCCGGGCCACGGCGTCGTCGATCAGGGTATAGAAATAGGTCAGGCCCAGCTCCTGGAACTTGGCACGGTAGTTCTCGTACTCCTCCTCGAAGATCTTCTTGAACTCTCCATCGTAGATCTTGGCAATGGTGTCCTTGGTGGAGAACCACAGGTCCTGCTTGGTGTCGATGGCGTACTGGAAGCAGGCACGGGCAAAGGAGCGGATGGAATCGTCCTTGTTGTGGGCGCCCTGCCAGATGGCGGGGCCGTTCACCTTCTGGACGGACACGGTCTGCTCCGCTCCGGAGGCGCCCCGGAAGGTCATGACGCACTCTCCAGGCTCATCGGTGCGGAAGTCCACGCTCTTGTACACGTCACCGTAGGCGTGGCGGGCGATGGTGATGGGCTTGGTCCAGTTTTTCACCACGGGTTTGATGGAGTCGATGATGATGGGCGTGCGGAACACGGTGCCGTCCAGAATGGAGCGGATGGTGCCGTTGGGGCTCTTCCACATCTGGGTGAGCTGGGGGTATTCCTCCATGCGCTGGCGGTTGGGGGTAATGGTGGCGCACTTCACCGCCACACCGTATTTCCTGGTGGCATTGGCGGCGTCCACGGTCACCTGGTCCTTTGTCTCATTGCGGTGCAGGAGTCCCAGGTCGTAGTACTCGGCCTTCAGATCCACGAAGGGCTCGATCAGCGTCTCCTTGATCCAGCCCCAGAGGACGCGGGTCATCTCATCCCCGTCCATCTCCACGATGGGGGTCGTCATGGGAATCTTCTTCATAGTTCAACCTCATAAGTAATTAGAAGTTAGAAATTAGGAGTTAGGAATTTTGGCGTCCGGCAGAGCCGGACCTGTTTGGATCATTTTCGCCGCGGCGTGTACGTGGCGAAAATACATTGACCCAGCCGCATTGGGCGGCGTTCACCAGTGACCGATGTCACTGGTGGAGGGGGATCGAAAGGGGGAGCCTGCTCCCCTTTTAACTGCGCTTGGCATAGTAGTTCATCAGGCACCCGTCCAGGATGATCTCCTTTTCGTCGTCGGTGAGCCCACGGACGTGAAGCGTCAGGTCCTCCACGGCGCCGCTTGCCCGGATGACCTTGGCGGGAATGTCCTCCTGCCCGGCGGCGATGGCCGCCCGGATGCCGGGGACGAACACGTAATCCCCATTGTCGTAGGGGAACTCCGTCCCCTGGTCCAGGGTGAAGGGCAGGATGCCCCAGTTGATGCAGTTGGAGCGGTAGCGCTTGGTGGCGAACTCATAGCAGATGTTGGCGAAGCCCCCCAGCACCTTCTGACAGGAGGCAGCCTGCTCCCGGGCGGAGCCGTCGCCGGGCTTATTGGCAAAAACGCAGGAGCCGAACTGAGTGGTCTCCAGCAGGGCGGCGCCGTCGCCCACCTTGTCCAGCACGGCCTTCAGCGCCTCCGGGGCATTGCCGGCCAGGCGCTCCGCCTCCAGAGCCGCCGCCGCTTTGGCCCGGCCCACGTAGGCCGGCTCCCGGCGGGAGAGGGTGAACTCCGCCAGCCGCAAGGGGTTGGAGCGGTAGGAGGAGGTCTCGCCGGAGGGGATCAGCTCGTCGGTGGTGGTCACCGGGTCCCGCAGCACCGCCGCCAGCTCCACCAACAGGTTCTCGGTGAGCGGCTGCATCTTGGGCCAGTCGGTGATGTTGGGGCCCATGACCAGCTCCACACTGGGGTCGGCCTTGCCGAAGCCGTAGTACAGCCGCTTGTCGTAGACCTCTTTGGCGAAGTGGTAGGGCCGGCGGACCGGCTGATAGTCGATATCGGTGGCGGCGGTGATCCGGCCGCCGTTGAGGGCCGTGGCGGCAATGGACCGGGCGTCCATGAGGCAGACGCCGGCGAACTGCCCCTCGGCGGGCTTGGAGCCCTCCCGGTTGGGGAAGTTGCGGGTGGTGTGCCGCAGGGAAAGGCCGTTGTTGGCGGGCACGTCTCCGGCGCCGAAGCAGGGTCCGCAGAAGCTGGGTTTGATGACGGCGCCGCTCTCCAGCAGAGCCGTGGTGGCGCCGATCTTGGTCAGCTCCAGGCTGACGGGTACGCTGGTGGGGTACACGTCCAGGGTGAAGGCGCCGTTGCCGGTGGAACCGTTGCGCAGGATGTCCGCTGCTTCGGCGATGTTGTCGAACAGGCCGCCGGCGCAGCCGGCGATCACGCCCTGGTCCGCCCAGACGCCGCCGTGGTGGATTTTGTTCGCCAGCTGGGGGTTGGCCTTGGGATAGCGCTTGCGGGCGTCGGCCTCCACAGAGGCGAGAATGTCGGCGGCGTTGTCCAGGAACTCATGGATGGTGTAGGCATTGGAGGGATGGAAGGGCAGGGCAATCATGGGCTCCACGGTGGAGAGGTCAATTTCGATGTACTTGTCGTAATAGGCGCCGTCCTGGGGAGATAAGGCCTTGTAGTCCTTGGAGCGGCGGTGGACCTTGTAGAACTCCTCCGTCTCCCGGTCCGTGACCCAGATGGAGGAGAGGCAGGTGGTCTCCGTGGTCATGACGTCGATGCCGTTGCGGAAGTCGATGGGCAAAGACGCCACGCCGGGACCGGCGAACTCCAGCACCCGGTTGTTGACAAAGCCGCTTTCAAAGGTGGCCTTTACCAGGGCAATGGCCACGTCGTGAGGTCCCACGCCCCGGCGGGGCACGCCGGTGAGCCACACCAGCACCACCTCAGGATAGGGGATGTCCCAGGTGTTTTTCAGCAGCTGCTTGGCAAGCTCCGGACCGCCCTCGCCCACGGCCATGGTGCCGAGAGCCCCATACCGGGTGTGGGAGTCGGAACCCAGGATCATCTTGCCGCAGCCGGCCATCTGCTCCCTTGCGTAGGAGTGGATGACGGACTGGTTGGCGGGGACGTAGATGCCGCCGTACTTCTTGGCGGCGGAGAGTCCGAACACGTGGTCGTCTTCGTTGATGGTGCCGCCCACGGCGCAGAGGCTGTTGTGGCAGTTGGTCAGGGCGTAGGGCACCGGGAACTCCTTCATGCCGGAGGCCCGGGCCTGCTGGATGATGCCCACATAGGTGATGTCGTGGGAGATCAGGGCGTCAAATTTGACCTGGAGATGCGCCGGGTCACCGGATACGCTGTGGGATTGAAGGATGGACCAGGCCATGGTCCGCTGGCGGCCCTGGTCGGGGGTGACGCCGTCGGCTCTGTCCCGTAGGGCGCCGCCGGACAGGAACACACCGTTGTTGTGCAGAGTGATCATGGGGAGACCTCCTGTATCCTGCGGAAAGTCCGCGTTTATTCCGCTTCAATATAGCACAAAACCGTCCGCTTGAAAAGAGCCGTTTTGCAGGAATCCGAATCTGTTCCTGCAAAATGAAAGAAATGTCATAAGAAAACAGCGGCCAGCCGAATCCGGCTGGCCGCTGTTGGACAGATCGATCAATAATGGAAGTGAAGCCTTGGACCAGCGTGCTGTAAAGCGCGGCGGAAGTGCTAAGATCGCTTAGCCTGCCGGTTTGATGATCAGGCCCTGAATCAAAATCACCAGGATGATCACCGGCAGAATGAACTGGAAATAGGGCTTGAAGGCTCGGGACATCTTCAGGCCAGTGCCGGTATTGGCTTCGGCCAGGTATTTGTCGAAACCCCAACCCCACTTGCTGACGCAGAACAGCAGATATACCAGGGAGCCCAAAGGCAGCAGCAGGTTGCTGACAAGGAAGTCCTCCACATCCAGGATCTGGCCGCCGTTGACGGCGTTGGGCAGCACCACGGAGAAATACCAGGAGCTGTAACCCAGGATGCAGGGCATGCTGGCGATCAGAATGAATACGCAACAGATAATGGTGGCCTTCTTCCGTGTCCAGCCGAAGCTGTCGATGCAGGTGGCCATGATGTTTTCAAACACGGCCAGGACGGTGGTGAAGCTGGCAAAGGTCATAAACAGGAAGAACAGCGCCCCCCAGATTCGACCGCCGGTCATGTTGACGAACACCCGGGGCAGCGTCATGAAGATCAGAGCGGGGCCGCTGTTGGCCTCCACGCCGAAGCTGAAGCAGGCGGGGAAGATAATCATGCCGGCCATGAGGGCCACGAAGGTGTCCAGACAGCAGATCCGGACCGACTCGCCGGTAAGGGAGTTGTCCTTGGACATGTAGCTGCCGAAAATCTCCATGGCGGCGATGCCCAGGCTCAGGGTAAAGAAGGACTGGTTCATGGCGGCAGTGATCACATTGCCCAGGCCCTCTTCCATGGCCCGCTGGAAGTCGGGCAGCAGATAGAATTTCACACCCTCGGCAGCTCCGTCCAGGGTCAGGCTGTGGACCGCCAGCACCACGATCAATGTCAGCAGGGCCAGCATCATCCACTTACTGATCCGCTCCAGGCCCTTCTGGAGGCCGAAGGAGCAGACCAGGAAACCAGCCAGCACGATGATAACCATGAAAATGGTCATCTCACCGGGGTTGGCCAGCATGGCGTTGAACACGCCGTCAATGGCGTCGTTGGGCATGCCGTCGAAGGCACCCACGGTAAATTTGTAGAAATAATCCAGCATCCAGCCGGCCACGGTGGTGTAGTACATCATCAGCAGGCAGCAGCCGATCAGGCAGAACCAGCCGTGAATGTGCCATTTGCTGCCCTTGGGCTCCAATGCTTTGTAACCCTCCACGGCGCTCTTGCGGCTGGCACGGCCCACCGCCAACTCCATGGTCAGCACGGGTACGCCCATGATCACCAGAAACAGCAGGTAGAACAGCACGAACACGCCGCCGCCGTTCTCGCCGGTTACATAGGGGAATTTCCATACGTTGCCGATACCGATGGCGCAGCCTGCGCTCACCAGCAGGAATCCCAGCCGGGATTGAAAGTTTTCACGCTTCATGAAATTGTATCTCCCTCTCTCATTTCCACCGTCTGGAGCACGCATGGCCGCAGACGATAAACTCTATGGTAGCTGACTGGCGTGGAAAAGTCAACCACTGGGGCGAAAAAAAGAGATCATAGGCTGGAAAAGACGGAAAAAGACTGCTACAATAAAAAACAAGGCTGGAGGTGCCGTATGGATATTTTAATTGTGGTGGATATGCAAAACGATTTTGTCTCTGGTGCTCTGGGTACCCAAGAGGCTGTTGACATCGTACCCTACGTGGTGGGGCGGGTGGTGGATGGCATCAACCGGGGGGAGGAGATCCTGTTTACCCGGGATACCCATGAGTCCGATTATCTGGACACCCAGGAGGGAAAGAAACTGCCGGTGCCCCACTGTGTCCAGGGCACCGAGGGGTGGGAGATCATCCCGCAGCTGCAGCCGGACACCGTGGGCCGCACTGTCATCGACAAGCCCACCTTCGGCAGCCGGGAGCTGGGAGAGGTGCTGTCCCGTCTGAATGAGCGGGAGCCGGTGAAGAAAATCACCCTCATCGGCGTGTGTACCGATATCTGCGTGCTCTCCAACGCACTGCTGGCCAAGGCCTTTTTGCCGGAGGCGGAGATCGTGGTGGAGGCGGGCTGCTGTGCCGGCGTCACACCGGAGGCCCACCGGACGGCCCTGGAGGCCATGGGTCCCTGCCAGATCACCGTGAAATGACCTCAAACGTGCAACATCCGGCGTCTCCCTATTTTTGGGAGACGCCGGATTGTTTGGAGTGACGACGATCGGCCATGATTGCGCAAAGTGTCCCGTGTGCCTGCATGAACCGCGGCAAATATCCACCCACTTCCTCGCTTACCGGCAGGGACAGCGCGCAGAAGACGACGCGGCAGGACAGATGTCTGCTTATCGTGGAGGGACGGACGTTAGACGGCCACGGTCCCGTTACTATGCCGCACGTGGGAAAAATGGCAGTGCTCCAAAGGAAGGCCTGCCGCCTGCATCTGTTTGACTGGTGTGCTCAGCAGTCCGGATGCTGAATCCGCTCCTTGACGGACAGCGCCTCCTGGGGGCTCACCAGCAGTCGTACCAGCTCCAGACCCAGGTCGATGGCAAAGCCCAGGCCCCGGGCAGTGGTGAAGGGGCCGTCGGTGACCACGCCCTGGTCCGTCCAATGGCCGCAGGGGACCTTGTCCCGCCAGGTGGGGTAGCTGGTGGCGGTGCGGCCCGCCAGCAGGCCCAGTCCGCCCAGGACGCTGGGCGCGGCGCAGATGGCGGCGATTCGGTCGCCCCGGGCGGCGGCATCCTTCAGAAGGGCGGCAAGGCCCCCATGAGCTGTCAGGTTCTCCACGCCCTTGCCGCCGCCGGGCAGAAACAGCACGTCTCCCGGCTGGAAGACGGTTTCCTCAAAAAGCCGGTCCGCCAGTACCGTGATGTTATGGGAGCCGGTGACCTCCCGGCGGCCCATGATGGAGATCAGCTCCACCTGGATGCCGCCCCGCCGGGCAATGTCCACCACTGCCAGGCACTCCACTTCCTCCATTCCATCTGCCACAAAGGCATAGAGCTTGCTCATAGATGTCCTCCTTTTAATTCCGGCCCAAAGCCGGTTCTTTTTATGGATTTCGCGGCTGAGCCACGGCATTTACCCCAGAGACAACGCCACAGTGGCGACTATGTCCAGCGCAAAGATCACCACCAGTACCCAGAACACGATCTTCCGCCTGGAACCCAGCGCTTCCACCAGTTTTTCAAACAGGGGCTGCAGCACCAGCAGAAACAGCAGGCCTCCCAGACCAAACCGGATGGAGGGGGACAGGGCAATGCGGCCCTGGAAGTTGATGGCGTAGTCCACGTAAGTCTGCCAGGGCCAGGCGCCGGTCAGCGCCTCCAAAATATAACTGGTGACCAGCTCAATGGCGGTGGCCACCGCCATGCACCCCACAAACAGCGCCAGTGGACGCACCACCCAGCGGAACAGCGCCCCGCCCCGCTTTTTCAGCAGCCAGCCAAAGCACAGCAAAAAGGCCAGGGCACCCACGCCGTACACGGGGCAGTAGGGACCCAGCAGTACGCCCCGGTCCGAGTAACCCCAGCGGTAGACCACCACCTCTAAAAATACCTCGTAAATCCAGCCGATGAGGGAGTAGAGCAGAAAATACAGGAACAGGGCCTGAACAGCCTCCTGCCGGGTTTGAGGTTCAAAGCGCCTCATAAGACGGCTCCTTTCTTCGTTGTGGTACCATCCTACCATGCCGGGGCCGGATGCGCAAGGGAAACCTCCACGCCGAAAATTTAGATGGAAAAGAAGACCATGATATGAGCTTTTCCCCCTCCGCGCCCTCCTTTTGGGTGACAAAGTTCGCAAAGTGTGGTACAATACCACAAGCCGCCAAGGTGCGGCCAAGATACGTGATATGGGCAGCCCGGGAGCATGTGCCCGTTTAAGAGCCCTGCGCCTGCGGCATACGCCCATAAGGAGAGAACCGGATGAACGACTATTTTCAGCCTCAGCTGAGCGAGGACCAGCTCCGCGCCATCAGCTCCATCGGCCTTGCCCACATGGGGGACGCGGTGTTTGAAATTCTGGTCCGCGCGTGGCTGTGCACCCATGGAAAAGCCACGGGAAAGGGCCTCCACCAGGCCACGGTGGCCCTGGTGCGGGCGGAGTCCCAGGCGGAGCGGGCGGAGCGGATTCTGCCCCTGCTGACGGAGGAGGAGGCCGCGGTATTTCGCCGGGGCCGCAACGCCCAGGTCCACACCATCCCGACCCACGCCAGCCGGGCCCAGTACGCCCAGGCCACGGCGTTGGAGGCGCTGCTGGGTTGGCTGTACCTGCGCGGACAGCGGGAGCGGATCAATGCGCTGTTCTGCGCCATGATGGAGGAGTGAGACCATGCCCTTGGATGCAATTTGTCTGCAGGCGGTGGTGGGGGAGCTGAAGCCCCTGCTGACGGGGCTGCGGATCGACAAAGTCCAGATGCCCACCCGGGACCAGGTGGTGCTGACTCTGCGGGCCGGACGGCTGCTGCTCAACGCCGGCGCCGGGGCGCCCAGATTGCAGATGACGGCCCTGACCCGGGAGAACCCGGCGGAGCCGCCCATGTTCTGTATGCTGCTGCGCAAGCATCTGGTGGGCGCCCGGGTGGCGGACATCACCCAGCCGCCGCTGGAGCGGCTGGTGCGGCTGGAGCTGGACAGCGCCGACGATTTTGGCCGTCCCGGCCACCGGACGCTGGTGCTGGAGGCCATGGGCCGCCGGTCCAACCTGATTTTGCTGGATGAGGAGGGCCGGATCATCGACTGCCTGCGGCGGGTGGACGCGGAGATGTCCGCCGCCCGGCAGGTGCTGCCGGGCCTCTATTATCTGCCGCCGGCCTCCCAGGGGCGGCTGCCGGTGACGGAGGAGACGGAGGCGGGGTTCCGGGAAAAGCTGGCGTCCGCTCCGCCGGAGCAGACCGTTGACAGATTTTTGCTGGACCAGTATTTTGGAATCTCCCCTCTCATTGCCCGGGAGCTTTCTTTCCAGGCCGCCGGGGCCACAGACGCCCGGCTCTTTGGCCTGGGGCCGGAGGGGGAGCGGCAGCTGTGGGCGGAGCTGGAGAAGCTGATCGCGGAGATCCGGGAAAACCGCTTCACGCCCGTGGGACTGAAGCGGAACGGAGAGCCGCTGGATTTTTCCTATCGGCCCATTTGGCAATACGGCACTGCCGCGGAGCAGGTGCGCTATGACAGCTTCTCCGCCCTGATGGACGACTTCTACGCCCAGCGGGAGCGGGCGGAGCGGCTGCGGCAGCGGGGGGCGGATTTGACCCGAGCCGCCTCCACCGCCCGGGACCGGCTGCGGCGGAAGCTGGCGGCTCAGGAAAAGGAGTATGCCCAAACCCAGGAGCGGGACCAGCTGCGGCTGTGGGGCGACCTGATCACCGCCAACCTCTACCGGATGGAGCGGGGACAGCGTATCCTGGAAACGGAGAACTACTACGACCCGGACTGCGGCACCGTGCAGGTGACCCTGGACCCGCTGCTGACGCCGCAGCAGAACGCCGCCAAATACTACAAGCGCTACACCAAGGCCAAGACCGCCCAGCGGTATCTGCGGGAGCAGATGGACACTGCCCGGCGGGACCTGGAGTATTTGGAGAGCGTGCTGGAGGAGCTGGACCGGGCGGAGGGCGATCAGGACTTCTCCGACATCCGGGAGGAGCTCCGTCAGGCGGGCTTTTTGCGCAAGCAGGGGAAAAAGCAGATCTCCCGTCCGGCCAAGCCGCTGGAGTTTCGCACCTCCGCCGGCCTGCGGGTCCTGGTGGGCCGCAGCAACCGGCAGAATGACCGCCTGACCCACGACGCCGACCGCCGGGATCTGTGGTTCCACACCCAGAAGATCCACGGCGCCCATGTGATCCTCTGCACCGGGGGACAGGAGGCGGACGAGGCATCCCTGGAGGAGGCCGCCGGGCTTGCCGCCTGGTTCTCCCAGGCCAAGCACAGCGCCAACGTGCCTGTGGACTGTACGGCGGTGAAGAACGTGAAAAAGCCCGCCGGAGCCCGACCGGGCATGGTGACCTATACCAATTTCCGCACGCTGTATGTGACGCCCCGGGAGGAGCTGGTTCAAAAGCTGCGGGTGGGGAAGTAAGTTGACATAAAATCAGCCTGCTTTTGGAAAACAGGCTGATTTTTTCTGTGTAATTCTTAAAAGCAAGGGGATTTTTTGTGAAAATTTTCCCTTGCAAATTACTAGGAAAGGTATACAATGAGTGGCCGTGTAAAAGAAAAGTAAACGATTACTGCACCCGGAGGTCACCGGAGAAAAGAGGAGTGCATCATGTCTTATCACTATTTGTTGGATTTGGCGCTGATTCTTCTCAGCACCAAGGTGCTGGGAATTGCGACCCGAAAATTTCAGATGCCCCAGGTAGTGGGCGCGCTGCTGGCGGGACTGCTGTTGGGTCCGGCCATGCTGAACGTTTTGACTGAGACGGAGTTTTTGACGCAGCTCAGCGAGCTGGGCGTTATCGTGCTGATGTTTTCCGCCGGTATGGGCACGGATTTGCAGGAGCTCAAGCACAGCGGCGGTGCCGGCTTTCTGGTGGCGCTGCTGGGTGTGCTGGTGCCGTTGATCATGGGAACCGGCTTGGCCTGGGCGGCAGGAAAGGGAGGCCTGGTGCCTGACGGCGGATTCCTGGAGGATGTGTTTGTGGGTACCATCCTGACCGCCACTTCTGTCAGTATCACGGTGGAGACCCTGAAAGAGCTGGGGAAACTGGATACCAAGGTGGGCAATACCGTTTTGGCGGCGGCTTTGATGGATGACGTGCTGGGCTTGATCGCGCTGACCATTGTCAGCAGTGTGGCCGGCGGCGGAGAGAGCATTCTGCTGGTGCTGGGGAAGATTGTGCTGTTCTTTGTGTTCTCCGGCGCGGCGGGCTGGGGGGCCAGCCGGCTGTTCCAGTGGATGATGGATTTGGAGCAGCAGCGCAATCTGCGCCGTTACCCGGTTCTGGCCTTTGTGCTGTGTCTGGTGATGGCCTATTGCGCCGAGCATTTCTTCGGCGTGGCGGACATCACCGGCGCCTACATCGCGGGCCTGGTGATCTCCTGCACTCCCAAGGCCGCCTATATCCAGTCCAAATATGAGCCTCTCAGCTACCTGCTTTTGACGCCGGTCTTTTTCGCCTGCATCGGCATCAACGCCCAGGTGGATGGCCTGAACGGCTCCATGGTGGTGTTTACCGCAGCGCTGCTGCTGGTGTCCGTCATCTCCAAGCTGGTGGGCTGCGGCCTGGGCGCCAAGCTCTGCCGCTTTACCAACCGGGAGAGTATCCAGGTGGGTGTGGGCATGGTGTGCCGTGGCGAGGTGGCGCTGATTGTAGCCAATCGGGGGCTTTCGCTGGGAGTACTGTCGCCGGTGATGATGACGCCGGTGATTATCACCGTGATCGGCGGCACCATTTTGACGCCCGTGCTGCTGAAACTGGCCTTCCACAGCGAAAAGGCGCCTCAGATCCAGCAGACCAGACTGACCGATCAGTACGACAAGATGCACCAGCTGGACATTGTGTCCGAGCAGCTGCTGGATAAGGACCGGGCCTATATGGACCAGGGCCGGGCCAACCAGAAGCGGCCATAAAGAAGGACTGACGGCTTCCGATTGACTGCGGGACCGGATTTCGGCAAAGCAGTTGGAGGGCGCTGGGGTCCGTGAGGGCTCCGGCGCCCCTTTCCAAAGCTGAAGGGATGCCTCGCAGGCCTGCAGACCAGCCCCTCAGACCATATGGCGCGGCGGTTTTGCCAAGAGCTGAGACAGCGGGCCCCAATGCCGCTTGAATGGTGATCTGATGGATTTGAGGAAGGCTCCGCGGAGCCCCATGAATCTGAAAAACAGGCAGCCGCTCCGTGTTAACGGAGCGGCTGCGGTGCGTATGGCGTAAAATTACAGGCTGTTGGCTTCGTCCACCACCTTGCGGATGGCTTCGGCGGCGTCGGCAGGCAGCTTGTTGAAGCCGCCCTCAGCGGTATCCAGGCCGGTGACATAGTTGAGCCGGTCGGTCATGCGGGCCTTCATCTGGGCCACATAGTCCTTGTCGGTCAGGTCGGGAATGAAGCCCTCCCACTCCAGGATCTCGATATCCTCGAAGGGGCCCCAGGGCTTGAACTGTGCCTTGCCCTCTACCACGGCCTCCAGGATGCCCAGAGTGTCCTCCTTCTGGACCTTCTTGCCCATGAAGTCGCCGGTGTTGATGATGTAGCAGGCCACGTTCTTCTCAGCCACCAGCTTCTTGAACTTCTCATAGTCGTTGGCCAGGGGATAGGTGCGGAAGGGGTTGGCGTAGGGCTCCACCACCAGGGCGTTGGGGTCCACGCCCTCCTTCAGCCGCTCGGCGCTGGAGCGCTTGGTGGCCAGGGTAGCGCCCATGACGGAGGCCAGGGAGGCGCCCTTGAGCTTCACGATGGGAGGAATGGTGGGGTCCTTCATGATCCAGAAGATGGCGTTCACCGGGGAGTCGATCTTATCCACCCGGTTGGGAGACCACAGCTTGGACTTGATGGCCCGGCCGTTGCCGTTGCGGATGTCCTCGGTGACACAGACGATCTTGCCGTCCTCGTCCAGAGTAGCGGAGCAGTTCTGCACCGTCAGCAGATACTTGTTATCCGGAGCGTCCACGGGATAGTCGGAGGTCTTGTCGAAGTAGGTGGGCTCCAGGGCGATGGAGGCGCAGGTGTCGGTGTTGATGATGAAGGCGTCGTCGTGGAGCACCTTGATGGAGGG
>CATZYY010000012.1 GCA_958426425.1 uncultured Oscillospiraceae bacterium
TCGATTTCGCCATTGGCACCCACGCCCTGATTACCGGCGGATTGGATTACGCCAACTTGGGCCTGGTGGTCACCGACGAGCAGCACCGCTTCGGCGTGGCCCAGAGGGCGGCATTGGCGGAGAAGGGAGAGCACCCTCATATTCTGGTCATGTCCGCCACCCCCATCCCCCGGACATTGGCCCTGATTTTGTACGGAGACCTGGACGTATCCATCATCGACCAGCTGCCTCCAGGCCGGAAGAGCGTGGAGACCTACGCCGTCCCCGGCAGCTACCACCAGCGGATTTACACCTTTTTGCGCAAGCTGATCGCCCAGGGGCGGCAGGCCTACATCGTCTGTCCCCAGGTGTCCCAGAGTGAGGATGACGACTCCGACGACTGCAAAGCTGTTACGGAGTACGCCAAAAAGCTCCAGGAGGAGGTCTTTTCCGATTTGAAGGTGGCCTACGTCCACGGAAAGATGAAACCTAAAGAGAAGGAGTCAGTGATGTCGGCCTTCGCCGCGGGGGAGAGCCACATCCTAGTGTCCACCACTGTCATCGAGGTAGGGGTGGACGTGCCCAACGCCGCCGTCATGGTGGTGGAAAACGCCGAGCGCTTCGGCCTCAGCCAGCTCCACCAGCTGCGGGGCCGGGTGGGCCGGGGGCAGTGGCAGTCCTACTGCATCCTGATCTCCGACAACCGCAATGAGGAGACCAGAGAGCGGCTGAAGGTCATGACGAAAACCGCCGACGGCTTCAAAATTGCCGAGGAGGACCTGCGGCTCCGGGGCCCCGGCGACTTCTTCGGCGTCCGGCAGCACGGCCTGCCGGGGCTCAAGATCGCGGACCTGGGCTGCGACACAAAGCTCTTGCAGGAGGCTCAGCAGGCGGCCTTGTCCCTGTTGGAGGCGGACCCGGAGCTGACGAATCACCCCGCCACGGCGGAACGGGTGCAGGCTCTGTTCGACCAGGCGGCGGATACCATGAATTGAGATCCCTTGGCCGGAGGGGGCGGGTCATACGTCTAAAAAAGAAAGAGAGGAACCTTCCATGATCGATGAAATGCTGGCCTATAACCGCAAATTTGTGGAGGAAAAGGGATACCAGCGCTTTGCCACCAGCAAATACCCTGATAAGAAGATCGCCATTCTCACCTGTATGGACACCCGGCTGGTGGAGCTGCTGCCTGCGGCTCTGGGCATCCGCAACGGGGACGTGAAGATGATCAAAAATGCCGGCGGCATGATTACCGGCCCCTTTGACAGCGCCGTGCGGAGCTTGCTGGTAGGCATTGTGGAGCTGGGCGTGGAGGAGGTCATGGTTATCGGCCATACCGACTGCGGCGTGGCCCACATCAATGCCGAGACCATGATCCGCCATCTGGTGCAGCGGGGGGTGTCCCAGGATCACATTGATATGATGCGCTACTGCGGCATTGACTTCGAGGCTTGGCTGCGGGGCTTTTCCTGCGTGGAGGACTCCGTGACGGAGACCGTGGATCTACTGCGAAACCACCCCCTCATGCCCCGGGATGTGACCATTCGGGGCTATGTGATCGACACAGACACCGGCGCCCTGACCCCGCTGGAGTGAATGCCCCCTTCCGGAAGAGCGGCGTTTCCTCCGCCGGGAGCCGGTTTCTCATATCCCGCCGTTTCCGCCCCGGCTCTGCCGGGGCTTTTTTCTCCTGCCATGTGACCTTTGGGCATTCTCATTCGTAACAACAACAGAAGGAGGTGAGGCCATGACGGAACAGGAGCGGATATTTGAACAGGTCTACCGGGCCTACGGTCCGGCGCTGTATCGCTTCTGCCTGCTGCAGATGAAAAATCCCGCCGACGCGGAGGACATTTTGCAGGAGGTATTTTACAAGCGGCTCTACCGCTCGCCTTCCTTTGCCTCACCGGACCACGAGCGGCGGTGGCTGTTCCGGGTGGCCTTGAACCAGTGCCGGGACGCCTGGAAGCACGCCAGCCGGTCCGAACTGCCCTTGGAGGTGGCCTCCGACACGGTGACGCCGGAGGAGCTGGGACTGCTGGAACAGGTGGCAGAACTGCCGGAGAAAGAGCGGACGGCACTGCATCTCCACTACTGGGAGGGCTACTCTCTGCGGGAGATCGCCGCCCTTCTGGGCGTGACGGTACCAACGGTGAAAATGCGGCTCAAGCGGGGCCGGGACGCCCTGCGGCGGACATGGGAGGGAGATTTATGAAGCTCTATGAAAGCGCCATGGAACACTGCGCCCCACCGGAGGGGCTGGAGGCGCGGCTGCGGTCGGCGGTGCTGGCCTTGGAGCCGCCGGCTAAGCGCCGGGTCTTCCGCCCCAGGGGCTTTGCCCGGAGGGCGGTGCTGGCGGCGGTGATCACCGCGCTGCTGACGGTTTCCGCCGGGGCGGTGCTGGGCTGGAATGCCATTTTGACCGCCCGCTTTGGGGAGGAGGCCGCCGATACACCCACCGGACAGGCGGCCTTTCAGGATGTGTTCGTTACCAGCGTCTGCGACGATGTGACCCTGACGGTGCGGCAGGCCCTCGTCAGCGACGACACCATCTATCTGGTGCTGGACTACCAGCTGCCGGACACCGTGGACCGGGAATGGCTCCAGGAACTGGACGCCGATGAGGACGCTTTGATTTTCCCACCCAATATTTCCTATTACGCCACCGGGGACGTGACCTGGGAGGACCTGAAGGCGGCGGATGGGGAGATTTGGGCTGGCTTGGACTGGACGGATTACACCTCTTACGTCGACTACCTGTACCGTGACAATCTCCTGCGGCCTTACCGCTTTACAGGAGGCGGCTCCGGTGAAACCGCCAGTGAGGGCTATGACCCGGAGACCAACACCCTGACTTATCTGCTCCGATACACCACGAAGTCAGATACGCAGACCCTGGGGAGTCAGCCTCTGACGCTGCTGGTGTGCCCGCCCCGGGTCAGGGATGCGGAGGGGACGGAGACGGTCCTGACGGACCACCCGGCGATCCTGACCTTCCAGCCGGAGTATGCCTCCCAGACCCTGACGGGAACCTGGAAGGATACCGAGAGCGGCCAAAGCCTGAATGTGACCCTCTCTCCCTTTGCCATCCAGGTGGAGAGCTATCTGGGGAACTTTGCCGGGCCCGGCGACCTGCGCAGCAGCACATCCCTGGTGTTCCGGGACGGCACCGTGACGCCGGCGAGAGAGCTGACCCGGGGCCTTAGCGGCAGCTCCAGCGGGAAAAAACCCTATCCCGCCTCCGTGGACTTTTCCAGCAGCTTTTTGGAGCTGGTGGATGTCCGTCAGGTGGCGGCGGTCCGGGTGGGAGACATGACCGTGGAAATCGAATAATCCATCTGGCAGAAAAAGGGCCGCCCACAGCCGTGGGCGGCCCTTGAGACTGTCCAAAAAGAAGGAAAGACTTGCGCGACGGGAAGGAAGAGAGTTACGAGAGGCTGCGCCCTCAGGCGCGTTTCGGAGCGCAACCGCCGCTGAAAGCGGCGGCACTTGGCGCGAAGATAACCCAGGAAGGGTTCCTCTCGTTTTTAATCATAAGTTTTTTGAACCTTTCAAAAGGTTCAAAAAACTTGCCCAGCTTGTCGAAAAAGCCTTTTTCGACAAGCTGGGCCGCCCACAGCCGTGGGCGGCCCTTTGGCGTCCTTTATTTCAGCTCGTCCAGGGTCAGGGAGAAGCTGGGCAGGAAGGTGTCCATAAAGTAGCGCACCTCCGGCAGGTCAAAGGCCTCCAGGGCCCTGCGGGTCTGGGCGGCAGCCTCACGGAACTCGGCGTTGCCGGCCTTCAGCTCCTCCAGACACTTGATGTGGGCGGAGAGCTTGTCCGCCGCCTTTACCAGCTGCTCCACCTCCGGGTCCACCGCTGTTAGCACCGGGGCATAGGCGCCCTGGAGCTCCGGGGGCAGCATGCCCAGGAGCTTCCCCTCCGCCACCGCCTCCACATCCTTGTAGGCGGTGCGGATGGCGGGATTGTCGTACTTGATGGGGGTGGGCATGTCGCCGGTGAGGATCTCACTGGCGTCGTGGTACAGCGCCGCCGCCGCCACCAGCCCCGGGTCCACATGGCCGCCGAATTTCCCATTGCGGATCAGGGCCAGGGCGTGGGCCAGGACCGCCACCTGGTGGCTGTGCTCCTGGACATTTTCCGGGGCGGTGTTGCGCATGAGGGCCCAGCGCTGGATAAACCGCATCCGGGAGATATAGGCGAAAAAGTGGCTGTTCATAGTCTCACTCCTTGATGGTCCCGTAGAGGAATTCCCCGTCGGTGGAGGTGACGGTCACCGGGCGGATCTCATTATGAAGGTCCGTCCCCTTCACCAGAACCTCGGCGTAGTTGGGGGCGTGGCCGAAGAACCAGCCGTCCTTGGGCTGCTCGAAAAGGACCGGATAGGTCTGCCCCACGCAGCCGGCCAGATAGGTTTTCCGCAGCTGCGCCGCCACCGCCGCGGCCCGGTGGGCCCGCTCTTCCTTGACGGCCTTGGGCACTTGCCGCATCTTGGCCGCCGGGGTGCCGGGGCGGATAGAGTAGGGGAAGATGTGCATCCGGGAAAAGCCGCACCGGCGAATAAAGTCCAGGGTTTTGGAAAACTCATCCTCCGTCTCCTCAGGAAAGCCGGTGATCAAGTCCGTGGTGACGGCAGGGCGGTCAAAGTGCTGCTCCAGCAGCTCCACGGACTGGAGGTACCGGGCGGTGTCGTACTTGCGGTTCATGCGGCGCAGGGTCTCGTCGCAGCCGCTCTGGAGGGACAGGTGGAACTGGGGGCAAAGGTCCGGCAGCGCCGCCGCCCGGCGGCAGAAGTCCTCGGTGACGGTACGGGGCTCCAGACTGCCCAGCCGCAGCCGCACCCCCGGCGCCGCCGCGGACACCGCCTCCAAGAGGTCGATGAGGCTTTTCCCGTCCTTGAAGTCCTGACCCCAGGAGGAGATCTCAATGCCGGTAATGACAATCTCCCGGTATCCGGCGGCCTTGAGGCCCGCCGCCTGCTCCGCCGCCCGGTCCAGGGGCAGCGACCGCACCCGGCCCCGGGCATAGGGGATGATGCAGTAGGAGCAGAAGTTGACGCAGCCATCCTCCACCTTCAAAAGGCACCGGGTCCGCTCCTCCAGCCCGCCGGCGGGCAGCACCTCGAATTCCCGGCGGTCAAAGGAATTGTCCAGGGCCACCAGACGCTGCCGCTGTGCCGCCTCCCGCTCCAGCAGGTCTAAAAAGCCGGTCCGGTCCCCGGTGCCGGCGATCAGGTCCACGTCCAGCTTCTCCACGTCCTTCGGGTGGGTCTGGGAGTAGCAGCCGCACAGGGCCAGCACCGCCTGGGGGTGTTCCCGCCGGACCCGGTAGAGCATCTGCCGGGACTTGCGGTCGCTGACCGCCGTGACGGAGCAGGAGTTGACCACGTAGGCGTCCGCCGCCTCCTCAAAGGCCACTACCTGGTGGCCCCGGCGGCGCAGCTCCTGCTCCATGGCCTGGGTCTCATATTGGTTCACCTTGCAGCCCAAGGTGTAGATGGCAACTTTCATGAAATCTCCTTGCACTTTCCGAAAAAGGTCTATATAATGATGTGACGCGCCTATATTATACAGATTTTTTCCCGCCGGGGCAAGCCCCGGCCAAGGAGGTTCTTGTTTCCATGATCTATCTGGACCACGCCGCCACCACACCCGTCCCCAAAGCCGTGGCGGACGCCATGTACGCCGTGCTGACGGAGCAGTTCGGCAACCCCAGCTCCCAGTATCCCATGGGAGCGGAGATGAAGCGGCAGGTGGAGCAGTGGCGCCGCACCGTGGCGGCGGCCCTGGGCTGCGACGCCGGGCGTCTGTATTTCACCTCCTGCGGCACCGAGGCTGACGCCTGGGCTGTTACCGCCGCCTGCTGGCAAAACCGCCACCTGGGAAAACACATCGTCACCACCGCCGTGGAGCACAGCGCGGTGCTGGAGTCCTGCCGCTGGATGGAGAAGCAGGGATATGAGGTCACCTATGTGTCGCCCCGGGGCGACGGCTCCATTACGGCGGAGGACATCCTCTCCGCCGTCCGCCCCGGCACGGCCCTGGTCTCCTGCATGCTGGTCAACAACGAGCTGGGCTCCCTGTATCCCATCGGGGAAATTGCCAAGGGCCTGAAGGCCCAAAATCCCCAGACCCTGCTGCACACCGACGCCGTCCAGGGCTTTTTGAAGGTCCCCTTTGCCGCCAATACCCTGGGCGCCGATTTCGTCTCCATCTCCGGCCATAAGATCGGCGGGCCCAAGGGCATCGGCGCCCTCTATATCGGCCCGCGGGTGAAGAATCCCCGTCCGCTGCTGCCCGGCGGCGGCCAGGAGGGCGGTCTTCGCTCCGGCACGGAGGCCACCGCCCAGATGGCGGGCTTTGCCAAGGCCGTGGAGCTGCGGATGGAACGCCTGCCGGAAATTCTGGACCACATGGCGGCTCTGCGGGCCTATGCGATAGAGCGGCTGAGTGCCATCCCTGACCTGAAGATTTTAGGCGGCGGCTCCGCCGCGCCCCATATTCTGTCCGTGTCCCTGGAGGGCTGGCCCAGCCAGAACATCGTCACGGACCTGGGCGGCCAGGGCATCTGCATTTCCGCCGGCTCCGCCTGTCACCGGGGCAAGCCCAGCCACGTGGTGGCGGCGCTGAAGCTGCCCAAAAAGGTTTCCGGCGGCGTGGTCCGGCTCAGCTTCGGCCCCGAGACCGCCTTCGCCGATATTGACGCCTGTGCCGACGCCCTCCGCCGTCACCACGACACCCGGATGCCTATGCTGTAATGACTTCAGCCTTTACAGGCTTTCAATCTAAAGGAGTTGCCTTTATGCCGTCCTTCCTCCGCCGGGAGCGGGGCTTCTACAAGCGCATGTGGATGCTGGCCCTGCCCCTGATTCTGCAAAACCTCATCACCACGTCCCTGGGCTTTGTGGACACCTTCATGGTAGGCCTGCTGGGACAAAACGAACTGTCTGCCGTCACCGCCGCCAACTCTCCCATCTTCCTGCTCCAGGTCATCATCTTCGGCCTCATGAGCGGCCTCACCGTGCTGGTGAGCCAATACTGGGGCCGGGGCGACGTGGACGCCATCAACCGCTCCATGGGCGTGGCCATGTATGCGGGAGTGGGCATTGCCCTGGCCATGGCCGCCGCCATGTTCTTCCTGCCCCGGCAGGTGATGGGCCTTGTCACCAACAACGCACTGCTCATCGAGCTGGGCATGCCGTATTTGCGGATTGTGGGCGTCAGCTACGTGTTCAACGCTGTCTCCAGCGTGTATGTGTCCATGCAGCGCAGCACGGAGCGGCCGGTGTTCGGTCTGGCGGTGTTTGCCGCCTCCATGCTGCTCAACACCTTCCTCAACTACATCCTGATTTTCGGCAAGCTGGGTGCCCCCGCCCTGGGCATCACCGGCGCCGCCATTGCCACGCTGACCTCCCGGATTGTGGAGTTTTTGATCGTGGCGGTAGCCGCAGTGGTGACCCGCCGGGTGCCTCTGCGGCCCAAGGCGCTGCTGCGGCCCGGCCGGACTATGGTGGGCAGCTTTGTCAAATACGCCTCTCCGGTCATCGTCAACGAGAGCTTCTGGGGCCTTGGCACCACGGTCATGACCGCCATCATGGGTCACATGGCCATCTCCGCTGACATGCTGGCGGCCTACGCCATCATGGGCAACATCGACAAGTTCTCCACCGTCGCCTGCTTCGGCGTGGCGGGCGCCACCGCCGTCATCGTGGGCAAGCGGATCGGCGAGGGCGCCGGGAGGGAGGAGGTCTACTCCCTGGGCTGCTGTTTGCTGACCGTGTCCCTGGGAGTGGGTGTGGCTGTGGCAGCCGCTCTTGCGGTGCTGCTGCCCACAGTGTTTGTGCCCTATCTCTACCCCCTGTTCCACCTGGAGGGTCTGGCACTGCGGATCGCCGTCACCATGTGCGTAGTGTATATCTGCATGATGCCTATGAAGGCCTTTGACATCACCAACATCACCGGCCTTCTCCGGGCCGGCGGCGACGTCCGCATAGCCTCGGTCATCGACCTGGCCCCTCTGTGGGTGGTGGCGGTGCCCCTGACGGCCCTGGCGGCCTTGGCGCTGGACGCGCCGGTGACCGTGGTGTGCCTGTGCATCCAGACGGAGAACCTGTGCAAGATGCCCGTGGGCATCCTGCGGCTGCGCAGCCGCAAATGGATCAACGACATCACCCGGGGAGGAGGGCCTGTATCATGAGCCTCTTCTGCTGCCCTCTCTGTGGCGCGCCTCTGGAGCGAACGGAACATACTTACCGCTGTCCGGCGGGCCACAGCTTTGACATCGCCAAAGAGGGCTACGTCCACCTGCTGCCCCCCAACCGCAAGCACTCCGCCGCCCCCGGCGACGACAAAGAAATGGCCGCCGCAAGGCGGGAATTCCTCTCCAAGAAGTATTATAGACCACTGATGAATACCATTTGTAGTCGGATTTTGGCCCTTTCCGGCGAATCCCCCCGGATTTTGGATACCGGCTGCGGGGAGGGGTACTACACCGCCGGCGTCTACCAGGCCCTGACCGCCGCAGGGAAGCGGCCGGTTATGGCGGGTACGGACATCTCCAAATTCATCCTCCGCTATGCCGCCCGCCGGTGCCGGGCAATCGAGTTCGCCGTGGCCTCCTCCTACCGTCTGCCCCTGGGGGATGAGAGCGTGGATGTGCTGGTGAACTGCTTTTCTCCCCTGGCCCTGGAGGAGTTCCGCCGGGTCCTCCGGCCCGGGGGCGTCTTTCTCTATGTGGTGCCGGCGGCGGACCACCTGTGGCAGCTGAAGGAGGTCCTCTACGACCGGCCTTACCCCAACGAGGAGAAGGAGACGCCTTACGAGGGCTTCACGTACCGAGAGATCGTGCCGGTGGAGGACACCATCCACCTGCCCTGTCCGGCGGACATCCAGGCCCTGTACCACATGACGCCCTACTGCTGGAAGACTCCCAGAGAAGGGGCTGAACGGCTGGAGCAGTTGGAGACGCTGGACTGCCGCATCGCCTTCCGTATCCACATTTTCCATAAAAACTGACAGGAGGAATCCCCCATGAACCCCAATCCCACCCGGGCAGCCCTGATCCTCATCGATATGGAAAACGGCTTCGTGGAGCCGGAGGGCGGCCACTGCATCCGCTTTGCCAAGTCCACTGTTCCCGCCTGCGTCCGGGCGGTGGAGACCGCCCGGGAAAAGGGGATCCCGGTGTTTTTCGTTAAGCGCATCTACCGGACCGACGGCAGCGACGTGGAGCTGACCCGGTACGCCGGCTGGGTGGCCGGAGATCGGGCCTGCGCTCCCGCCTCCACCGGCCCCAACAGCGCCCAAGCGCCGGAGGGCCTGCGGCCCCAGCCCGGGGATTACACCATTATCAAGCCCCGGTGGAGCGCCTTCTTCCAGACGGAGCTGGATCTGATTTTGCGCCGGCTGGGCGTCCGCACCGTGATTCTGGCGGGCACCACCACCCCCAACTGCGTCCGCACCACCTGCTACGACGCCATCGCCCTGGAGTACAACGCCGTGGTGCTGACGGACTGCTGTTCTTCTCAAACCGAGGAGATCCAGAGGGTGAATCTGGAAGATATGGGCCGGGCCGGCGCCATATTGATGGACAGCGCCGCCTTCCGGGACTTTGGGCCTGATACTGTACCAGACACCTCCGCCGCCATCCGGGCGGCCATGGAGGGGGAGGCGGTTGTTCCCGAGCCCTTCACGGAGGGGCCCGACGGGGTCTTCTGGCCGGATTTGTGGTAAGATCAACGGAGCCCCTGCCAAAAATCGGCAGGGGCTCCATTTTTGTGTTTACCCCAGCTCCACGGTTCGGGTGGCCACGGTGTCGCAGAAGCGGCCGTCGTGCTCCACCAGCAAAAGGGTGGGCCGGCAGGCGAGAATCAGTTCCTCCAGCTGTATCCGGCTCAGCACATCCACATAGTTCAGCGGCTCGTCCCAGATGTAAAGGTCTGCCTCCTCACAGAGACTGGCGGCCAGCAATACCTTCTTTTTCTGACCGGCGCTGTATGCGCACAGGTCCTTTTCAAACTGGGACCGGGGAAAGTCCAGCTTCCGCAGGACCGTGTGGAACCGGGTGGGGTCCAGCCTCCGGGCCCGGATGAAATCCGAAAGGCTGCCTTCCAGATGGTCCGCGTTCTGGCGCACCTGGGAGATCACCAGACCGCTGCGCCGTTCCACCTGTCCGGCGGCGGGTTCCAGTTCCCCCAGCACCAGCCGCAGCAGGCTGGTTTTGCCGCAGCCGTTGGGCCCCCGGAGGGCAATCCGCTCCCCGGAACATACCGCAAAGGTGACCCCGGCGCACACGGTGCGGTTATCATAAGCGATGGATACCTCCCGCAGCTCTATGAGTCGCCGCCCCGGCGGACTGCTCCGGGGCCGCAGCAGCAGGGTCTCCTGTTTTTCCGCGTCCCGCAGCAGGCCGGCCTTCTCCTCCGCGGCCTCCTCCCGCCGCCGCTGGATGGCCTTGGACCGCTTCATCATCTTGGCCGCCTGATGGCCCACGTAGCCCCGGTCCGCCGCCTTGGCGCCGGTCTTGTCCACGCCGAATTTGCCCTGTTCCGTCCGGTCGGACCAGGCGGAGGCCCGGCGGGCCGCCTCATTCAGACGGCGGATGTCCTTTTGCAGTTTTTCCTGCCGGGCCTGTTCAAAGGCAATCTGCTGTTGGTGGTTCTCCCACCAGACGGAAAAACTCCCTCGCCGTACCTGGGCGCCGGTGGGGGTCAGGGCCAGGGTGTGGTCCGTGCAGCGGTCCAGAAAGTCCCGGTCATGGGACACCAGCAGAAAGCCCCGTTTCCGGGTCAGGTATGCCGCCAGCTTCCGCCGGCCCTCCAGGTCCAGATGGTTGGTAGGCTCGTCGATCAGAGGGTAGGCGTCCCGGCGCAGGAACAGAGCGGCTAACAGTACCCGGGTCCGCTCTCCCGGAGAGAGTGTGGAGAAAGGGCGGTCCAGAAGCTCCAGGGGCAGGTCCAGCAGACCCAGCTCCCGCTGGAGCTGCCAGTCCTCCGCCTCCGGCGCGGCGGCAGCCGCCACGGCCTGGACCGTGTCCTCCGGCTGCGCCACCGGATAGGGAAAGTACACCGGCTCCACAGAGGCGGTGATGGTGCCGCCGTAGGGATAAGCCCCGGACAGAAGCCGCAGCAGGGTGGTTTTACCCCGGCCGTTGCGGCCGGTGAAGCCCAGCTTCCAGTCGGTATCCAGCTGGAGGGTCAGACCCTCAAACACCGGCTGGGGACTGCCCTCATAGGAAAAGGTCAAATCAGAAACTTCGATCAGCGACATGGCTGTGGTCCTCCTATCAAAAATAAGATGGCCGCGGGAAAGGCATTCCTCTCCCGCGGCCGGACGCACAGCCACGCAGCCTCCGCCAGGGCGGCGGAGGTCCGTATCCCAAGGTCCGGGAAGGGAGCGACAGCATTCCTGCGGGCGCACGGCGCCGGGACGGCCCTTGTCCGTCCGTTTTCCGTGCAAATCTCACAGGTCAGCTGCGCATCTTCCCACCCCTTCGCTTGATTTCTCCTTTATGATACCACGCCACCGCCGCCGGCGCAATCCTGATTTTCCGCCGGTGGGAAGGTGACGGTAAAGGTGCTTCCTATGCCCTCCCGGCTCTCCAGGCTCACCCGGGCGCCCAGGTAGGCGGCTCCGTGCTTAACAATGGACAACCCCAGTCCCGTTCCGCCGCCGGAGTGGCTCTTGTCTACCCGGTAGAACCGCTCGAACACCCGCTCCTGGGCCTCCCGGGGGATGCCCACGCCGGTGTCCGCCACCCGGACCCGGGCACCGCCGGGGGCGTCGTCCACCGTGACGGTGACGCTGCCGCCGGGCCGGTTGTAGACCACGGCGTTGTCACAAAGGTTGTAGAGAATCTCCTCCACGATCCGGGGCACGCTCCGGACCACGGCTCCGCCGCCGGTCAGGGACAGGGTCACCTGCTTTTGCTCCGCCGCCTCTGCCAGCCGGTCCAGCACCCGCCGGGCCACAGCACACAGGTCCACATCCTCCCGGGGGCCCACATCACCGCCCTCATCCAGCCGGGACAATCGGATGATGTCGTTGACCAGGGTGATGAGCCGCTGGGTCTGGCGGTGGATGTTGCCGGCAAAGTGTGTGATATCCGCCGGGGCCACCATGCCGCTCTCCAGAAGCTCTGAAGTGCCCAGAATGGAGGTCAGAGGCGTTTTCAGCTCATGGGAGACGTTGGCGGTGAACTCCCGCCGCAGGGCCTCCCGCCGCTCCTTCTCCGTTACATCCAGGATCATCAGCACCGCTCCGGTTGTCTGGCCCTCCTCCTCCGCGGGGCTGGCAATGACCTGCCGGCAGGTGTCCCGGCCCTCCAGCAGCACCTCGCAGCGGCGGCCCGCCAGGGCCTCCTCCACGCAGCGGCGGAAGGGGGCCTCCCGGTTCAGGGCATAGACGCTCTCGCCTTCCGGCGCTCCCTGGGCACCCAGCAGCCGCGCCGCCGCCGGGTTGCAGGACAGGACCCTGGTCTGCTGATCCACCGCCACGAAACCCTCGCTCATGTTCTCTGTCAGGGCGGAAAATTCCTCCTGCCGCCGCCGCAGGTCCTCCATTTGGCGGTGGATTTGCCGCTGCTGACTGCGGATCTTGCTCAGCAGGGGGGACAGCTCCTCGTAGCAGACCGCATCCGCCGGGGCATCCAGGTCCAGGGCGTTGATGGGAGCTACCAGATCCCGCGCCACCCGGGAGGCCAGAATGGCCGCCAGGGCCGCCGCCAGCAGCATCATCAGCGCTACGGGCTGCAATGCCTGGAGCACCAGTACCCACACGGTATACTGGGTATCGGAAACCCGGAGCACGGACCCGTCGTCAAGGCGCAGGGCGTAGTAAATGGTCTTTTGGGCCAGGGTGTCGGAATAGCGGACAGCGCTGCCGCTGCCGCCCAGCAGGGCCTGGCGGACCTCCTGACGGCCGGCGTGATTCTCCATGGCGGCAGCATCCTCCCAGCTGTCCCAGAGAACGGTGCCGTCGGCGGCGATCCAGGTGATCCGGCTGTCTTCAGGCAGACCGTCTTTCAGATAAGAGGTTCCGGTCTGCTCCACTCCATGGGCAATGTATGTGGTGCGGCTGCGCAGCTCCTGCTCCATCCGATCCTGAAAGTATCCGTAGAGCACGCCGGTCACCAATACCAAACTGGCCGCAAGCACGATCAGGGATACCCCCAGGATGGAGCGGAAAATCCGTTTTGTCATGGTTCCGCCTCCTTAAGCCTCACTGATCTTGTAGCCGTAGCCCCGGACGGTTTCGATATACGCGCCCGCCGGCCCCAGCTTCTGCCGCAGGGTTCGCATATGCACATCCACGGTACGGCTCTCGCCGGTAAAGGCATACCCCCAGACCTGCTGAATCAAAATCTCCCGGGAGAGGACCCGGCCCCGACTGCGCAGCAGGAGGCACAGAACCTCGAACTCCTTCTGGGTCAGGGCTACCTCCCGCCCCTCTACATGGACGGTGTGACGGTCCGGGTCCACCTCCAGGCACCCCAGACGCAGGGGACCGCCGGTCCGCTCCGTCCGCCGCAGCAGGGCCCGAATGCGGGAGAGCAGCTCCATCATGCCAAAGGGCTTGGCCACGTAATCGTCGGCGCCGCTGTCCAGCCCCAGGACCTTGTCATACTCGGTGCCCTTGGCGGTCAGCATAATGACCGGCACCGACGCGGTGGAGGGGGCGGAGCGGAGCTTTTTCAGGACGGACAGGCCGTCCTCCTCCGGCAGCATGATATCCAGCAGCACCAGAGAGGGGACGGCTTGGCCCACCGCCTGCCAGAATGCCGAGGGCAGGCCGAAGCCCCGGGCCTCCAGCCCCTGGCTGTTGAGACTGTATATCACAAAATCCCGGATACTGTCGTCGTCTTCCAGTAAGTAGATCATGGGTCTCCTCCTATGTGAAATGGGGTCGGGCCGGGGGACTCCCCGGCCTCAGACCACCCGCTGACCGTTGATGGTCAGCCGGAACTGGAGCGCCAGCTTCTCCGCCGCCTTGCGGCACAAAAGCATCCGGCCCAGAAAAATCTCAAAATAGTCCATGACGGAGCCGTACTGGGTGTCCACCTTCAGCACCAGCTCCACCAGCCCCTTTTCCGGCGCAATCTCCAGCCGGGAGGACTCCACCGAGTAGTTGACCCGGTCGTGGATGTCAAAGGAGGACAGGTCCCGGTTCCGGACCCGACTGCGGCGCACGTCGGACTTGTCCGCCAGAATCAGCGCCGCAGCCACGGGGTTCACCGGCACGCCGGTGCCCTCGTCATGGTTGCCGATGGCGGAGACCACGGTGGCGATCTCGTCGGGGTCCATGCCCATTCGGTCCAGAATCCGGAAGGCCATGACTGCCCCGGACTGAGAGTGGTCCACCCGGTTGACCAGATTGCCGATGTCGTGGAGATAGCCGGCAATCCGGGCCAGTTCCGCTGTTCGCTCCTCATGCCCCAGGGCGGTAAGAATCCGGGCCGCTTTTTCACCCACGGCGGTTACATGGGCAAAGCTGTGCTCCGTGAAGCCCAGAGCGCCCAGGGTCTCGTCCGCCCGACGGATATAGGTGGTCACAGCGTGGTCCTGCCGCACGTCCTGATACGTTACCATGATATTCCTCAATCCCCGGTGGGATGAACGCCGGTGATGCCGTACTCCACCCACTCGGCCACGTTGGTGGCATGGTCGCCGATGCGCTCTAAATACTTGGCCACCATGATGAGGTCCAGCCACAGCTCGCCGGAGGCGGCATCCGCCGCGATCAGGGCAATCAGCTCGGCTTTGATCTGGTTGAACAGGTCGTCCACCTGATCATCCTGAGCGCGGACTGCCCGGGCCAGCTCCAGATCCCGTTTTACGAAGGAATCCACGCTGTCTGTCACCATACGGATCACCGCCCGGGCCATCTCCGCGATATGGACCCGGCCGGAGCCCTCCGGCAGCTGGGCGAAACGGGTCAGCTCCGCAATGTCTGCCGCCTGGTCGCCGATGCGCTCCAGGTCGGAGATCATTTTCAGCGCCGAGGAGATCTCCCGCAGATCCCGGGCCACCGGCTGCTGCTGGAGCAGCAGCTTCAGGCACAGGCCCTCCACCTCCCGCTCCTTCTGGTCAATTTCCCGCTCGGCCTCCTGAGCGGACCGGGCCAGGGCCTCATCGCCCTGCAGCAAAGCTTCCGCTGCGGCGGCAATGGCGTCCTCGCACAGGGCACCCATTTCAATAAGTTCCACATGCAGCCGTTCCAGCTGCTGGTCAAAATGATTTCGCATGCTTCTCGTCCTCCCTTATCCGAACCGGCCGGTGATGTAATCCTCAGTGCGCTTGTCGGCGGGGGTGGAGAAAATCCGCTCCGTGGGGCCAAATTCCACCAGATCGCCCAGCAGGAAAAAGGCCGTGTTGTCGGAGACCCGGGCGGCCTGCTGCATGTTGTGGGTCACCATGATGACAGTATACTTGCTTTTCAGTTCCACCGCAAGGTCCTCAATTCTGGAAGTAGAAATGGGGTCCAGGGCACTGGTGGACTCGTCCATCAGCAGGATTTCCGGCTCTACTGCCAGGGCCCGGGCAATGCACAACCGCTGCTGCTGTCCGCCAGAGAGGCCCAGGGCGCTCTTTTTCAGCCGGTCCTTCACCTCGTCCCAGATGGCGGCGGAGCGGAGGGAATTCTCCACAATTTCGTCCAGTTTGGCCCGGGAGCGGATACCGTGGGTCCGGGGGCCGTAGGCCACGTTGTCGTAGATGCTCATGGGGAAGGGATTGGCCTTCTGGAACACCATGCCGATCTGCTTGCGCAGCCAGGTGGTGTCCACGGATGGATCATAGATATTCTGTCCGCCGTAGTTGACCGATCCCTCAATGCGGACGGTGGGGATCAGATCGTTCATGCGGTTGAGGGTTTTCAAAAAGGTGGACTTGCCGCAGCCGGAGGGGCCGATCAGGGCGGTGATCTCATGGGCTGGGATGTCCACGCTGACGCTGTGGAGGGCGTGGTGAGCGCCGTACCACAGGTTCAGGTCCTTGACTTCAAGAATGGTAGACATATTGGAATCTCTCCCGTTTATTTCTTCAGTTTCCGCCCGGCTAGGGTTGCGGCCAGGTTGATCAGCAGCGTCAGCAGCATCAAAATCGTGGCTATGGCAAAGCCCACGCCGGTTTCACCCCGCTCGCTGTACATATAGAGGGCCACGGTCAATGAACCGGAGGCCGCCTGGAGAGAGGTGAGAAAGTCGTTGAGTACCACGCCGAAGCCTGCGGTATACAGCAGAGCGGCAGACTCTCCCACAATGCGGCCCACCGCCAAAATACAGCCGGTGACGATGCCATCGATGGAGTTGGGCAGCACCACGGTGCGCACCATCCGCCACTTGCCGGCGCCCAAGGCCAGGGCTCCTTCCCGATAGGATTGAGGCACGGTCTTCAGGCTTTCCTGAGTGGTGCGGACAATGGTCGGCAGGATCATCACCACCAATGTCAGACTGCCCGCCAGGACGCCGGTCTTGAGACCAAAGAGCTGGATAAAGAACAGCATGCCCACCAGGCCGAAGATGATGGAGGGAATGCCGGTCAGGGTCTCGGTGGCAAATTCAATGATAGCCACCAGACGGTAGTTGGTGGCGTATTCCGTCAGATAGATGGCGGCGCCCACACCCAGAGGCAGTACGATCACCATGGACAGCAGCACCAGGTATACCGTGTTGAGGATGTTGGGCAGAATGCCGATGGTGTCGTTGAGGTAACTGGTCTGGGTGGAGAGCAGCTGCCAGGTGACGTTGGGAACACCCCGGTAGAAAATATAGCCAATAATCAGCACCAGCAGCGCACAGGTGGCAAAGCCGCTGAGGTACAGCAGTACCCGCAGCGTCCGGTCATAGACACGGCGCCGGGTGGAGAGGGACCTTTGCTCCATGGCTCAGTCCTCCTTTTTCCGCTTGATGAACACGTTCAGGAATACATTAATCATCATAATAAACAAAAACAGCACCAGTCCGATGGAGAACAGGGCGTTGCGGTGGAGAGACCCCACCGAGGCGTAGGACATTTCCGAGACGATGGCGGTGGTGAGAAAGCGCACCGGCGTCAGCAGCCCCGGCATGTTGGCCACGTTGCCGGCCACCATGATAATGGCCATAGCCTCGCCGATGGCCCGGCCGATGCCCAGGACGATGGCGGTGGCGATGCCGCTGCGGGCGGCGGGGACGCTGACGCGGAACACCGTCTCAATGTGGGTGGCGCCCAGGGCCAGGGACGCCTCCTCATACTCCCGGGGCACGGCCCGCAGGGCCGTCTCCGACACAGAGACAATAGAGGGCAGAATCATAACGGCCAGCACGATGATGGCCGCCAGCAGTGTTGCCCCGGAGGGCAGGTCAAAGGCCACCCGGATGGCGGGCACCAGCAAAATCATGCCCACCAGACCGTAGACCACCGAGGGGATGCCCGCCAGCAGCTCCACAGCGGTGTGGATGACGGCGGCCACCTTGGGCGGCGCTACCTTAGACAGAAAAATGGCTGTCATCAGGCCCAGGGGCACGCCGACGATGATGGCGCCGGCGGTGCCGGCAAAGGAGGTGAGGATAATGGCCAGAATGCCAAAATCCCCGGTTGAGGCGTACCAGCGCTTTCCCAGCAGAAAATTGATGGGACCGATTTCCGCTATGGCGGGCAGGCCGGAGATTACCAGATAGACGCTGATGGCCAGCACAAAAGCTACGGCAATCATACCGCAGATAAAAAACAGCAGCCCCATGACTTGCTCCAGGGCCTTGCGGCTTCGCTTGGCCCGGGGTCCACGCTGCCGCTGCCTTCTGCCAGTGGCTGCGATGCGGGGGGAAGACGCCGGAAAGGCCGCTCCCACGATTTCGTGTTCCATGCAGATTCTCCTTTGCATTTGGGCACCTGGCCCGGTGTGCGGGGTGCGTCTCAAAACCGCCGGAAGGTTCCGGCCGCTTTCAGACGCATCCCGGCGGAAGGGCCGCCGCACCGGGTAAGGTGCGGCGGCTGAACCCATTGCCTGGGGAAGATTATTTGGCTACAGGCACTGCACCGGCGGCGGCAATCAGGTCGTTTGCGGCGGTGGAGGTGGCGAAGTCGAAGAAGGCCTGAGCTGCGTCGGACAGGGGGTCATCGGTACGGGTGGCAAAGACGAAGGGCCGCTGAATGGCATAGCTGCCGTCCAGAACAGTGGCCTCAGAGGGGGCTACGCCGCCCACGGTCAGAACCGTAATGCCCTCCTGACCCTCCACGGCGGAGAGGGAGGCGTACCCAATGGCACCGGGGGTGGTGCGGACCGCCTCGATGACGGCGCCGGTGGAGCTGAGCTCCTGAGAGAGTGCGCACTGGTCCTCTGTGCCGGTAATGGACTCGAAGCCGTCCCGGGTGCCGGAGCCGGACTCGCGGCCGATGACGGCAATGGCGCCGGCGGTGCCGCCCACGCCGGACCAGTCGGTGACGGCGCCGGTGTAGATCTCGGCGATCTGCTCCAGGCTCAGATCGGTGACGGTGTTCTCGGCGTTGACGATGACGGCGATGCCGTCCAGGGCCACGATGGTCTCAGTCAGACCGGCAGCCTTCTCCTCGTCCTTCAGGGCACGGGAGGAAAGGCCGATGTCGCAGCTGCCGTTCTTCACGGCCTCGATGCCGGAGCCGGAGCCGGTGGGGTTGTAGGTGACGGATACGCCGGTGTCCGCCTGGAACTGCTCGCCCAGGACGCCGATGACCTCCTCCATGGAGGTGGAGCCGTCGGTGGAGACAGAGCCGCTGAGCTGGGTGGATTCCTCGGCGGTATCGCCGGTATCATTGGAGGCGGTGTCCTGAGAGCCGCAGCCGGCCAGCAGCGCGGCGGTCAGGGTCAGGGACAGCAGAATGGAAATTGCTCTTTTCATCAATCATTACTCCTTTGCATATGTCTGTTGCTTGGTGCCACGGCCACAGTATAGGAGACCCAACGTAAAATCCGACACCAATCCTATGTAAAGTCTGTGTAAAACCGTGGAAGTTATCCCGGAACATAAAAAGACGCCCGGCGGAAAACCGCCGGGCATCGCAGGTATGGAACAAGTCTTTTCTGGTTTGCGTCTGGGGATATGGAACCGATAAAATTTTGCGCCGCATCAGCTCAGCTCAAACATGCCGTGGTAGAGCTGATAGTACAATCCCTCCTGGGTCAGGAGCTCGGCATGGCTGCCCCGCTCCACGATCCGGCCCTGCTCCAGCACCATAATGGCGTCGGCGTTGCGGACGGTGGAGAGCCGGTGGGCAATGACGAATACCGTCCTGCCCGCCATCAGCTGGTCCATGCCCTTTTCAATCAGGGATTCAGTGCGGGTGTCGATGGAGCTGGTGGCCTCATCCAGAATCAGCACCGGCGGGTCCGCCACCGCCGCCCGGGCGATGGCCAGCAGCTGCCGCTGACCCTGGGAGAGGTTGGCGCCGTCGGCGGTCACCAGGGTGTCGTACCCCTGGGGCAGGCGGCGGATGAAGGAGTCGGCGTTGGCGATTCGGGCGGCCCGGCGGATCTCCTCATCGGTGGCGTCCAGCTTGCCGAAGCGGATGTTGTCGGCGATGGTGCCGGTGAAGAGGTGGGTGTCCTGGAGCACGATACCCAGGGACCGCCGCAAAGCAGCTTTCTTGATATCCCGGACGTCAATGCCGTCGTAGATCACCCGGCCGGCCTCCACATCGTAAAACCGATTGATGAGGTTGGTAATGGTGGTCTTGCCGGCGCCGGTGGACCCCACAAAGGCGATCTTCTGCCCGGGTTTTGCATAGAGGCTGACATCGTGCAGCACCGGGTGGCCCGGCTCATAGCCGAAGTCCACTCCCTCAAATCGCACATCTCCCCGCAGGGGCCGCAGAGCCCCGTCGCTTCGGCGCCAGTCCCACTGTCCCGTCTGTTCCCGGCAGGCGGTCAGGACACCGTTTTCCTCCCGGACATTGACCAGGTCCGCGGTGCCGGTATCCTCCTCAGAGGGCTCATCCATGGCCTCAAAGACCCGCTCGGCACCGGCCAGGGCCGCCAGGAGGAAGTTGCCCTGTTGGGTGAACTGGTTGATGGGTGCCGCCGCCTGACGGACGAAGACCAGGTAGCTGGCAAGGCTTCCGGCGTCGGTCATGCCCTTTAGGGCCATGATGCCGCCAAGAACAGCCACCACAGCGTAGTTGATGTAGGAAATGCTGACCACGGCGGGAATCATGGTGGCCGCGTAGGACTGGGCGCCGGTGCCGGAGCGGCGGAGGGCCTCGTTTTTCACCCGGAACTCCTCCAGACTGGCATTTTCATGGCTGAAGACCTTCACCACCTTCTGCCCGCCCATCATCTCCTCAATGTAGCCGTTGAGGTCACCCAGGCAGGATTGCTGGGCATTGTAGTAGATCTTGCTGCGGCGGCTGCTGAAGCGGATGTAAAAGAACATGGCCGCGTAGCACACCGCCACAATCAGGGACAGCTGCCAGTTGAGGATGAACAGCAGGATCAGTGTTCCCGTCATCTGGATAAAGCTCTGGATGGCCATGGCGAAACTGTTGTTCAGGGCGTCGGCAATGGTGTCCACATCGTTGGTGAAATAGCTCATGATGTCGCCGTGACGGCGGGTGTCGAAAAACCGCAGGGGCAGGGTCTGCATATGGCCGTACAGATCCCGGCGGATATCGTAGACCACCTTCTGGGCCGCCCGGACCATGGTTTGGGTGTAGCCGAAGGAGCATAGAACGCCCACCACATAAATTCCAACCGTCAGGGCTACGCCCCGTTTCAGTGTTCCCACATCGCCGTCCACCAGACTGTTGACCACAGGGCGGATCATATAGGTGCCCAGCAGGTTGGCGGTGGCGCTGACCGTCACCAGCACGGCTACCGCCAGCAGGAGAAGGCGGTGACGTCCCAGGTAGCGCATGAGGCGGCCCAGGGTATAACCCAGCCGCTTGGGCTTTTTGGCGCTAAGCTGTCTGGCCGCCATGGCCGTCCCCTCCCTTCATCTGTGAGGCGTAGATTTCCTGGTAAATGGGGTCTTCCGCCAGCAGTGTCTCATGGGTCCCCACGGCGTGGACCCGGCCATCCTCCAGAATGATGATCTGGTCCGTATGCATCACCGAGGTGATCCGCTGGGCGATAATAATTTTCGTCACGTCCGGCAGCTTTGCCAGGGCGGCACGGATCTTTCCCTCCGTGGCGGTGTCCACGGCGGAGGTGGAGTCGTCAAAAATCAGGATTTTGGGCCGCTTCAGCAGGGCCCGGGCAATGCACAGCCGCTGCTTCTGCCCGCCGGAGACGTTGACGCCCCCCTGGCCCAGGTCCGTGTCCAAACCCTTGGGGGTCCGCTCCAGAAACTCGTCGGCGCAGGCCACCCGGCAGGCCGCCCACAGCGTCTCGTCGTCGGCCTGGGCGTCGCCCCAGCGCAGGTTCTCCCGGACAGAGCCGGAAAAGAGCGTGTTCTTTTGCAGCACGATGCCCACGGCGGAGCGAAGCGCGTCCAGCTCATAGTTCCGCACGTCCTTTCCGCCCACGGATACGGTGCCCTCCGTGGCGTCGTACAGACGGGGAATCAGCTGCACCAGCGTGGTCTTGGAGCTGCCGGTACCGCCCAGAATGCCCACGGTCTGCCCCGCCGGAATGTGAAGCGTCACATCCTCCAGAGCGTATTCCTCCGCGTCGGCACGGTACTTGAAGGAGACATGGTCAAAGGTTACGCTGCCGTCGGACACCTCCCGCTCCGGCTGAGGCGGGGAGGTCAGCTCCACCGGCTCATCCAGCACCTGGGCGATGCGGTGAGCGCTGGCCAGGGACCGGGTCAGCAGCAAAAAGACGTTGGACATCATCATCATGGAATTCATCACCTGGAACACGTAGCTCAAAAAGCCCGTCAGTTCCCCCACCAGCAGGCGGCCGCCTAAAATCATGTTGCCGCCCAGCCACATAATCAGCACCACGGTGATGTACATGATTAACTGCAAAGAGGGCAGATTCAGCACTGCCCAGTGGAAGGTGTTCTGGCTGGAGTCCCGCAGGGCGGCGTTCACCGTCTCAAATTTTTCCTCCTGGTATTCCTCCCGCACAAAGGCCTTTACCGCCCGGATGGCGGTGAGCCCTTCCTGGACCACGTTGTTGACCCGGTCCACCGCCCGCTGGAGGGAGCCGTAAAGGGGAGAGGCCTTCCGCACAATGCCGAACAGCATGCAGCCTAAGACCGGCGCCCCCACCACGAATACCAGCGCCAGCCGGGCATTCATCCGGAAGGACAGCCCCACGCCCATCAGCAGCATCACCGGGCTGCGGACCAGGGGACGGAAGCCGCCGTTGACGGCGTTTTGCAGTACCGTCACGTCGGTGGTCATTCGGGTCACCAGGGAGGCCGTTTCAAAGTGGTCCAGGTTGGAAAAGGCATAGCGCTGGATCTTGGCAAACTGGGCTTCCCGAATCCGGGCGCCCCAGCCGTAGGCCGCCCGGGCGGCAAAGCGGGCGTACAGCAGCCCTGTGGCCAGGGACAGCAGGGCGCATACGCCCATCTGCACGCCCTTGCCAAAAATGTAGTCCAGATCCCGGTTGGCCACACCGATGTCGATGAGGTCCGCCATCAGTACCGGGATGACCAATTCAAAACAGGCCTCCACCAGCAGCAAAAATCCGCCGATTGCCATGTCCCGGCGATAGGGCCCCAAATATCCCAGCAGCCGCCGAAATTCTCTCATCTGTGGTCCTCCTTTGTGCTGTGGAGATTCCGGTGCGCCCGGGCAAGATAGTCGCAGAACTGACGCCGCTCCTCTGCTGTGAAGTCCGACAGCATCACGGACTCCAGCTCTAGGCAGCGGTCCTCCCACTGCCGGTGGGCGGCGCGGCCCTTCTCTGTAATCTCCACCAGATCCCGCCGCCGGCTGCTCTGGTCCCGGCGGCGGACGACAAAGCCGTTTCGCTCCAATGCATCCAGCATCCGGGATACTGCCGCCGGATTGATTTCATAGTACTCCGCCAGCTCCCGCTGGTGACAGGGCCCCCGGTTGGTTAGGTAAGCCAGCAGCTTGGGCTGCCCGGAACCCAGACCCAAAGGCGCCAGATTCTGCCGCAGGTGGTTGCGCTGGGCATGAAAGGCCCGGTAAAGCAGCAGATGAAAAGTTTGCTCCATGCGTCTCCCTCCAAAAATTGACTAAGCAATTGTTGACATATCAATTATATGCGGGAGGGATTTCCCTGTCAATTCTCTCTTAAAGAAAAAAGCCGGTGCGGAGCAACTGCTCCGCACCGGCTGAGTCTGTCAAAAAAGAAGGAAAACTTGTGTGACGGGAAGGAAGAGAGTTACGAGAGGCTGCGCCCTCAGGCGCGTTTCGGAGCGCAACCGCCGCTGAAAGCGGCGGCACTTGGCGCGAAGATAACCCAGGAAGGGTTCCTCAAGGTGAATTGCCGCAAAGCGGCAAGAGAAGGTGGCCTGGGCCATTCGTTTTTAATCATAAGTTTTTTGAAGCTTATTAAAGGTTCAAAAAACTTGTTTAGCATGTCGAAAAGACTTTTTAAACATGCTGAAGCCGGTGCGGAGCAACTGCTCCGCACCGGCTGAATGAATTGGGGGAACTTTATTCCGGCGTACCAGCGGCCAGGTGCAAAATGGCCTCCATGTCGGCACTCTGGATCTTCACAAAGCCGCCGAAGGGGAATCCGGCGGGCTTCTCCGCCCGATGGGCGGCCATGGCGGGAATGTCCGCCTCCTTGGCGCCTACCTCCGCCAGTGTCACAGGCATACCCAGGGACCGGAAGAAGTTCCGCAGCCGGGCAATGCCCTCCCGGGCGGTGCGCTCCGGGTCGGCAAAGTCCATCTCGCAGCCGAAGACCCGCACGGCAAACTGCGCAAGCCGCATGGGGTTGTGGGGCAGGACGTAGGTCATCCAGGCGGGCAGCACCACCGCAAGACCGGCGCCGTGGGCGCAGTCGTAGAAGGCGGAGAGCTCGTGCTCGATCTGATGGCTGGCCCAGTCCTGCTGACGGCCCACGCCACAGGAGTCGTTGTGGGCCAGCATGCCCGCCCACATCAGGTCCGCCCGGGCCGCATAGTCGTCGGGGTTGGCCAGGGCCTTGGGGGCGGCGTCCAGAATGGTCTTCATCAGCGCCTCGCACAGCCGGTCCGTCAGGGCCACGTCGGGGGTGTTGGAGAAGTACCGCTCACAGACGTGTGCCAGCATGTCCACAGCGCCGCAGGCGGTCTGATAGGCCGGCAGGGAGCAGGTGAACCGGGGATTCAGCACGGCAAACTTAGGGCGGATGATGTCGGTTTTGGGAGAGCCCCACTTGAGATTGCCCTTCTCCTGGGTGATGACGCAGCTGTTGGACCCCTCACTGCCGGCGGCGGAGATGGTCAGCACGGCGCCCACCGGCAAAGAGGTCTCGATTTTTGCCTTGCCGGTAAAAAAGTCCCAAAAGTCCCCATGGTACCCGGCGCCCAGGCCGATGGCCTTGGCGGTATCGATGACGCTGCCGCCGCCCAGGGCCAGCAGGAAGTCGGCGCCGGTCCGGCGGACCAGGTCAATGCCCTCGTAGACTTTGCCGCTGCGGGGGTTGGCCTGAATGCCGGAGAGCTCGGCAAAGGGGATGCCGGCGGCAGTCAGGGAGGCGGTGACGGCGTCATAGGCGCCGTTGCGCTTGACGGACCCGCCGCCGTAAACTAAAAGTACGCTGCTGCCGCCGAACCGCCGCACCAGGGCGCCGGTGTTTTGTTCCTCTCCGTCGCCGAAGGCAAAGAGAGTGGGGGAGTAGAAGGTAAAATTATTCATAATTCACATTCCTTTCCGTGATTTGCAAATGGGGTCAGTCCCGCCTGGACAAGAGTACGTCAAAAACAAGCAGGAGCAGGGCCAGCATCATCAGACAGCCTCCGTCTGCGGCAATGGGACCCATCCAGTGATATAACAGAGCGGTCCCAATCCGACCGATATTATAATACCACTGATCCGTTTGCAGTGCCCAAAAAATCGCTCCGACCAGCCCTGCCAAAGCCATCAGGACACCGAGGGACCCCATCCACAGGTATACCCGCCGGAACCACTGCCGCCACAGGGGCAGGGGCGGATTGGAGGGAGGGGCGGCCTCCGGCGGCTTGTCCAGCAGCAGATCGTCAGCGGAGACGCCGAAAATGCGGCACAGCTGGAGGATCTTTTCCGTGTCGGGGAGGGATTCGTTGGTCTCCCAGTGGCTGACGGCCTGTCGGGAGACTCCCAGCTGAGCGGCCAGGGCCTCCTGGGACAGGCCGGCGCTGCGGCGACGGAGGGCAATTTTTTCACCAATGGTCATGGGGACAACTCCTTTCCGTGATACCCTCAGGGTATCACAGACCTGCCGGGAAGTCTGCCCCGGCGGCCGGGCAATTCCGCAATTTTCCCTTGCGGACTGCCCGCCGGGAGCGCTGCGGCCGTCAGTACCCCCGCGTCCGGTCCACCAGACCGGCCAGGGGCCGCCCGGCGGCATAATTGCGCAGGTCCGCGCAAAACAGCTCCACGTTTCGGTCGCAGGTGTAGCCCAGGGTCATATTTCCGGAGACGTGGGGGGTCAGGATGAGATTTTTGGCCTCCCACAGGGGGTGGTCCTTGGGCAGAGGCTCCGGGTCCATGACGTCCAGGGCGGCGCCGGCCAGACGGCCGCTGTTCAATGCTTCGATCAGCGGCTCCTGCTCGATGGCGGTGCCCCGCCCCACGTTGATGACGTAGGCATCGGAGGGCAGCAGGGCGATGCGGTCCCGGTTCAGAATATGTACGGTTTCCGCCGTGCCCGGCAGACCCATGATGAGGATCTTCGTCTGGGGCAGCACCGCGTCCAGCTCCGCGATGGGGCGGACCTGGTCAAAGGCCGGGTGGGGCCGTCCGCTGCGGCTGAGGCCCAGAATGTGGGCGGCGCCCATGCCCCGCATTCGCTCCGCCACGTTGATGCCGATGTTGCCAGTGCCCAGAATGGTGAATGTATTGTCCCGAATGGACCGGACGGCCAGCTGGTTGGACCAGCCCCGATTGCGGACCACTTCCTCATACTCCGGCATCCGCCGCAGCAGCATCAGCGTCACCATGACCACATGCTCGGCAATGGTGACGCCGTAGACGTTGGAGTTGGTCAGCAGGCACTCCGGGTTGGCAAAGATGGCGGGGTCCTTGCAGTAGGGGTCCACACCGGCGAAGGAGCAGCAATACCACTTCAAAGAAGTGGGCGCGGCGCGCAGCAGGTCCGGGGAGTGGGCGTAGAGGATCTCGCAGTCCTGGAGGCAGGCCTTGGCCTCCTCAAACTGGTCCAGGGTGAAAAAATGAGCGGTGAAGCCCGTCTCTGCGGCGGCCTTCAGGATTTGATCCCTGTGGGCCTGGGTGAGGAATTCCTGATAGACACAGATGTTACGGCTCATAGTTCGACTCCTTTTTATAAATGTCATAGACCTGCTCCGCACAGCGCATCCCATCCGCCGCGGCGGAGAGAATGCCGCCGGCGTAGCCGGCGCCCTCCCCGCAGGGGTGCAGCCCCCGGAGAGAGGATTCACAGTGTTCATCCCGGAGGATGCGGACCGGGGAGGAGGACCGGCTCTCCACCGCCGTCAGCACGGCGTCGGGAGCGTCATAGCCCCGGAGCTTTTTCCCCAGCAGGGGAAGGGCCTCCGCCAGAGCCTCCGCCACAAAGGGAGGCAGGCAATCCCAGAGATCGCACCAGGTGACGCCGGGGCGGTAGGAGGGCAATACCCGACCGGGTCCGGAGGAGGGGCGGCGGGCCAAAAAGTCCTCCACCCGCTGGGCCGGGGCGTGGAAGCCCCCGCCGCCCAAGGTAAAGGCCGCCTCCTCCAGCCGCCGCTGGAAGGCGATGCCCGCCAGGGGACCGTCGCCGCCGAAGTCCTCCGGCGTGATGCCCACCAGCATGGCGCCGTTGATATTCTCCTTGTCCCGGGCATACTCGCTCATACCGTTGGTGACCACCCGGCTCTGTTCGGAGGCGGCGGCTACCACCTCGCCTCCGGGGCAGACGCAGAAGGAGAACACGCCCCGGCCGCCCGGCAGGTGGCAGGAGAGCTTGTAGGTGGAGGCCGGCAGCCCCGGGTGCCCCGCAAAGCGCCGGTACTGGGCGGCGTCCACGTCGGACTGCCGGTGCTCAATCCGCACGCCTACGGCAAAGGGCTTGGCCTCCATGGCAGCGCCCCGGACGTGGAGCAGTTCAAAGGTGTCCCGGGCGGAGTGGCCGGGGCACAGGACCAGGCGGCGGCAGGGCAGGGAGTAGGTGCCCTCCGGCCCTTCCACAGTGATGGCCGAGAGGGTTCCGTTCTCCACAGTTAAGTCGCTGAGGCGACTCTCAAACCGGATGTCCGTTCCCATCTCCAGCAGCTCCCGCCGCAGATTTTTCAGGGCGATGTGGAGAAAGTTGGTACCCACGTGGGGCTTGGCGTCGATGAGAATGTCCTCCGGTGCGCCGCAGCGGACCAGGGCCTCCAGAATGAAGCGGTGGCGGAGGTCCCTGGTGCCGGTGTTCAGCTTTCCGTCGGAAAAGGCACCGGCGCCGCCCTCGCCGAATTGGACGTTGCTGGTGATGTCCAGCTCTCCCGTGGACCAGAACCGCTCCACGTCGGCTTTGCGGGCGTCTACGGGTTTTCCCCGCTCCAGCAAGATGGGCCGCAGGCCCGCTTGGGCCAGTACCCACGCCGCGAACAGGCCCGCCGGGCCGGCGCCCACCACCACCGGCGGCACCGCCGGTGCCGGCAGAGGGGCAGGGGGCGCATAGACGGGGGCGGGTTCCAATCGGGTGATCTTTTTGCTGCGGCAGCGGCGCAGGACGGCGGCCTCGTTCTTCACAGCGGCGGCCACGGTGTACACCAGAGAGACCTCCTCCCGGGCGTCCACACTGCGGCGCAGAACCCGCAGGTCCGTCAGGTCCGTCTCCCGCACCCGCAGCAGTCGGACAGCGGCAGCGGTCAGCGCCTCCATGCCGGCGCCGGGGGGCAGCTTTATGGATTCGATTTTCAGCAAGGCAACCGCTCCTTCTCTGGGGTCTTTCAGTAGCTTTCATCATACCACAGTTTTCCCATCAGGAAAACCGCCCCAGAGGAAAGTGTTCAAAAATTCTTCAAAAACCTTTCAGACTTTTTTAAGTTGCCGCCACTATACTGTGGCCAAAGGATGAGGGAGGGGACCTGAAAGAGGCATCCCGCCCGGCAGAATTTAAAGTTCTGACAAATTTCTTTCACACCACAGACACGAAGTCCTGCTAAGATCCGTTCTAATAAGCAGATCGGTGGGATACAATAGGAGGAACCGAGTATGTATAACGACGAAAAGAATCTGTATCACTACACATATCGCAAGGACGGCAGCGAGAGCGCTTATACCCCCGAGGTGGAGGCGAAGCCCTCTGTGGACGATCAGCTCCGTGCCTTCCAGAGCCAGAACCAGAACGGGCCCCAGCAGCCCATTCAGGAGATGAAGCCAGTGAAGAAAAACCGCATGGGATTGAAGATCACAGCCCTGGCCCTGTGCTGTGCCCTGCTGGGCGGCGCTGTGGGCGGCGGTGTGGCCTGGGGCATCAGCCAGGCGCCCAGCGATAGTTCCATCAACGTCAGCAGCCGGCCCGCCACCACCGTATCCATCAATACCGTGGACGGCAAGAACGCCATGAGCGACGCCGAGGTGTATGCCGCCAACGTCAACAGCGTGGTGTCCATCCGCACCAGCGCCACCAGCGGCACCAACTTCTTCGGCCAGACGGTGGAGACCGCCTCCGCCGGCTCCGGTTTTGTGCTGACGGCGGACGGCTATATCGTTACCAACTACCACGTGGTCAAGGATGCCGATACTGTCACCGTCACCATGTATAACGGCGATGAGTACAATGCCCTGTATGTGGGCGGCGACGAGGACTATGATATCGCCGTCATCAAGGTGGAGGCAACCGGACTGCAGGCCGTGACCCTGGGTGACAGCAGTAACCTGAACGTGGGCGACCACGTGCTGGCCATTGGCAACCCCCTGGGTGAGCTGACCTTCTCCATGTCCGGCGGCATGGTTTCCAGCGTGAACCGGACCATCAACGTGGACGGTACCCCCTTCAACATGATCCAGACGGACGCCTCCATCAACCCCGGCAACTCCGGCGGCCCCCTGCTTAACAGCTACGGCGAGGTGGTGGGCATCGTCTCCGCCAAGTACTCCAGCTACTCTGACGAGTCCGTGGAGGGCCTGGGCTTCGCCATCCCCATCAACGACGTCTACGCCATGATCGAGGACATCATGACCAACGGCTACGTCACCAACAAGCCCTATCTGGGCATCACCGTCGGCACTATGACGGAACAGATGGCAGCCCAGTACCGCTATGACGTGACCTCCGGCGTGTTCGTCTACTCCGTGGAGGAGGGCAGCGCCGCTGAGAAGGCGGGCCTCCAGATGGGCGACGTCATTACCAAGGTGGACGACAGCAGCGTTTCCAGCCTGGAGGATCTGACCGCCGTCAAAAAGCAGTATTCCGCCGGGGATACCGTGACGCTTACGGTCTATCGGCAGGGGGAGACCATCACCGTGGATCTGACCTGGGACGCCACTCCCGCTGAGACCGGAACCGACGAGACGCAGGATCAGACCACACAGGGCAGCGATCAGTATGGCAACCAGTACGGCGGGTTCAGCGATCCCTACGATCTGTTTGACTATTTCTTCGGCCGGTGAGACGGCCTTGAACAGCACCGACGCATCGCACCCGAGGAGGTCTGCGGCAGCCGCTGCGGAAAGGCAAAACCTCCATGCGGCGGGAGCGGCGTGTGGATATAGACCCTATCTGCCAAATGGAACTGACAGTGATAAAAATGAATGACACCATGAAAAAACGCGCGCCGGGGAAACCCGGCGCGCGTTTGCCGTTGGAACAGCGGGAGACTTTTTGCGGGAAAACTCCGCCTTTCTTCCCACCGCTCTTGCGCTTTTAGACGGGGAATGATACAATACACAGTTGAAAATACGGCAAAGGAGATTTGCTTTTATGAAGCTCGGTATTGTGGGACTTCCAAATGTAGGAAAATCCACCCTGTTCAACGCCATTACCAACGCCGGCGCCGAAAGCGCCAACTACCCCTTCTGCACCATTGACCCCAACGTGGGCATGGTGGCCGTGCCGGACGAGCGGCTGGACCACCTGGCGGAGATCTATGAGCCGGACAAGAAGACCCCGGCGGTGGTGGAATTCGTGGATATCGCGGGCCTGGTGAAGGGCGCCA